>JASJYA010000074.1 GCA_030125685.1 Actinomycetota bacterium
TATCATGACAGATCATGATCAGGGCTAGCAATCCCGATCAACGTAGGCAACCTGGCCCGAAGCATTGTATCCAGCCTCGCATTTGCTCACGAGGCGGGGAAGGGTTTGTCGGCCTTGGCAGAGGAGATCCTGGGTATTGTCCTCGACCGCGGTGATTGTTGTCGTGTTGGCTATCGTCCTGGTTGTTGGCGTTGCATCTCTGCTTCCATGCTGGCCGAGAAACCGTCATGTCGACCTGGAAGGCTCGTTAACATGCAAGCCATGACGAACCGACCCACAAACGTAGCGATGTGTTGTTGCAGGTGTACCAACGCCGCGCGCGGAGGTTCGTAGCAGTCATCCCCAACTAGATTCAACGACCCGCACCGCCCGCTCGGCTCTTATGCACGAGCGGGCCTTCTTGTGCGAACAGAAGGAACTCATCATGGCTATTCCATCACAATTGACTCCCACCCGGATGTCCGACCACGCTCTCGGGAGGTATGAGGACATTCGCGATCTTCTCCCGGACGTCGACAACCCCACACCGCTCGTACGCGTCCGGAACACGGTGGCCGCTGACAACGTGTACTTGAAACTCGAGTGGCTCAACCCGTTTGGTTCGATCAAGGACCGAGCTGCGTCGTATCTCATTCGCAGCCTCCTCGAAAGCGGCGCGTTGGAGGACCGCGAGATTGTGGAGGCGTCCTCAGGCAACACAGGAATCGCTCTCGCGGCGATCGGGGCCGCCAGCGGCGTAAAGGTCACGATCACGATCCCTGACGGCGTTCCTGAGGAGACCAAGACGATCCTGAGGATGCTCGGCGCCGAGGTCTGGGAGACGCCCGACGAGCTCTGCCCCGTCGACCACCCGAAAGACGGCGCGATAGCGCTTGCCCACTCACTCCTGGCGTCTGAAGGAGGATCGCGTTACGTCATGCCGGATCAGTATGAGAACCCGGAGAATGTCCGTGCTCACTATGAGACGACGGGGCCGGAGATCTGGAACCAGACAGAGGGAGAGGTCTCTGCGTTCTTTGCAGGGTTCGGCACCTGTGGAACTCTCACCGGGGTCGGGCGCTACCTGAAGGAGCGGAACCCTGACGTGCGGATCATCGCGATAGAACCACAGAAGGGCCACCGGCTTCCCGGGCTGAAGAGCTTCGCAGAAGCGAACGAACCGGGGAACCTCGACCGCAGCGTCATAGACGACGTGGTCGCCGTACCAGACGACCCCGCTTACGAGATGACACTGCGACTGCACCGCGAGGACGGACTCCTCGTCGGGCCGTCGACGGGCGCCATCGTGCACGCGATCAACACGTACGACAGCTTTGCCGAAGGGATCGTTGTCGGTGTGTCCCCCGATGGAGGAGCAAAGTACACCACGTACTTCAACGAGATGCTAGGCGCCGATGGATTGCCGACGCTGTAGGAAACCGAAACTATTGAAGGAGACATCCACATGACAGCGAAGGACACACCTGAGGTGGCGCATGCCACGACTCTCGACACCTCAGGGCTCGTGTGCCCTCTGCCCGTCTACAAAGCAGCGCTCGCCCTGAAGGCCATGGAGTCCGGACAGATCCTCGAGCTGATCTGCACCGATCGCGGATCTCTCGCCGACATCCCGGCACTCGCACGAAGACGCGGCGACCGCGTCGTTGAGACCGATGACCGAGGCGATGTCCAGGTGTTCTGGATCGAGAAAGGCTGAGTTTCGCAATCTCGGTCGGCGACCCCGCGACCCGAACCGCAACTGCGTAGTATCGGTCGATGCGTGGTCCATACCGTCCAGTCACCTACGCCGTTGCAGCGCTCGCCGTCTTTGCCGCCCTATTCATCGTCGGGGGTGTGACCGGCTGGTGGGCGCCCGCGGCGAACGAGCAGGCGATCGGTGAGATGTCGCGATGGTGCGAACGGGTACGCGGCGGCATCATGCGTGAACCGATCAACACGCTCGGCAATCTCGGGTTCGTGGTTGCAGGATTGGCGATGTTCCTGATGCTGGCCCGCGACACGAAACAGGGGAGAGCACAGACGAATCGGTTCATCGGCAACCAGCCGATCGCCCTGCTGTATGCCTCCGCTTCCCTCTTCCTCGGCCCCGGTTCGATGCTCATGCACGGAAGCCATACTTTCTTCGGAGCGTGGATCGACAACGTCTCGATGGTGGCATACATCCTGGTTCCGTTGCTCTTCAATCTCATGGCCCTTGGGCGATGGAGAGACCGAAGCTTCTTCGTTGCCTACGGCACTGTGCTCGCTGCGTACGCGGGTGCGTACTGGGTATTCGGTTCAGACCTCGGGATCGGCCTCGATCTCTTCGGAGTCTTGATCGCCCTGTGGATCATCTCAGAAGTGCTGTACCGGTTCTGGTCTCCGATGTTGCGGCCGCTCTCCGGCCTTGTCGGTTTCGCCGTGGCCTTCGTGTTCGGGGTCACGCCCTTAGTGATGCTCAAGGATATCGGCCGGTACTGGTGGGTGGTGCTGTTCTGGCTCCCTGCGTTGTTCGCGAAGCTCCCGACCGAATCTCGGAGAACCTATACGCCCTGGTACTGGGCTGGATTCGCGTCGTTCCTCATCGCGTACGCGATCTGGACCACTGGTACCAACGAGCACCACCTCTGCAACCCGGACTCCGTCGTTCAAGCCCACGCCATCTGGCATCTGCTCACGGCTTTCGCCACCTGGTGCTTCTTCATGTTCCTGCGAACTGGGCGACCGAAGGCGTCGAATCACGCCCGAGGCTTCGTGAGAACATGAAAGTCCGCGCCAGACACGTCTGTCGGGATGGTTCGTATAAACTTACATCTGCAAGAATCCCCCAGAGCCTCTACGAAAGACCTTGATGTCCGGCAACGCGAAATTCACCATGACCGACACCGCCATCGTGTCGATCGCCCACGTCGACGCCCCAGAGGTGGTTACATCCGCGCACTTCGATGAGATACTCGCCGAGACATACGAGCGTGTCGGTGGTCAGCCTGGCCTCCTCGAGAGCCTCGCAGGCATCAAAGAGAGACGATGGTGGCCCGTAGGCCATCTGTTCACCGACGCGGCTGCGGTGGCCGGCGCGAAGGCTCTCGAAGCCAGCGGCGTTCGGGTCGACGAAATCGGTCTGCTGATCGATACCTCCGTCTGCCGGGACCGACTGGAACCATCTTCAGCCGTCACGGTCCACAACGCTCTCGATCTCCCAAGCTGGTGCCTCAACTTCGACCTTTCCAACGCGTGTCTCGGATTCGTCAACGCCCTCCAGGTCGCAGGAAACATGATCGACAGCGGCCAGATCAACTACGCGTTGATCGTCGACGGCGAGGGAAGTCGTCTTCTGCAAGAGACGACGCTGGCTCGTCTCGCCGGTCCTGACGCGACGATGGCGGACTTGTTCAACGAATTCGCTTCCCTCACGCTCGGCTCCGGCGGTGCGGCTGCAGTTATCGGTCGCCACTCAGACAACCCAGGCAGTCATAAGGTCGTCGGGGGGATCGCGAGGGCAGATACGAGCCACCACAATCTCTGTGTCGGGAGCCTCGACAGGATGGCCACGGACACCAAAGCGCTTCTTGATGCGGGGCTTCAGGTCTCCAAGCTCGGCTGGGGCGATGCGGAGGAGCTCGGCTGGTTGGAGATGGACCGTTACATCGTTCATCAGGTCTCCCAGGTGCACATGAGCTTGCTGTGTGACCGTCTCGGGCTCGACCCGGCGAAGGTCCCCCTCACATTTCCCTTCCTCGGCAATGTCGGTCCCGCGTCGATCCCCATCACGCTCTCCCTCGAAGCTGACTCCCTTCAAGCCGGCGACAAGGTGCTGTTGATGGGGATCGGATCCGGTATCAACGCGTCGGCGATGGAACTGACCTGGTGACCACGGGGCCGGTGTCACCAGCCACACATCCACCCCCCACCCTCGTTGGACTCGACCGTGAGTGGTCGAGACTTGTAACGACGGCGGAACTCGACACAACCGGTCGGACCTGGCATGTGCTCGACAACCAGGTTTCGGATCCAGCGATCACTCTGCTGTGTGTTCATGGCAACCCCACCTGGTCCTACCTGTGGCGTGACCTGATCGCTGCCGCCCCGGCCAACGTGAGAGTTGTCGCGATCGACCATCTCGACATGGGGTACTCGGAGCGAACCGGGACAAAACGACGACTCAGCCAACGCATCGAGGATCTCTGCGCGCTGACTGATGAGCTCGGTCTCACGGGACCGGTCGTGACCATCGGGCACGATTGGGGTGGGCCGATATCGCTCGGTTGGGCCCAACGGCGCCAGAGCCAGACGGCTGGAATCGTGCTGATGAACACAGCCGTCCATCAGCCCGAGGGTTCACGTGCGCCGTCGTTGATTCGGGCCGTTCGCACCCGCGGCGTTCTCAAGAACGTGTGCGAGACGACACCAATGTTCATCCGAGCGACGATGGCGCTTGCTCGCCCCCGCCTCGAAAGGCGGGTTCGCGGCGCCTACGAAGCGCCCTATCGAAGCTCCGACAGGAGAGCGGCGATCGCCACGTTCGTCGAGGACATCCCGCTTACCGAGAATCATCCAAGCCACAGCGCCTTGGAGTCGGTGGCCCGGGGTCTCGAGCAGCTCATGGATGTGCCTGCGCTGCTTTTGTGGGGGCCCTCGGACCCCGTCTTCTCTGATCTGTACCTCAAGGATCTCTCGGGCCGCCTCCCGCGAGCGGAGGTACACCGTTTCATCGGATCGGGCCACCTTCTTCCTGAGGATGCCGACATCGCGGCTGTGATCTACCCCTGGCTCGAGCAACTCGATCAGCCGCCCGATCATGCGCTCCCGACAATCGATCGAGCGCCGCTGTGGGCAGCGCTCGACGAGCGAACCGACGACGACGTAGATGCGATCATCGAGATGGGCGCCGAGGGGGAGGAAGCTTCGATCACGTTTCAACACCTCGACGCGGACATTCGAAGCATGGCAGCGGGACTCGTTGATCTCGGAGTATCCAAAGGCGATCGAGTTGCGCTTCTCGTGCTCCCTGGCATCGACCTTGCCGTGTGCATCTTTGCGTGTTGGAGGATGGGGGCGGTGGTCGTGCTCGCCGACGCGGGCCTCGGAGTGCGCGGCATGGGCCAGGCGCTGGCGAGCGCGGACCCGGCATACCTCATCGGGATTCCCAAGGCGATAGCTGCAGCGCGCACGATGGGATGGCCCGGCGTTCGTATATCGACAAAGGAGCTGCCGCCATCCCAGAGACGCCTGCTCGGCGTTGTGGCCACTCTCGACGAACTGTACAGCCGTGGCAGGGAGCGGCCTGCGCCGCCGTTGCCGAGCTCTCTCGATGAGGCCGCGATCGGATTCACATCTGGCGCGACTGGGCCTGCGAAAGGCGTCGTGTACCGTCATCACCAGCTTCAGGCGCAGCGCGACGCAATTATCGAGCTGTACGGCATCTCAGCAAGCGACAGCCTCGTCGCCGCGTTCGGCCCGTTCGCCCTCTTCGGTCCGTTGACCGGCATCCCATCGGTCGTGCCCGACATGGAGGTGACATCGCCTAGCACCCTCACCGCCGAGGCGCTCGCCGCGGCGGTCAAGGCCGTCAACGCATCGCTGGTGTTCGCGTCGCCCGCCGCCCTGACCAACATCGCGGTGACGGCCGATGGCATCACGCCCGAGCAGGCCGAGGCGATGGAGGGGGTGCGGATCCTGATATCTGCAGGGGCGCCCGTTTCAGCGCCGGTGTTGCAGGCCGCTCGCGCGCTCATGCCGAACAGCGAACCTCACACGCCGTACGGAATGACCGAGGTCATGCCCGTTGCTGACATCAGCCTTGAAGAGATCGAGGCTGCAGGACCAGGGAACGGAGTGTGTGTCGGGCATCCCACCAACGGCGTCGAGGTCATGCTCAGCGCGCTCGACGCGGTGGGAAACGCGGTGGGTCCACTCTCCGATGAGAGCGGAGTCGTGGGGGAGGTGTGCATCCGCGCGCCGCACATGAGAGATGGCTATGACAAGCTGTGGATGACGAGTCACGCCGCCTCCCAACCGACCGGCTGGCACCGCAGCGGAGATGTCGGCCACTTCGACGAGGCTGGTCGGCTCTGGATCGAAGGGAGGATCGGCCACGTCGTGACGACCGAAGTCGGCCCGGTAACCCCTGTCGGGATCGAGCGCTGCGTCGCCCTCCTCACCGATGTCGCTGACGCTGGCGTAGTCGGGGTTGGCCCGCTCGGTGTGCAGCGAGTGGTCGTCGTGGTGGTTCCGCGCGCCGGAATCCGCCGCCCAGGCCTCGCCGCTGAGGATCTCGCCGATCGAGTCCGGGGTCAGGTCGACGGAATAGATGTAGCGGCAGTCTTGACGGCGCCATCGCTCCCGGTCGACAAGCGACACAATTCCAAAATCGATCGCACACGGATCGCCCGGTGGGCAGAGAGGGTTCTGGCCGGAGGAAGGGTGGGCCGGATATGAGAGTCCTCGTCACCGGAGCGACGAGTCTCGTGGGAGCTGCGGTCGTGACGCGGCTTCGTGATCGGGGGGATGCAGTATCCGTATTCCAACGCCGTCCCAGCGAGCTCGGTGTGGTTGAGCACCTCGGCGACGTTGCGGACCGAGCTGCTGTCGCCGGTGCTGTAGCCGGTGCTGAGGCGGTCGTCCACGTGGCGGGTCTGGCATCAGTGACCGGCCGGTGGGAGCGGTTCGAAGCAACGAACGTCTTAGGCGTCCGTAATGTCGTTGAAGCGGCCAAGGAAACCGGGGCAGAGCGTTTCGTGCATGTCTCCTCTCCGTCGGTCGCCCACAGCGGGCGGTCTCTCGTCGGAGCGCCTGCGGGTCCCGCGGATCCCGAGCGCGCCAGAGGCCACTACGCAAGGAGCAAGGCGCAGGGGGAGCTGTTCGCGCTCGGCGCGAACTCATCGTCCATGGCGGTGGTCGTCATCCGGCCCCATCTCATCTGGGGGCCGGGCGACACGCAGCTTGTGGCGCGAATCGTCGATCGGGCCAGAGCGGGGAGGCTCGCGATCATCGGCTCGGGGGCATCGCTGATCGACACGATCTACATCGATAACGCTGCGGACGCGCTTGTGGCTGCACTTGATCGGGCGCCAGGCCTTGGAGGGAGGGCTTTCGTGGTCACCAACGGCCAACCTCGGCCCGTTCGTGAAGTGTTGGCCAGGATCGTGATGGCGGCAGGGCTCGAACCTCCCCGCCTAAAGGTTCCATACGGAGTCGCTCGTGTCGGGGGAACTGCTGTGGAGTGGATCTGGGAACGTCGGGGGAGTGAGGAAGAACCGCCGATGACCAGCTTCCTTGCCGAGCAGCTTGGTACCGCGCACTGGTTCGACCAGCGCGAAACGAGACAAGCCCTCGAGTGGGAACCCGCGGTGACCCTCTCAGAAGGTTTCGAGCGGCTCACCGACTGGTTCGCGGCACAACGCGCGTAAGGGGATCGTTCCCCCAGGCCCCTGGGCGCCGAGCGCTCACCGACGTTCAGCCGCCGGTGAGCGCCTGACGGAGCTGGTCGATCGTAGGCGTTCCTGCCAGACCTTCGTCTGTTCGATAGATGCGGCAACTGAGACCAACCGGGGCGTCATTCTCGGCGAACGGGTCGATTCCGTTGATGAGCACGGTTGGTGACCCGTGGAAATTCTGATCAGC
>JASJYA010000075.1 GCA_030125685.1 Actinomycetota bacterium
GGTGTCTGCTTTTCCAGGATGCGGATGGAACCGTACCCGGCTTGAATCAGGCCGTGACCAATTCGATGAACAATGTGCGCCGCGCCGTATTCAGCTCTCTTCTTTTCGCCGCGATGGGGGCGGCGACGTTCACCGCGGCGTCACTCGGAATCCTCGCGACGTTCATCATCGACGATCTATCGATCAGCCGAGCAGAACTCGGTGTCGTTCTCGCAGTCGTGAATGTTGCGGCGGCCGTGCTCTCGCCGATCGCTGGCCGAATGACCGATCGGATCGGGGGGAGAAAGGCTCTCATCGCCCTCTTTTTGTCCGCCGGGGCGGCGTACGCGATCCTCGGCAGCGCAAGCGCCTACGCGATGCTCCTCGGCGGAGCTCTCGTAGGCGCCTTCTCGCAGGCAGCGGCGAATCCTGCAACGAACAAGCTCATCGCCGAGGACGTGCCCGCAGGCGAGCGCGGTCTGATTACGGGGGTGAAGCAGTCCGGGGTTCAGGCCGGGATCTTCCTCGGTGGGTTGACCATACCGACGTTGGCGGTAGCGCTGGGATGGAGGAGCGCCTATTTGATCATCGCCGTGGCCCCCTTGGTGTTCGCTGCCATAGCGGCATGGCTGATCCCCGCTGCACCGAAGACGTCGATCGCCAGCCGATCTCGAAGCCGTAACCCGCTCTCCGGCGCCATCTGGTGGCTTGCCGGGTTCGGATTCCTCATGGGATTCTCCGGTGCGGTCACCTTCCTCGTACCGCTTTTCGTCGAAGAGGCGCTAGGCCTGTCTCCAATCACGGGAGGGATTGCAGTGGCTGTGATCGCATTCGTGGCGGTGCCAGGTCGGATCCTGTGGAGCCGATTCGCGGAACGGTCTGGGAGGTTCCGCGGCTCACTGGGCACGATGGCCGTCCTGTCGATCGGCGCTGCCGGTCTCTTCTACGCATCAGGGGCGGTAGCGCCATGGTTGCTGTGGCCCGCCGCAGTACTCATCGCAGTGGGATCGAGCTCATGGAATTCGGTCGGAATGCTCGCCGTAATGGTAGAGGTGGGCGTCGACTCGACCGGTCGTGCCTCGGGAGTCGTTCTGTTCGGATTCCTGACCGGTCTGGGGATCGCGCCGCCCATCTTCGGCGCGATCGTCGACCACACGAACTCCTACGATCTCATGTGGTTGTTGTCTGCGATCGCCGCTACGGGTGCAGCCGTCGTGATCGCGGCCTGGCGCCGTTCAGTTAGGAACCGTTACCCGGAGACGAACCGACGTCAAACGAGTCGATGATCACTCCAATGGCGTCGAGGAGCTCCCCAACCGCCCAGATCAGCACGACGAGCATCCCAAGGAGCGCTCCAGCCGTGAGGAAGCCCCTCACCCACCCGATCCAATTCTCGCGGCCGACTGTCAGAACTCTCCAAGCGTCGCTGAACAGGCCGCCCTGTGACGTCGCCTGCTCCGCCGGTTCGATCGGCGACTGCGGTTCGGGCGCCGCGATCTCCACCGCCGGTTGTTCCACCGTCGACACAACGATTTCTGAGGCGTCCCCGCCCAAGGCTTCAGTATCGGCGCCAGAAGTCTTCGCTCTCTCGAGCACCGACAAGTCGATCTCAAGCACTTCAGCAAGCGATGCAAGCACCGTGGCTGCGGGTGCGACCGCGCCCCGCTCCCACCGCCGAACAGACGCGGATGAACGCCCGACGGCAGTCGCCAACTGCCCGAGCGAGAAGCCGCGCTTGAGCCGTGACTCGCGAATGAGCGCTCCGAGTTCTTGGTTTTCGGCCATGGCGCAACAGGCTACAGACACCGGAAACCAGACACCAGACATCTGGATACTGGTTTCTAGCGTCTGGCTTCTGTGAAAGGTCTACTATCGCTTAGGATCGAAAGGACGTTCATGGCCACTGATGCCGCAACTCTTGTCGAGATGCTCACCAACAGCGTCTCGAGCTATCCAGAAAACCCTCTGTTCGGCCAACGGGGCACAGACAACGAATGGCATTGGATGACCTACGCCGAATTCGGCGAGGACATCGAAAAAGCCCGCGGAGGCCTCGCATCTCTCGGTGTCACGAAGGGCGATCGGGTCGCGGCCATCTCTGACAACCGCGTCGAATGGGCTGTTGGCGCACACGCGACATATTCGCTCGGCGCCGCATGGGTGCCAATGTACGAGGCGCAGACTCAGAAGGACTGGATATTCATCCTCAAGGACTGCGGGGCGAAGGTTCTCTTCGCCGCAACGGACGGGATCAGAGCCCAGATCGAGGAAATCGCCGACCAGCTACCCGATCTCATGACGATCGTTGTCATCGACGATCCGGCCGGCGGTGACTCGATCGACTACACGGAACTCCTGGCGCGAGGGGTCGAGAACCCGGTTCCCCTCAGCATCGTCACGGGGGAAGACCTCGCCGGCCTGATTTACACATCCGGCACAACGGGCAGCCCGAAAGGCGTCATGCTGTCACATGAAAACTTCATGTCGAACATCAACGCCGTTTCGAGCATATTTCCTCTCGAGGAGGACGATCGGTCAGCCTCGTTCCTCCCGTGGGCGCACTCCTTCGGTCAGACGGTCGAGCTGCACGCCCTGACCCTGTTCGGCGCGTCAATGGGAATTACGAGCGCAAAGTCTCTCACGCGCGACATGCCGGAGATCAAGCCGACGATCCTCGTGGCCGTGCCCACCGTGTTCAACCGCGTCTACGACGGCCTCCGGAAAATGATGGAGGAGGAAGGCGGTATCAAGAAACTGCTCTTCGACACCGCGATGGCCAACGGTCGCAATCGCATCCAATTGGAGAGACTCGGCAAGCGGAGCCGATGGATGGATCTCCAGAACGGCCTGTTCGACAAGATCATATTCTCGAAGGTGCGAGACAGGTTCGGGGGCAGGCTGAAGTACGCGTTCTCCGGAGGAGCTGCGATCTCGCTTGAGGTTGCCGAGTTCATCTCAGCCGTCGGCATCACGGTGTACGAGGGATACGGGCTCACAGAGACGAGCCCGATTGTCACATGCAACATCAAGGGGGCGAGGCGACTCGGATCGGTTGGGCAGGCGATTCCAGGGGTCACCGTCGAGATCGACACCGACGTCACGGGTGACAAGGAGATCGGCGAAATAGTGGTGCACGGCCCGAACGTGATGATGGGGTACTACAACCTCCCTGAGGAGAACGACGCTGTGTTCACGCACGACCGAGGATTCCGAACCGGCGACCTCGGACACGTTGATGAGGACGGTTATCTGTTCATCAGGGGCCGTATCAAGGAGCAGTACAAGCTCGAAAACGGCAAGTACGTCGTGCCTTCGCCGATCGAGGAACAGATTCAGCTCTCGGGCTTCATCAGCCAGGTCATGGTGTACGGTGAACAGCGGCCCCACAATGTTGCCGTTGTGGTCCCCGACATCGAGTACTTGACGAAGTGGGCAGGCGAAGAGGGGCTCGACACATCCGATCTCCACGCACTTCTCGCGGAGCCGAAGGTGAAGGAGCTGCTCAAGACCGAGATCGACCGTGCACAGTCGTCGATCAAACAGTACGAACGAGTCCGCGACTTCGTCCTCGAGGCTGAGGAATTCACACCGGAGAACGGCATGTTGACACCGTCGCTCAAGGTAAAGCGGCGGGCGGTGATGGCCAAATTCGGTGACGAGATCGACGCGATGTACGAGGGCGCAGACCCCCTCATCGGCAGGAACGAGTAACGACAGGTGACAGGGACCAGGTGACGGCCAGCGCGTGCTGACCTGTGACCTGTGACCTGTGACCTGTCACCTGTTGATTCGCGGAGGCGGACGGGAATCGAACCCGCCAGGGAGCTTTCGCCCCCTCATCGGATTTGAAGTCCGTGACGTCCACCAGGCACGCAGTCGCCTCCACGACCAAGAGTAGCCACAGGCCGTTCATGCCGTACCTGGGCTACACGAGCAGGACTATCCTCCCCCGAGTCGCCGTCGAGCGTAAGGATTAAAATGGCTGACGCAGAGTTGATGGTGTGGATCGATCAAGACTTGTGCACGGGTGACGGTATCTGTTCCGAGATCGCACCCGACGTGTTCCAAGAGCGTGACGACGGCCTGTGGGTCGTCAAAGAGATCGCCTCGCACTGGGGCGCCGACCTCATCTTTGACGGAAACCAGGCGCCTGACGGTTCACGCGGTGTCGCGCGCGTTCCAGCCGCCATCCTTGAGGAGGTCGTCGAAGCCGCCGAGGAATGCCCGGGCGAGTGCATCATGATCGAGCCATTCGACCAGGCCATGTTCGACAATCGGACCTGACGTTTAGTGACACTTTGGAAATGAGGGGGTTGCTTCAAGTTGGGTATGTGGCAGGCAGTAGTACGAAGTACGTATGGCTCTCCCCGCTCACATCCGAAGAGCCCGGCTAGCTTGTGATATAGGTCTCGAGCTGATCGATGAGGAACGCCTGTTCGTCAATCACCGCCAAGACAACATCGCCGATCGAGATGAGTCCTACGAGTTCGCCTTCCACAACCACGGGGAGATGGCGGAACCGCTTGTCGGTCATCAGCTGCATGCAGAACCTCACCGTCTGAGCCGGCTCGACAGTCACGGGATCGGGGGTCATGATCTCAGAGACGGGCGTCTTCTTGGATAGCCTCGACATCAGGATGATCTTGCGCGCATAGTCGCGTTCAGACATGATCCCGACGAACGCATCATCGTGTTTTACGATCAGAGCGCCGATGTTCTTCTCAGCCATGAATTCAAGTGCATCGAACACCGACGCTTCAGCATCGATGCTCCACACATCGCTCCCCTTCGAGTCAATGATGTTCTGGACTGTCTTTTGCATATTTCCTCCTCCTGTGAATGTACTATGCCAGAATCCAGATGCCAGAAGCCAGATATCTGGCGACAGGCGACAGCCAGCACGTGCTGACCTGTGACCTGTGACCTAATGCCGCAGGTGGGCAACGGCGCCTATTGTCTACGGCCTACCCACATTGGAGTCTCGTGCCCTTCTTGAATCTGATACTCGATGTGTCGCACGACGTCGCAACGTTGACGCTCAACCGTCCTGACAGCCTGAACGCCCTCTCGGAAGATCTGCTCCACGAACTCGTCCGAGCATCAGAACAGATCGGCGCGTCCGACGCCCGCGCGGTCGTCGTCAGCGGCGCTGGCCGGGCATTCTGCGCCGGAGTCGACATCGAAACGTTCATGACCCTCGTCGACAACCCTGACGTTAACCAGAGGTATGAGACTTTCAGGTTGGGCAGCGCCATGGCCGACGCTATCGAGGCGATACCACAGGTCACGGTGGCTGCGCTTCACGGATTCGTCGTGGGAGGTGGCCTTGTACTCGCAGCAGCCTGCGACCTTCGGGTCGCGGCAGACGATACCGTCTTCTCCATACCGGAGGTCGATATGGGTATCCCCCTTGGTTGGGGTGGGATCGAGCGGCTCGTCCGAGAGATCGGCCCGGCACGGACCAAGGAGTTCGTTATGACGTGCCGAAGATTCACAGCCCAGGAAGCCGCGACGGCCGGCTTCTTAAATTCGGTTGTCGCCGAAGGCGAGGTGCAAGCTACCGCACTCAGCCTTGCCACGGTCATCGCCTCCAAGCCGAGGATCCCGATCGAGATTACGAAGGCCCACGTCGCAGAGGTGTTGTCTGGCGCCGTCTCACGAGACGACGACATGTCGGCAGTGGAGAGATTCGATGACCCGGAGTCGGTTGCGGCACGTGCACCGTACCTGGCCAAGTTTCTCACTCGCCCGTGAGGATTCTCTCCGCCGAAGACACCCGGGCGGCGCTTCCGATGGCTGACGCCATCGAGGCGATGCGATCTGCCTTCGGATCCGACACCGAGACGCCCCGCCGCCAGCTCGTGGGACGATCACTGGTCATGCCCGGTCGAGTACATGACCGAATCGGTGTCAAGATCATCTCGACCACGCCGGGCAATCCGACAGGCGTCGTGGTTCTCTTCGATAGCGATGGTTCCCTCCTCGGACTGGTCGACGGACCAACCCTTACCGCCATCCGGACCGGCGCCGTCGCGGGTCTCGCGACAGATCTCCTGGCGCCGCACAACGCGTCTGCATTCACGATGATCGGCGCCGGAGCGATGGCACGCGATCAGATCACCGCGATCCGCGAAGTGAGACCCATCGAACGGGTCGTGGTTTGGAGCAGAGACCCGGAGAAGGCGTCAACGATAGCCGACGAAGTGGGCGGCGCCGCAGCGACCACGATTCGGGAGGCCGTCGACAGCGCTGACATCATTACGACAGCTACGCCTTCAGTCACCCCCCTCTTCGACGCCGACATGCTCAGACACCATGTGCATGTCAATGCGATCGGCGCGTTCACACCATCCATGGTCGAGATTCCGCCGGAGTTCCTCCGCGAGGCGTTTGTGGTCGTAGACAGCAGGGCCGCCGCAGCCGCAGAGGCGGGAGACCTGATCCAGGCAGGGAGAGAGCCTGACATGGAGATGGCGGAGCTACTTGCCGGTCCGCCCGATCGCGCACACGGCCGCACGTTGTTCAAATCCGTCGGCGTCGCCACCCAGGATGTAGCCGCCGCAGCCATGGCACTCAAGAATGCAGAACGGATGAGGCTGGGCGTGACGACTGATGACTGAGCACGGTTCTTCTCTCTCCCGCCGTGCTTCGCTACGCCAGCACCGTGTGGTCTGGGATGTCGATCGGGTCACGATCGACCGCGAAGAACTCCATCGGAACGTCGGTATCGAAGTCCGCGCGCTCACCGGTGATCCACTGGGCCATCATCGATCCGATCACCTGGGACTCCTTGAATCCGTGCCCGGAGAATCCGTTCACTACAGCAAACCCGTCGATGGTGGTCGGTCCGACGATGGGGAGCACATCCTGTCGGTTCACCGTATACAGACCGGCCATTCCCCCGGGGACGCCGAGGTAAGGGAGAGTCGGAATCCGATGGTGCAGCGCATGGATCTTGAGATCAATGAACGACCGATCAGCAGCGGCGTTGAAGTTGTCCGGATCAACCGCCTCGAGTTCGTCCTCTTCAAGAATCGACCCAAGAATAATCTGACCGTCACCGGCCTCGGGTCGGAAGTAGATGCCCCCCGCCGCATCGCCGACGACAGGGATCGGCCGCGGCACCTCAGGGGGTAGTCCTCGATAGATCACCTGGACGCGGGTCGGCACGAGCGACCAGGGCAACTCAAGGCCTGCCATGGCGTTCATGCGATTGCACCACGGCCCGGCAGCGTTGATGACGAGGCCTGCGCTGACGGCCGAACCGTCTGCCACGGTGACTCCGCGCGCCCGTCCACCATCGATTGTTACACCAACGACCTCGGACCGCATCCTGACATCGACCCCTCTGGCCCGGGCCGCGGCGGCGACATCGTCAAGGGCGCCGGTTGCATCGAAGTATCCCGTGTCCCGCTCGATCAGGAACGCTTCACCGTCGGAACATTCATGTTCGACCTCCCCTGTGAGATCGAACGGGACCACGCATGCGGATATCGCGGGATACAGCGACTTCAATTCCCGCGCGTCGACCACGACTGCGTCGATGCCTTCAGCGATCAGCCGATCGCGGTCCGCGGCCACCTCGCTGACATCCTC
>JASJYA010000076.1 GCA_030125685.1 Actinomycetota bacterium
TCACAGCCGTTCGACTATGTAATCGATGCACGCGGTCAGCGCTTCAACATCCCCGAGAGAGATGTTGGGAAAGGTCGCGAACCGGAGCTGATTCCGTCCGAGCTTTCGGTATGACTCGGTGTCGACGACGCCGTTGGCCCGCAGCACACCCGCCACGAGGCCTTGCGGTATCTCGCTCGATAGATCGATCGTCACGACGGTGGGGGACCGCAGGTCACTGTCTTGAACGAATGGTCTCGCGTACTCGCTCGCCTCAGCCCATGCATAGATATGGTCCGACGATGCACGGCTCGCAGACTCCGCCCAGGCGATGCCCCCGTTGGCGTTGACGAGCTCGATCTGTCTCGCGAGCAGATAGAGGGTTGCGAGGGCCGGCGTGTTGTACGTCTGATGTTGGCGGCTGTTGTCGAGAGCAATCTTGAGCGAGAGGAAGGGGGGTATCCAGCGACTGGAATCTGCGATCAACTCGATGCGTTCCACGGCTGCCGGAGACAGGACGCCGACCCATAACCCGCCCTCTGAGCCAAGAGCCTTCTGCGGCGAGAAGTAGTAGGCGTCAACCGCTTCGATGTCGAATCCGATCGCACCTGCCGCCGATGTGCCGTCGACGACAACGAGC
Organism: Actinomycetota bacterium; assembly: GCA_030125685.1. Classification (GTDB taxonomy): domain Bacteria; phylum Actinomycetota; class Acidimicrobiia; order Spongiisociales; family UBA5794; genus B3-G11. The sequence goes on from JASJYA010000076.1 coordinate 620, forward strand.
GCGTCTCCGATGCGAGCAAACGGCGCAATGACGCCCGTCGACGTCTCATTGTGGATGAACGCAGCCGTGTCGGCGCCAGGAACTTCTACAGGCCGGGGAGCGTCTCCATACTCCGCAGCGATCACGACGGGATCATCGAGATGAGGCGATCCTTGGACTGAAGCTGCAAACTTTTGAGAGAACTCACCGCAGACAAAATGCGCGGAGCGATTCTCGATCAGGCCGAAGACCGCAGCATCCCAGAACGCCGTAGCGCCGCCGAGTCCCAATACAACCTCATGGCCCTCCGGTAGGTCATACATTTCGGCAAGTCCGGCCTGGATCTCGGCTACCGCTTTCTTGACGACGGGTCTACGGTGGCTCGTTCCCAAGAAGGAGGAGCGTGTTGCCGCAAGGTCGTCGATGAACTCGGTTCGGACACGGCTCGGCCCCGCGCCGAAGCGTCCATCTTCTGGAAGCAGATCCGCGGGAATCGTGATCTTGGGAATCTCAGTCATGGTTATCGTGCAGCCATCCACTATTCCTTCGTACTACAGCCTGTCGACACTTAATAGGAGAGTACCCGGAATGACGAATCGCGAATCTATCTCGAAGCGGGCGCTCGCAGTCACGCCGTCTGCGACCCTTGCGATCACCGCGAAGGCGAAGCAGCTTCGTGCGGACGGTGAACCGGTAATCGGGTTCGGCGCAGGCGAGCCCGACTTCCCGACACCACGACCGATTGTTGAAGCAGCGATCAAGGCTGCAGGCGAATCGAAGTATCACCGTTACACCCCCGCCGCCGGATTGCCCGCACTTCGAGACGCGATCGCGGTCAAGACGTTGCGAGACTCGGGGTACGACGTCGAATCGAACCAGATCGTCGTAACGAACGGCGGAAAAGCAGCCGTGTACTTGACATGTCAGGCGCTGATCGATCCGGGAGACGAAGTGCTGCTCCCTGCGCCGTACTGGGTTACGTACCCGGAGGCTGTCGCGCTCGCCGGGGGAGTACCGACCATCATTCCAACAGACGATTCCACGAATTTCAGGGTCACCGTCGACCAACTTGAGGCAGCAGTGACGGAGAGGACGAAGATGCTCATCTTCGTCAGTGCGTCGAATCCGACGGGCACTGTTTACACCGCGGACGAGATCAGCGAGATCGGCTTGTGGGCCGCACGTCGGGGCATCTGGGTGATGACCGACGAGATTTATGAACATCTCGTATATGGGGAGGCACGGTTCTATTCGATGCCCGAGCTCGTGCCTGAGATGGCCGAGCGCTGCGTCGTGGTCAACGGCGTTGCGAAGACCTACGCGATGACCGGTTGGCGAGTCGGGTGGATGATCGGTCCCGAGGAGGTAGCGAAGGCCGCAACAGATATCCAATCTCACCTGTCGTCAAACGTGAACAACATCGCACAGGTAGCCGCCCTTGAAGCGGTGAGGGGGTCGCTTGACGCTGCCTCGTCGATGCGGTCGGTGTTTGACCGGCGTCGTCGAACAATGGTGGAGATGTTGCGGTCGATCGAAGGGGTCTCCTGCACGGAGCCTCAGGGCGCCTTCTACGCGTTTCCGAACTTGGAGGGTCTGCTGCATCGGCCCCTCGCTGGTCGCACAGCGAGCTCGACGCTGGAACTGGCTGCGTTGTTTCTCGAAGAGGTGAACGTGGCGATTGTTCCTGGGGAGGCTTTCGGTGCACCCGGATACGCACGGTTGTCGTTCGCCCTCTCGGACGAAGATCTCGTTGAAGGGCTTGAGCGGATCGCCGATCTCGTTGCTACCTCGTGAGTCCTTCAAGCGCAGCGATGACCGAGGGCCAGCACGCAGCGAACGGATCAACAAGCTCCATGTGCCCGCAGTCAGGAATGATCGTCGACCGAGCGGCGCCGCCGGTGAGACGCAAATAACTCTCGGAGAGGGAGGGCTCAACCGTGTCGTCGTTGAGCCCATGCACGAGATGCACCGGCGTGTTGGGGTGTCCTGACAACTCTGCCTGGGTCCAGAGTCGCGGCGCCTCTTGGTGTGACGCGCCAAGGAAAGCAGCGACCGGGTCATCCTCCGGTCGGCTCTCCGATATCGCAAGCAGGTTCGATATCCCGGCGAGTGGAAGGACGCCGGCGATCGGCGTATCGTCGTGGGCGAGCTGAAGCGCAAGGTATCCGCCCGCTGAGTGTCCGATCGCGACGATCCGCTCCCGGTCAAGATCATGTTCGACCGCATGCTCTCGGATCCATGCCACGGCGGAGCGGACGTCGCTCGGCGCTGTCGAGTATGACCCGTATCCCCTGTGATACTCGATGTTCACGGTCGCCCATCCGCGGCGGGCGAGGTCTACGGCCATGGGATCCATAAGGTCACGTTTCCAGATGTCGCGCCAGAAGCCTCCGTGTATGAGGAGAGCGACCGGGTGCGGTCCGAGTCCTGCGGGGGTTCTGAGATCAAGCACGTTGTCACCGCTGTCACCGTATGGGATGACCTCTGGCGGCATCGACAGGAGCGCGACGAGGTGATCGATGGCGTTGAGGTAGCCGTTGGTCCCTCGGCCTACGATCGTGGTGTCGCACACCTCAGTGAGAACGGACGTGTGACGCCACTGCTCGCGTTCGTAGATGTTCGAGATGTGCACTTCGACGGTGGGGAGCCCAACAGCGGAGACGGCGTCTCTGATCGCGTAGGAGTAGTGGGTTAGAGCGCCGGCATTGAGGACGATCCCATCGAAGTCGCCAGCCGCATTCGAAATGACGTCGATGATTGATCCTTCGTGGTTGGACTGGAACGGTTCAACGGTCGCGCCAACGAGCCCGGCTCTTGATTTCCACTGTTCTTTGAGGTCGGCGAGGGTCGCAGTTCCGTACACCTCGGGTTCGCGGGTGCCGAGTAGATGGAGATTGGGGCCGTTGATGATGAGGATGCGCATGGGGCGAGTCTCGATGGTTTCTCGGATTCACGCAAATGCGCAAGGGTCGTGGTCGTTTCTCAAGCGCCGAGCGATGGTCTCGGTGGTGGGTTCGATCTCAACCTGTACGACGCCGCGGCCATCTGCAATCTGGCAGGCGAGACGCGATGCAACCGCGTCCGTGTCAACTTCGACGACATCGGCGACGCATCCTGTCACCGATGGATCCATGTCGAGGCCCAGAGCCGCATACACAGGTCGGAGCACCCGGTTCACGGCATCGGCGTCTCGCACCACGATCACGCCTGCGAGCTGGGACGCCTTTCGCGCGAGGCGTTGTCCTGAACCCATGACCTTTTTCGGTGTGTTCGCCGACCCCGCGACGTACACACTGTATCTTCCGGGGCAGTATTCGCCTGGGAGTTCACCGATGACGGCATCTGCGCCGAGCGACTCGAGCGTGTCGACGACGTGTTGAGCAACCACTCCGAATCGCCGGTGCATGTGTTTCACGGGATCCTGGGAAGGAACAGTCCATGTGAACCTGATCGTGTGTTCATGGAATACGATTGCATGTCCACCCGCGATGCGAATTGTCGGGGTGTATCCACAATCGAGAGCAACCTGTGTCGCCCGATCGAAACCCGGCGTCAGCACGTCCTGCTTCCCGAACGCGACAGCGCGACCTGGACGGTCGACCTGAAGGGTCTCCGGCAGCGAGCCGTCTGAAACCTGCTTGAGGATGGCGCGCGAAACAGCGGTGTCGAGGGGCGCGTCCCCGGTGAGTTGCCCGGAGATGACGTGGAGCAGCGATGGCGTCATGGGCCATGAGGCTAAAGGTGATGTCGGTTATCGGGAAACCGTGCCATCCTTCCGGTCATGAAACGCCTCGCGATAGGTGCACTGGCACTCTCGGTATTTCTCGTCGGCTGCGGTGATGTCGGTCTGCTCGACGGGGTCGGGGATCGCACGCGCGCGTTTGTCGAGGGTGACGTCACGACGACAACGACGCTTGCCCCCGTCGTTGCGGGCAGAGGCGATGAGGGTCTTATTGGCGCCACCGACGTGCAATGGTTCAATGACGACATCGCCGACCAGATGACCGGAACACCCGAGGAGGTTATCAACGGTGTGTGGCGGCGCGAGCTCAACAGCAGGTTCGTGCAGTCATCGCGCATGGAGATCGCTGCGGCGCTTCCATCGATCATGTTTCCCGATCTCGTGCCCGAGACCGTTCGGTGGATCACGAGCCAGCTCGTGTACGACGAGACGACCGGGACTCTTGACCCGGACACGAGCGCAGCTTTCGGCATCTGGACGGCGGATCCGTACCAGTCTGACCCAGCTCGTCTCGGCGTCCTTCGCGTCGGGAAGGCTGCGAGCGTTCTGCTGCCGATGAGATCGGATATTGTTCCGATCATCGTCCCGGACGGCATCAGCCTTGGATGGACAGAAGCTGGGTACCGGTATGAGCTCTTCTGTCGCTCAGACATCTCAGAGGAGCTCTGTGTCGACGTCGCGAATTCCACCTCCCCCCTCAGCGGTCTACTTCCTTAGATAGAAACCACCTGTCACCTGCCACCTGCCACCTGCCCTACCGTTAGAGGATGCACGGGGCTTCCTGGGGCGCGTTCATGCGCCATGACGAGGATCAGACGCCGCCCGAGATCGACAGGGCGCTGATCAGACGCGCTCTCATGTACGCAAGGGGCTACAAGATGCACGTCGTGGTGGTGCTTTTCACCATCCTGATTATCTCGCTCCTGTCGCTGGCGCCTCCTCTACTGATGCGGAGCCTCATCGACGAAGCGATCCCGGACGCGAATCTCCGTCTCGTATCGATCCTCGGACTCGGCATGGTCGCGGTACCGCTCGTCAACGGTGTGTTCGGCGTCGTCCAGCGTCGAGCAACCGCGATGATGGGTGAAGGCATCATCTACGACCTCAGGCGGGAACTGTTCGACCACCTTCAACAGATGTCGCTCGGCTTTTTTACTCACACCAAGACCGGCGAACTGATGTCCCGGCTCAACTCCGATGTCATCGGGGCGCAGCAGGCGGTCACCTCGACGTTCGTCTCCCTCGTATCGAACGTCGTGACGGTCGTAGCAACGCTGTTCATCATGACGAGGCTTGAATGGCGCCTCACGCTTCTGGCGGTTTCGATTCTTCCGCTATTCATCGTCGCGTCGCGACAGGTCGGCAAGCGCCTCCGCTTGGTTCGTAGACGTCAGATGGCGGCGAACGCCGAGATGAACTCGGTGATGCAGGAGACCCTTTCGGTGTCAGGAGCCCTCCTCGTAAAGCTCTTCGGTCGGTCCAGGTTCGAGTACGACCGGTTCGCGCTCCACGCGTCGCAGGTTCGAGATCTTGGCGTCACCCAGGCGACCATCGGCCGATGGTTCTTCATGGCGCTCGGGCTTGTGTCAGCCCTCGGTACTGCGGCGACTTTCTGGCTTGGCGCCGTGTTCGTTATCAACGGCACACTCACCGTTGGAACCGTTGTAGCCCTGAGCGCGTACCTCGCACTGTTGTATGGGCCCATGTCAGCGCTAGCCAATGCCCGAGTTGAGTTCACCACGTCACTTGTTTCGTTTGAGCGCGTGTTCGAGCTGCTCGACATGCAGATCGATGTCAAGGAGGCTGAAGGAGCGGTTGTTATCGACCGGGTCGAGGGTCGGGTCGAGTTCGATGATGTGTGGTTCGGTTACGAGGCAGGCGAAGCGACCGGTCTGGAGTCTGTCCGCCGCTACGGCTGGGGGGACCCGGGGCAGGTTGAGGACGGCGACAAACGCGGTTCAGACGGTTGGGCGCTCCAAGGAATCTCCTTCACCGTCGATCCCGGCGAGATGGTCGCCCTCGTGGGGCCGTCTGGCGCAGGCAAGACGACATCGACCTATCTCGTACCGAGGCTGTACGACGCGACGCGCGGGCGCGTACTCATCGACGGTATCGATGTCAAGCAGCTTGCGACCGAGACTCTCGCCGGCGCCGTTGGAGTCGTCACCCAGGAGACGTACCTCTTTCACGACACGATCGAAGCGAATCTCCGCTACGCCAAGCCCGGTGCATCCGACGAGGAGGTCCGATCGGCGATCGTCGCCGCGAACATCTCAGACTTCATCGACTCACTCCCCGAAGGCCTTCAGACCCGCGTGGGGGAGCGCGGCTACCGGCTCTCGGGAGGGGAGAAGCAACGAGTCGCAATCGCTCGGGTGATTCTCAAGAATCCGTCGATCCTGATTCTCGACGAAGCGACATCACACCTTGATGCGACGTCAGAAGCGATGGTCCAACAGGCGCTCGAACGTATCATGGAGAACCGCACCTCCCTCGTCATCGCCCATCGGCTATCGACCGTTCTCAACGCGGACAAGATCGTCGTCATTGACCATGGGCGGGTGGAAGAGGTCGGCACGCACACCGAACTGCTCGCGAGAGGCGGCCTCTACGCCCGATTATTCGAGACGCAGTTTCGAAACGCTCCGGTAACCGAGTGATCTCGCGGCTACGTGTGGCGGGTGTCATGCTCGGTACCGTCGTGCTCGCGTCGAGTGCATGCTCATCCCAGTCCCTCACCGTAGCGGAGTACGCCGAGGCGATCGAGGGAGCGACGCGCGACTACATCTCCGAGTCGCAGGTCTTATCGGCGACGTTTCACAAGACGGTCGAAGACGCGGTAGCCCACATCGTCGAGTCAGGTGGAGACGATCCTCTGACTCGCGCAACGGAGGTAACCGTGCGCGAGATGATGCTCTATTTCGTCCTGCTCGAAGATGCGATGGCTAGGTATCTCGCTCGTCTGAACGCGGTTGAGGCGCCCAATAGGCTGAGAGGCTCGCACGCTGCGTACATGGGCGCTGTGTCGTCTGTGCACGCTTCGATGCCGGCGTTGCTGAGCAGCATTGAATTCGCACACGACCTCGGGGCCGTGCAGGCCGCAATCGCAGGCTCAGGCTTTCAGGATGGTCAGCATCGTTGGACCGAGACCTGCTTGTCACTCGAGAGCGCCGTCAGAGGCGAAGGAACCGGTGTCGACCTGGGTTGCACGAG
>JASJYA010000077.1 GCA_030125685.1 Actinomycetota bacterium
TCGTGAGGGTCAACGCCCATATAAGCCTCGCTCGCACGCTGACTCTGAGTGTCGGTGCTGTTCGCAGATAAGAGGCTCAAGTGGGCCACCCTTGGAGGAACCTTCACGAACCTCGTGTTCCAGCCTCTCGAGATCCTACTCGTGCTCTTTGTGGCGACCGAAGCGCTCGGCCTAGCGCCGGGGACCATGGGTGATACCCTGGCCTCCCATGGCGCAACGATCGGCCTCTTCTTCGCAGCCCAGGCGGCGATCGGTTCCGTCGGAGTGGCCTTCGCCGGTCGCGTAGCCAGGAGCGTTCCGCTGGGAACAATGTATGTCGTGGGGCTTGCGATGCTTGGATCGGGGTTTCTCGCCGTAGCGCTTATCGGTAATGGGTGGGCTGTCATACCTGCGGGAATCGCCATCACAGGGGTGACATGGGTGAACGTCGCACTCGTGACGATGCGCCAACAGCTCGCACCGCCTGAACAGATGGGTCGCGTCATTGCGGCGTCGCGGACCTTCGCGTGGGCAGGACTCCCCGTCGGGGCTGCGATCGGCGGAATTTTGGCGGGCGTCGTCGGCGTCGTACCGGTGTACATCTTCGGCGCCTCTGGCGTCATCGTTGTCGCTGCGTTTCTCACGCGGACGCCGCTGTACCGTGATTCCGTCATGGCAGGCGAGACAAGCTGAAAACGGATTACGTAGGGTTCTTCTGTCATGGATGTGGGGGATGTGATGTCGGCGCAAACCACGTCCCCAGCTCGAACCGTCCCCGCTCACTTCCGTAGTACCTAAAAGCGCTTGCGGTACTTTTTCTTCTTCTTGGCGCCCCGCCTCGAGTTGAGCATCCAGCCGAGCGCAAACCCGAACAGGGTCGCGATGATGATCCATGTGATGATCTGAGTTGCAACGTACGTCACGCCTGACCATCCAAAGCGGTGAATTCGATACGACGGTTGCGGGCCCGACCGTCGGAGGTTTCGTTACTCGCAGTCGGGTCGCTCTCACCGTAGCCGATAACATCGAAGCGCTCTCTCGGCTCACCTTTCGACAGCAGATACTCGAGCACAGCGTTGGCTCGTTGTTCGGAGAGGATTTGGTTGGCGGTGGTCGTTCCCCTCGAATCGGTATGACCCGCGATCTTGACACGAATCTCCGGCGCCTGCCGGAGTGCTGCGAGAATCTCATCGAGCAACGCAGTGCCATTCTCTGTGAGTTCGAAGCTCTTGGTCCCAAATTCGACAACTTTGCCCTCGATGAGATCGTCCAGGCTGAACTGCAGCTCTTCGATCTCCTCCTGGGTCGGACCTACCTTCGGCAACCGGATGGCAGGGTTTGCGTCGAAACCGAGATCCTGCGCGACATCAGATATTTTCGCGTTCATCTCGTTGCGTAAGTCCTTGTCCTCAACCTCTCCTGCAACGATGAGGAGCTCGTTGTGCGGGTCGACGATCATTCTCCCAACGGGCAGCGACAATTTGAGCCTGATCAGAAGTCCGAGCGTTGCTCCGAGCCATCGGGGCTTCTCGACGAGATCGTCGAGAATGGTGAGACCTTCGATGTCGACCTCGGCGAAGGCCGCCTTCAGTGTTTCACTCACGAACTCTCTTCTCTCCTCGGCGCCGACGGTGCCGGTCACAGTTGCTTTGTCGCCATCCCAGTTGATCTCGATGGCGTCTCCCGTGATCTCTATCTCATCGAGTTCACCACTGAACGCCGGCCAGAGTTTTCCTTCGACGCTGCGTACGCCCGCAATGGCTGCAACCGCCTTGAACGCCGAGGCCTCATTTTGGTTCGCCGTGAAGGTACCGGAGAGACGGACGACTGTTCCCTCTGCCACAGCATCCACGGCTGTGAAGCCGGAGGCCTGGAGAGTTGCGGTCGATCGAGCCTCGAGGTTGCTCTCGATGTTATTCGTTCCAAAGTGAACGGCGGCGAACGAGATAGCCATGAAGACAGCGAGCGACACGAGGGCGAAACTCGTTCCGGAGGCGATCGTGTCGTCTTCCGGCTCATCCCTGAATGACGGCGGTTGAGCAGCGGCGCCTGTGTACCTGCTGATGTCGCCGACCCCGCGTCGCTTTTTCCCGGGCATGGAATATCTCCGTCTTCCAGGCAATGGTACCGACGTTGAACGGTACTCCGATTCAGCATTGACGACGAGAAGACCAACCCGACGCTACGCACAGGGTCAGGAGGCTGCTTCGGCTTCTGACTCCGCGTCTTGTGCATCGAGCACAGCGGCGAGAGCAGGCGAACTCGTTGCCCCGTGTTCGATCATCCCAATGACAGCCGATTGGAGCGAACGGAATTTCTCGACCAGTTCGACATGTTCAGCCTTGAGGGTCGCTCTGATGTCCGAAGACTCCCGCTGTGCCGCTGCGATGCGTATCGCGGCCTCGTGTCTTGCAGCGCCTCGCTCTTGGGGACTTCGACGAGTCGCGCCGCTTCTCTTCGAGCGTCTGCGACCATCTTTTGGACTCGATCCTGAGCTTCATCGAGTAGCTGTTGCTTCGACTCTGCCGCTGCAAGGAATGCGGCCTCGACGTTTCCTTCCGCTTGGAGGGGCGTCTGAACCCTGCGCTCGAGAGCGTTCGCACGCACACCCTCCTTACGAAGCTCCGCCTCCAGCTCCGTGACATCGTCAGCCACCCTGTCCAGGAACGCCGCGACTTCGGCAGCGTCGTACCCCTTCCGGGGGCGCGTGAACTCCTTGCTCCGAATCCGATCTGCGAGTGTATGCATAGGTGACCCCTCTTCTCGTCACCTTCCCGCTCCACCGCCCGGTGCCACCATGCGCCGGATTCGAGCAGTGGTCAAGCGACTACACAAGAGAATGGGAGATCCGTGCGGTTGTTGTGGCTGCAGGCAGATCGCTCGGTACCATCCCCTCCGTGTTCACATCGCTCCTCCAGGCTATCGGCGAGTCCGACTGCGAGTTTCTCAGCAGCGGCTTTCTCGCCCAACCCGTGAATGCGATCTCAGGTGTTGCATACGCTGTGTTTGGAGTCGTTGTATTCGCTTCCATACACCGATTCTCGGTTGCCGGAAGGTCCGACCGACTGGTGTTCGGATCGTTGCTGGTCGCCACAGGTCTCGGCACCGTGCTCTTTCACGGCCCCCAAGGCGCAGGGAGCCAATTTGTACACGACGTCACCTTCCTGTCGACGCTGCTTTTCATCGCCGTCGCGAACGTTTGTGTACTTCGATCCTGGATTCGCCGCTCCAAGTGGACCCTCTTCTCACTCGCTTCCATGGTGTTGGCCGTGCTACTTCTTGTGTGGCCCGGTGTTACCAATGTACTCGCCGCATTATCCGTTCTGGCGATCGTCGGCAGCGATGTGCTCGCTCATCGGAGCGGAACGCTCCGCATGCGCTGGTGGCGAGGGGCGGTTCTTGCGATGGCCCTTGGTCTGGTGTTTTACGTGGCGGGCCGCTCAGGCGGGCCGCTCTGTGATTCTTCCTCCCTTCTGCAAGGACATGCGCTCTGGCACATCCTCTCGGCCGCGGCGTTGTGGGCGTACTTCGAGGCGACCACGCCGTCAAGAATCAGAGAGGGTCAGGTAGTTGGATGAGCGGTCTCCCGACCCTCGCAGACGTCGTTGCGGCCGCGCAGCGGATTCGACCCTACATTCATCGAACGCCTGTATTCACGTCGGCCTACCTGGACGCACAGACGGGCGCCCGTGTATTTCTCAAAGCCGAGAACCTTCAGAAGGTCGGTGCGTTCAAAGCTCGAGGCGCGACGAATGCGGTGCTGTCTTTGACGGTTGAGGAGGCCGAACGGGGCGTAGTGACGCACTCGTCGGGCAATCACGGCCAAGCGATAGCGTACGCATGCTCAATCCGGTCCATCCCCGCAACCGTCGTGATGCCTGAGGCCGCGCAGGCCCCGAAGATCGACGCAGTCCGAGGCTACGGGGCGACCGTGGTCTTCTGTTCGCAAGCCGACCGTGAACGAACGGTTCAAGGCTTGATTGAGGACAATGGATTCACGGAGATCCACCCCTTCGACAATCCCGTCGTCATTGCAGGACAGGCCACTGCGACGCTTGAACTCGTCGATCAGACGCCTGATCTCGATGTCGTGATCGCTCCGATTGGAGGGGGCGGCCTGCTGTCCGGCGCCTCAATCGTCGCGTCCAACTCCGGTATCGAGGTGGTTGGCGCCGAGCCTGAGGTCGTCGACGACTCATACCGTTCCCTGCGCGACGGCGTCCGCTATCAGGCTACGGGCGCGATGAGCGTCGCAGACGGCCTCCTCACCGGCATCGGAGCCATTCCGTTTCAGATCCTCAAAGAGAGGGATGTCACGGTTCTGACGGTCTCTGAATGCGAGATCCTCAGCGCGATGCGAGCGATTGGCGAGCGCATGAAACTCGTGGTCGAACCTTCCGGCGCCACAGCCTTGGCGGTGCTCCTCCGGTACCCGGAACCTTTTGCAGGTAAGAACGTCGGCCTCATTCTCTCAGGAGGAAACGTCGCCCTCGACCTCTTCGCAACAACGAACCCGACCGCTGACCGCGCTACACATTCGTCGAGAGATTCGTGAGCGCCCTTCCGTACGCGCTCCTGGTTTCCGCCAGGTTCCGGGCTGCGCGCACCTCACGTTCCCTTGCATCCCTGAGTGCTGTCTGGTCGTCCCCGGATTGCGCCTCCACCGTTCGGTAGTTCATCCGCGCTTCGGCGCGAGCGTCCACGGCGCTCCTCACAGATCGCATCGCTGTAATGGTTTCGTTCGCCGCAAGGGAGGTCTTCTGATCAGGCGCGGCTGCTTCGAGTGAGTAGAGATTGTCGCTCGCTGTAGACAACCGCGCATCGAGGTTCTCCCAAGTCGTGGCTAGCGCGGTGCTCGCGGTTGCGCCGACTGCCGTCGTCGCATCAAACGTAGCGTTTCCGCGCCAGATCGCCAGATCCTCTGACATCGCGTCGTAGAGCCACCTGGCCGCCGCGTACCCGCTCCGAGCGCTGTCCTTCCATGTGCGTGGAGGGGGCGCAACCTCGATCTTCTTCTTCGACCCACGAGCGACGAAAGCCACGAGGAGAATCAAGAAGCCGGCTCCGACAACGACGAGCAACCACCACGGCGCGACGGACTCCCCGTCCTCGATTTCCGGCGGTAGAGTCGTTTCGGGAACATCTGTCGTGCCGGGGGCAGCGGTGGTGTCCGGTGCGGAAGTGGTGTCTGGCGCGGCTGTCGTCGTCACAACGCCGTCGCCCGTAGTCACCGTGATCGAGCCGTCTCCAACAAGTCCACAGGACGACAATACGAGGAGCGAGGCCCCAGCAAGAATTATCACACAAAGTCGCATCTGTCTGTCCCCGTAGCTCGCCAACGGACGCATATTACAGGCGCGCGTCACGTGGAAAACCACGTCCCCCGTCCCCCCTTCAGGGGGGACAAGCGAGTCTTCGAGCGAGGGGCTCCTGCGAGCCCGCGAGCCTGGAGGAGCTCCGTGACATCGAACCTTCCAGGGTCACGGACCCTTAGATCGGCAAGTGTTTCTTCCTGTCACCTGTTGTGATCAGAACTGTCCTGGTGTCCAATCTCGTAAAGCGAACGTCTTTCGGGTAGCGACCGCGTCGGCCAGAACCTCTTCGGGTATTCGGTCGACAGTTTCAGCGATCGCGTGCTCGCTGGCAGCGGTCGCGACCGGACCGCCGGCAGAGAGATCGCAGACTTCCTGAGCACGAGCGGACAACTCGGCAGTTCCCACTTTGCGAGCAAGGTCGATGATCGATTCCTTCGGGAGGCCGAGAAGAGGTCGGAGCAGAGGAGTCTCCACCGACTTCGACACGGCAACGAGATGCGGCAGTGTTTGACTCGACACCTGTCCGAGGGAGTCACCGGTCACCAGCGCTGAGATGTTTGCGTCTTGCGCGATTTCACTCGCCGCCTCGGCCATCATCACCTTGAGAGCTACCTGACGCATGCGAGCATCGACGTGCTCGAACAGCGCCTCCTTGACAAACTCGAACTCGACCAAATGAACCGAAGGCTCGGTCCCGTGCCCCCACCGAGTCCATAGCTCCCTTGCAACGGCGAGCGCGTGATCTGCCTGGGCGCAGTTCAGGGAGAAATGGACGAAGTCGACAGGGCACCCTCGCGACATCATCATCCAAGCTGCGACCACAGAGTCGAACCCGCCGGACACCAGGCAGAGAACCTTGTCTTGCGTGCCGAGCGGAAGGCCCCCTGCCGCCCTCTGGTGGTCCGTTACAAGAAACGCCTTGTCGTCGAGCACCGCCACCCGCACCTCGACTTCGGGGTCGGTCAGGTTCACGCCGGCCGAGTCTTCGTGAAGTATCGAGCCGATGATTCTGGCGAGATCCATCGAGTTCCAGTCGTGGACACCGCTGCGCTTGACCCTGACGGCGAATGTCCGACCGGACACGCCGTCCGCGGTCATCGCCCCGACTCTCCGCGCGAGATCCTCCACGTTGGTGAACGGCACGGCTCGAACGGTGTCCACAGACGAGATGCCGAAGACCGACAACGCAGCGCGTCTTGTATCGCTGAGAGTGTCACTCGACGGAGAAAGCTCGAAACGGTGGGAACCGACCCTCTGGATTGCCCCCCTGTAGCCGGCGCCGACGACGGCGTGGCCGAGATTGGAGCGCGCCCGGCTGATGAGCCCCTTCTGGGTACGCCTCGACTTGAGAAAGACGTCGCCAGACAGGGTTACATGTAACTTTGAGACAGCGTCGCCGGGGGTCACAGGGGCATGATAAAGCCTTGAGACATGAGACCGCTCACTCCCGAACAGTCGCGTCAGGGTTGATTGACAGCCGTAAGCCTCTCGGTAGGGAAAAACTCGACCACCGCCGTGGCGGGTGCGCCGAATGCGCTGCTCAGACTCTCGTCGAGCTCCGCTATGGAGGGAATGTCTCCCTCCCCGGTGATCACGACAATCACCACATCGCCCTCGACTTGCACCCTGTTGAGGCGCAGGCTGTCTTCCTCCGCGAACCAGGCTTTTGTCACGATCTGCGCTGTCGACTGACGGGAAGCGGATGTCAGGATGCCCTCAGAGGTGAAGGCGAGCGGGATCATGATGATCATCGCGCCGAGAACGACGCTAATGATCACAGTCTTCATCTTCTCCTGGTTTTCTTGGAGCTTCGCGACGAGGGCGAATCCGGTGAGTACGAAAACGAGTGACGCCGCCAGAATGATTGACACGAGGTTCGTCAAGAACAGAACAAACGCCCCGGCGGCGCCGGCTGCAACAGCGATCATCATGTCGATGAGCGTTGGAGAGACGCGAGAGATCACCTGAGAGTTGGCCGCGATCGGGACGAAGAGTGGCGATCGCTGTTGAGAGCACAAGGGCACCCAGAATCCGATCTGTTTCTGGGCAGCGTCCGGTGGCTCGAAATAGAGATTGTCGATCACGTCAAGGCGCATCTCGTCGCCGACGTCACGCTGCTTCAGCCAACGCGTGACGAACCCACCGAGTTCTACGGCGCCCACGAAGCCAGCTCCCCGGGATCGTTGCAGGGTTCAACCAGGTGATCTCTTCAGACTTGAGCCTCGTAAGCATGACGTGAATCTAGCG
>JASJYA010000175.1 GCA_030125685.1 Actinomycetota bacterium
CGCGCATCTCATGCTCGATGACCACAATGGTGTAGCCTCGCTCGTCTCGCATCTGTTTGATGAGGGCCGTGAGTTCGGCGGTTTCGCGAGGGTTCATGCCTGCGGTCGGTTCGTCAAGCAGGATCAGATCCGGGAGGGTCGCCATTGCTCTGGCAATCTCAAGACGGCGCCTGTTCGCGTACGAGAGCATGAAGGCAGGCTGATCCCAGCGATACCCTTTGAGCCTCTGCCCGAAAAATGACAGGATCTCCTTCGCTCGCTCCTCGATCTCGGCTTCCTCGGCGCGATAGGAAGGCAGGTTGAGCAGCGCGCTGAACACGCCCGCCGATGTCCGGCAGTGCTGCGCGACCATGACGTTCTCCAAAACTGTCATGTTTGGGAAGAGGCGGACGTTCTGGAACGTGCGGCCGATCCCGAGTTCAGTGATCTCGTGGGGTCGCCGCCCTCCAATGTCAATGCCATTGAAGAGAATCTCACCCTCATCGGGGGCGAAGTACCCGGTGATCGTGTTGAAGAACGAGGTCTTGCCTGCTCCGTTTGGGCCGATGACAGAGACGATCTCCCCCTTGTCGATTCGGAAATCGACGCCGTCGAGCGCGTTCACACCGCCGAAGGTCTTCCTCAACCGATTCACTTCAAGCATCGGTCTCACGCCTCGGCCTCCTCGCGCGCCCCCGGATCTCCGGTGAGCCACGCGTCCTGGCTCAACTCGTCTGCACGCAGTTCTCTCTGTCTTCGGAGGCTTGGCCACAGTCCCTCAGGCCGCTTGAGCATCATGATGACAAGCAGCGCCCCGTAGAGCAGCAGCTTGAATTCGCCGAACTCCTGCAACAGCCCCGGCAGGGTAGGTCCGCCGAGAACGCCGATGAGAACGACTGCGCCGATGATTACGCCAGGGATGGACGCCATGCCTCCGACGATGACCACGACAAGAACGATGATCGATACGAGGAGCTTGAACGAATTCGGGAATATCGACCCAACCTTGATTGCGAAGATCATGCCTGCGAACGAAGCAAAGATAGCACCTGTGACAAACGCGGTGAGCTTCACGGATGTGGTGTTGATCCCCATCGCCTCAGCAACGTCCTCGTCCTCACGCAAGGCTGTCCATGCCCTCCCCGTGCGGGAGTGTTTGAGACGCCAAGAAACGTAGATCGCGATCGCTGCGAACACCGCAACAACATAGAAAATCGTCTGTGGGTTCGTGCCCTTGATCTCAATCGGACCGAGTTGCGCCGAAGGAACACCGAGGATCCCCTGAGCCCCGCCGAAGTACGGGGCGAGCCAGTCCGACAGGAACAAGATTCTGATGATCTCCCCGAATCCGAGCGTCACGATGGCGAGATAGTCGCCCCGAAGCCTGACCACAGGGGTTCCGACGAACACACCGAAAAGCACCGCCACCGCTAACACGATACCCATGACGAGCCACCCCTCCCACGACAGGAAGTTGAGCGTGAGCATGGGCGTCCAGTATGGGGAGAGCGGGGAAGTCAGTATGGCGGTCGTGTACGCGCCTACCGCGAAGAACGCGACGTATCCGAGGTGGAGCAACCCAGCGTATCCGACAACGATGTTAAGGCCGAGACCCATGAGAACGAACAACGCGACATTCGAGAGGAGTTCGTTGCTGAGTCCACCGAGCACCATCGGGATCAGGATGAATGCTGCGATCGTGACCGCGATCGCTATGACATTCTTGCGGAAGCGGACGTCAGGGTCGAGGTTCATCCGCTCCTGTCGACGTTCCGCCAAAGTCCTGTCGCCGGATCGAAACCCGATTCCGAAACCAACAACAGCGATCCCCGTGGCAGAGAGCGTCGTGAGCCCTCCATTGAGCGCGTAGACCCAGTCGGAGATGAACTCGACATGAAGGCCCTGGGTGAGGTCGGTGAGAATCAACTCCAGCAGTGCAACAACCGTCACAGCCAGGGCAGCCGCTGAGATTCCTTTACGCACCTTGCGAGGAACCACATGCATTGCCCCACCGATCAGGCCGAGCAGACCGAAGCCGACGATCCAGAACAGTGACGCCGCACCGAGTCCGCGGCCGAACGTGAGGAGCTCGACGAGGGAGGGAACGAGGTTGCGGAACACCCTCGTGAGGTCGAACGTATCGATGATGACGATGAAGAACGAGAAGTAGAGCCCACTCAGAAGCCCGGTGACCAAGCCTGCAACCAAATCACGCTCCCCCTTGACGGGCGCTTCCCCCCCATCCGGGCGCTCTTCGATAGCAGCGATGTACCCGAAAGCGAGCGGAACCCA
>JASJYA010000078.1 GCA_030125685.1 Actinomycetota bacterium
CCGTTCTTCCTCTCCCTCGGCCGAAGGACGGGGGAGAAGGCCGAGCCTGTGGGGCCAGAGGGGGTCGCTGGGCAACGGCCCTCGCTTCCGAAGTGGCCCATATCCAACAGAACCGGTGCGCGCGCTGTTCGGTTGCACTCAATCGAGGATTTCTGATAGCAAGGCCCTCACACGTCGGTCGATCTCGTTGCGCACGGACCGCACCATGTTGAGATCCTTCCCCGCCGGATCGGGAAGCTCCCAGTCAAGGTAACGCTTCCCTGGGAAAACGGGGCATGCGTCGCCGCATCCCATCGTGACGACGACGTCCGAGGCCTTGACGTCTCCCGTCGTGAGGAAGGTTGGAGAGCGGTCCTCAATGTCGATGCCCCACTCGGCGAGCGCCTCGACAGTCATCGGATTGATCTTGTCGCCGGGCGCCGAACCAGCGGACCGAACCCGAACCCTGCCCATCGAGTGATGCTCCAGCAACGCGGCGGCCATCTGTGATCGCCCCGCGTTGTGGATACAGACGAAGAGAACCTGTGGCGCCATGTACTCCTTTCGGGAGGCAGTGCAAGGTTACAAGAACCGCCCGTGTCGTAGGCTCGACCGATGACCGACGACCGTGCAACCAGAGGCGCCCTCCTGGCGATATTCGCAGCGACGCTCTGGGGCGTGTCCGGCGTCATTGCAGGCGGCGTTTTTGACGTCGTTCCGCCGGCGAGGGTGGCTGAGGCCCGATCTCTCATCGCTCTTGTTGTGCTCGTCCCGTATGCGGCATTCCGGGGAGAGCTGCGCCCCCAGGGAGGAATGTGGAAGTTTGCGTTGCTTGGCTTGAACCTCGCGCTCGTGAACGTCACGTTTTACTGGGCGCTTGAAGCGCTCGGGGTCGGACCAGGCGCGACGATCCAGTTCCTCGGCCCGATTCTCGTTCTCGGCTGGTTGGTGGGAGTCAAGCACCTGACTGTGCGTCCGATCGTCTGGGTTGCAGCCGGAGCGGCAGTGGTCGGCGTAGGATTCGTGACGAAGGCATGGACGCTTGACTCCTCCGACGTACTCGGGATCGGCGCCGGGCTCGTGTCCGCAGCGGCCTTTGCGGTCTACCTGCTCTACGGCGAGTATCTCGGTAAGACGTACAAACCTGTGCACATCGCGACGTGGGGATTCATTTTTGCCTCCCTGTTCTGGGTAGTCGTATTGCCGCTGTGGACCTTCCCGACAGCCATAGGCGCTGGCGCTTGGATCGGCCTCGTCATCATCGGGGTACTCGGAACGGCCGTCCCCTTCATCGCCGAATTCGCGGCGCTCCGTCTCATCCAGTCGGGAATCGTCGGGGTGATTGCTACTGCTGAGCCTGCGATCAGCGCCGTCGCCGCCGTCATCATGTTGGGTCAGGCGCTTGATCCCGTGCAGTGGGTCGGGGTTGCGGTCGTCGTCACCGCGGTGGCGACGGTCCAGCGGTGGGGTCTTGCCGGTACGCATCCCACGTCACCCATCGCTTGACGGCTAACGGTGCGCCGCTGGTAGTTTGACGGCATGAGGTTTCTCAGGAAGTTCGGTTTCGTGCTGTTCTCCGTCACTCTGGGAGGCGTTGTCGCCGCCTTCGTCGTACGGAGGAGAGTCCCGTCGTACGGTGGTGAAACCGATGACACGTTCTCCGTTGTGGCCGCGATGGCCGGTTCGGTACTCGAGAGCAAGACCCAAGGTCTGAAGGAGGGTCGCGCGACCGCGTTCATGGGTGGCGTTCTCCTTGACCTCATGGACGCCGAGCCGGCCCCTGGCGCGATCCTTGTTCTGAGAGCTGTGATGGGTGGAATCGACGTGGTCGTCCCTGCGCGGTGGCGCGTAGAGGTCATGGGTCGATCCGTCCTAGGAGGCGTGGCGAACTTGACGGACCCGGACGGCGTCGTTGAGGGGGCGCCCGTGCTGCTGGTTGACGCTCTTGCGGTGTTGGGCGGCATCGAGATCCATGCCGCCGAGGTCACCTGATGCCCGTTGATATTGCTTCAACCGTCACCTATCTCAAAGATCACGCGCTTGAGCATGGATTCCACGTTCACGACGAGCGCCATTTCATAGAGACGTACACGTTGCGCCAGTCCTGGGAGATCGATGTGCATCCCGCTGAGGCGTGCGCCGGTCCCCTCGATTTGCACATCGCCCTCGACGTAGAACCACGCCTGCTACTCCGCTTCGAGGACGCGTTGAACGCCTCGGACGACATCCCGGAAGATGAGAACGGTGAGTTCGAGGTCACGTTCTATTTCAACTGGTCGCTCCCGCCGCTCCAGCGACCCCCCGACATCATCGTGCTCTCTGCCGAACTTGCAGGGATAGGAGGGATCGACTTGCCGATTGAGGTGTCCGCCGTCGAGACGATGGCTGCCTTGGCGGAGAAGGAGGATCGCCTCCTGTCGGTCGTCGGCGCCGCGAAGAGGTCCCTTGCTGACATCATCTACAAGCAGGATTCGCTCTGCGACGTGCTTGACCGTGTGCACGCCGTGAGCATGTACCTGGTTGAAGAGGCCGAGGAGTGGCTCGACGAGTTCTGAAACGTATTCTTACGTTCTGAGGCTCCCCGCTACTCGCCTCCGATCTCTTGGTCACACCCCGCTTACATCCGAAGAGCCGGGTAAACCCAACTCTCAGCTCTCAGCTCTCAGAAGTGCGGGGCTCCAGGCGAGGGCGGCCTCATCGACGATCGTTTCGAAATTGAGTCCCATGAGGATCGCCCCCGCGCACCCCGCGCGCTCGGCCTCAGTTGCTACCTGGCGCGACGCCTGCCAGGCGGCGATCCTCTGCTGAAGACCGTCCCCTGCCGTCTCAATCCGTGATCGAAGCTTGTCGGTTGCGGGCACGGCGCCCATCGATTCCATACGGTCGATCCAGGTCTCTGAAAATGGCGGGATGACCATCAAGAAAACAGGAGGATCGCCCGGCTGGAGGTCGAGGAGGCCAACGTGTTCCGAGACGGTCGAGGGGTCGAGTATTGGGCCCGCAACGAGGAATTGGGCGCCGGCTTCGATGCGACGCTTCTTCTGCCACGCTCGGAACCGGGTAGGCATCCCGACCTCGAAGTCTGGAAGACTGTCCTGGAGATCGCGGAGGTGCCTGACGATCTCGTAGTGATCGGCGAGGTGGTCTACCTGTGGCATGGTGTCGCCCGTTACGACGAGGAACGAATCGATGCCGTTTCCGAGCGCGCCCCTCACCTCGGATTCGATAGCGAGAATGTTGCGATCCCTCGTGGAGATCACGATGGTCGGTGAGACCGAAGGGACGTCGTGTGTGATTCGAGCTGAGAACGCGTACGGGGATACCCGGATCTTGCCGAACACGTTGTCTGTGACCATCACGTTCGCCCACGCGCCTTCGAGAAGAAGGTGTGACATATTGGGTAGGTCCGGCGGGTTTATCTCGCTCATGTGGATGAACGACGTGGCGTCAGTGAGCACTCCGCACCTCCCTCGGCTTGCGTGTTATGAAATACTTTGCCTGTGAGTGGTGGCAGATGATCGCCGAGGTGGTCTGCTCCGGTTGATACTGGTAGCCGGTGTCTGCGCCGATCTCGATGCCGATGCGGTCGGCGCCGAGCAGCGTCGCGACAGTCAGATTGTCCTCGAGATCCGGGCAGGCGGGATAGCCCCACGAGTATCTGCCGCCGCGGTAACGTTGCCGGAAGAGTCCCCTGATCGTCGGATCATCCTCTTCGGCGATGCCGAGCTCCTCCCGGATACGAGCATGCCAGAACTCGGCGAGCGCCTCGGTCATCTCTACGCCCAGCCCGTGAATCTTGAGATACTCCTCATAGCGATCCTCGCCGAATAGGTCTGCGGCCCACTCTGAGACCGCGGCGCCCATCGTTACGATGTGAAAGGCGGCGACATCGACCTCGCTGGATTCGATCGGTCGGAAGTAGTCCGCGATGCAGAGCCACGGAGGCTCGGTCTGCCTCGGGAAGCTGAACCGAACTCGTTCTTTCGTCCGGCTGTCGTCCGTCCACACGACAAGCTGGTCGCCGTCGCTGCTAGCTGGAAAATACCCGTAGACGACCTGGGGTTGAAGGAGGTCATGTGCGCGGGCTGAAGCGATGTTCCGGCGCACTTCGGGGGCGAGGCGTTCTTTGAACGCCTCGCCTGTCTCGCCCTTCTCCGGGCGATACTGCCACTGGTTCCGTAAGAGCGCCGTCGTGTTTAGGTATCTGGCGATCTCATCTATCTCGATGCCTTTGACGATCCTCGCTCCGAAGAACGGCGCCTCTGGGATAGGGTTGTCCGTGGTCACGTCAGGCGAGCGTTTCGGCGCGGGGCCGTGGTCGATGGGTCGACGCTCGATCTTCGGGAGCAGGCGCTTGCGCGAGACAGGTTCGTCTCTCTGACCGGTGATCCACTGCATCGCTTCGAGGCCTGTGAAGGCGTCCTTGCCGTACACCAGCGGCCCTGCATGCCTGTGGACCAGGTCATCCTCGACGTAGCCCCTTGTGAGTGCCGCGCCTCCGAGGAGAACGGGCACATGACCGAGTCCTCTCCGAGCGAGTTCGTCGAGGTTCTCGCGCATGACGAGGGTGCTCTTGACGAGCAACCCGCTCATGCCGATAGCGTCGGCGCCCGTCTCCTCGAAAGTCTTGATCATCTCGGCTATTGGGACCTTGATCCCGAGGTTGTGGACTTGAAACCCGTTGTTGGTGAGGATGATGTCCACGAGGTTTTTCCCGATGTCGTGTACGTCACCGGAGACGGTTGCAAGCACGATGCTGCCACGGTCGGCGGCATCGGCAGCTTCGAGATGCGGCTCGAGGAATCGGACGGCCGCCTTCATCGTCTCGGCGGAGCGGAGCACGAAGGGGAGCTGCATCTCGCCGGAACCGAAAAGATCGCCGACTGTCTTCATGCCCGAGAGGAGCACGTCGTTGATGATTTCCAGGGCGCTGGTTGTCTCGAGGGCGGCATCGAGATCATCCTCGAGCCCGGCGCCTGCGCCTACGACGATCCGCTTCTCGAGCCGCTCGTTGAGCGTCAGGCCTTCGAACGGGTCTGTCACCGTGCGTACGTCCGAGACTGTCTCGAATGCGTAAAGAAGCGCCTCAAGAGGATCGTAGCGCTCCGTTCTCCTGTCGTAGATGAGATCGAGGCAGATCTTGAGGTGGTCGTCTGCGATCTCCGACAGCGGGGTGATCTTGCCCGAATGGATGATGGCCGCATCGAGGCCTGCTTCGAGGCATTCGTGGAGGAACACGGAATTGAGCACACGCCTCGTGGCGGGGTGGAGACCGAAGGACACATTCGAGATTCCGAGTACGGTGCTCACTCCGGGCAGTTCGTCTTTGATGCCCTCGACGGCGTCGATCGTGGCCATGGCGTCACGGCGTAGGTCGGGTTCGCCTGTCGAGAGGGGGAACGTGAGTGCGTCGAAGATCAAGTCTTCGGACACCAGGCCGTACCTCTTGGTCGCGAGATCGTGGAGTCGGTGGGCGACCTCCATCTTCCACTCTGTGTCCCTCGCCTGACCGCGCTCATCGATCAGCAGGCAGATGACCGCGGCGCCGTGCTCCTTCGCCAGGCTGAAGACCTGATCGAGGCGTGAACCTGGAGAATCCCCCGATTCGAGGTTCGCCGAGTTGAGCACGCTCCTGCCGCCGAGCCGTTCGAGCGCTGCGCGCATCACGCTCGGTTCGGTGGAATCGATGACGACAGGGGCGACGACGTCGGTCGCGAACCGCTGGGCCAGGGCGTCGATGTCTACAGCTCCGTCGCGCCCGACGTAGTCGACGCAGAGGTCGACAAGGTGGGCGCCTTCGGCAACCTGTTCCTGGCCGATAGAGACGCAGGCGTCGATGTCGCCTGCGAGCATCGCGTCGCGGAAAGCCTTGGAGCCGTTGGCATTTGTGCGCTCCCCGATGATGAGGAACGAGGTGTCCTGGCGCAGAGGCACCGCGGAGTAAATCGACGTCACCGAAGGTATGCGCGTCGGGTGCCGCTTGGGTGGGGTGCGGCGCCCGACAGCGTCGAGGAGTGACGCGATGTACGCAGGGGTCGTGCCGCAGCACCCTCCAACGATGTTGACTCCGTACTCTTCGATGAACGTGGTGAGGTGCTCGGTCATCTCGATAGCGTCGAGGTCGTAGTGCATCTCGCCATCGACGACTGACGGCAATCCGGCGTTCGGGATCACCGAGATCGGGGTCGAGGCGTGTCGGGCGAGGTAGCGGACGGCCTCATACATCTCGACCGGACCGGTTGCACAGTTGATACCGATGACGTCCGTTCCGAGCGCTTCAATGGCGCTCAGGGCGGCGCCGATCTCGGTTCCGGGGAGCATCCTTCCGGTCAGCTCGATCGTCACTTGTGTCTGAAGCGGCACCTCTCGCCCCGATGAGCGCATGGCTCGTCTCGCTCCGTTGATCGCAGCTTTCACAGAGAGAAGGTCGAACTGGGTCTCGATAATGAGCAGGTCGGCCCCACCGTCGATGAGGCCCGCCGACGCGATCTCGTACTGGTCGCGGAGCTCTGCGTAGGTGATCTGTCCGAGTGTCGGAAACTTTGTCCCCGGTCCGATTGAGCCTGCCACGAATCGGTCCGTGTACTCGTTCACGACACGCCTCGCGATAGAGGCGCCCTCGGCTGCGATCTCGTAGGCGCGTTCGGCCAAGCCGTACTCGCCGAGGGGTGCGCCGAACGCTCCGAATGTGTTCGTTTCGATAACGTCTGCGCCGACGTCGAGGTAGGCCCGATGCAGCGACTCGATGACGTCTGGCCTGGTGACGTTGAGGATCTCGTTGCAGCCTTCGACGTCTTCTCCACCGAAGTCGTCGGCCGTGAGGTTCTGGGACTGAAGCCATGTGCCGGTTGCGCCGTCAAAGACGACGACCCGTTCGCCGAGAGTATCAATGTAGTCCGTCATCGCGGCTCCTCCTATCTCGAAACGCTCACGCGCCTCGAGCGGGTTACCGCTCGTTGACATCTCATCGATCAGGCATTGGCACCGAACACATCGGTTGCCGCGGCTTCACAGGGCCTGTCCCTCCACCGCTCTTGATGAGCGCTTCTTCCCGAGAGCCTAGCCGCTCTCCGATAGGATTCGGTCGGAGCGACGTCTCCGACGCCGGCGAATGAAACCGGCGAGCCATCCCATCACGGCGCCGAGAACCATCGAGATGACGATGACCGCATAGAGCGGCACGGTGCCGGTGAATCCAAGGAACTCCATGTGGGTCTCGTCCTGATTCTGAAGCAGGAAGATGCCTGCGGCGAGAGTGACGACACCGGCGAGGGTTGCCCGGACCGGGACACGTCGACTCTTCCTGTCTGTTGCAAGATCTTCGTCGCGGCCCGTTCCGTCTGCCATTGCTCCTCCTCGCGTGTCGGCGCTCACCTGTCGGTGCGGTACCACTCTTCGATGTTCCACGTGTGGGACGCGACTGTCGGGTTCATCTTGAACCCACCGATTTCGTCAGCCCACACAGCCGCCATCGTGAGGAATCGATAGAGCGG
>JASJYA010000079.1 GCA_030125685.1 Actinomycetota bacterium
GAGAGAGGAAGAGCTGAGAGAGCTATTGGGCGTTCACCCGGATCGTGTGGTATCCCTCTGCACCGTCCGGCTTGGGGGAGACCCGCCCCTCGGACTGGGTGAATCCCGTGGAGTCCGTCGCTCGCACCCGGATGGTGTGCTGCCCCGGCTTGATCTCTGTCGAATACCCCCACTGCACCCAACTGTCGATTGAGAGCGGGACCGTCAACTCGGCTTCCTCCCAGGGCCCGTCGTCGATCTGCACCTCGACTCTCTCCATGCCTACATTCGGCGCCCACGCCACACCGCCGAACGTGTACGGACCGGCGTCGATCGTTGATCTGTGCTTCGGACGGCCGATACGCGATTGGGTCTTGATCGGACCCTCCTTCGACCATCCCCGCGGAATCCAGAATCCGTCGAACGCGTCCCACGTCGTCAACTCGATCTCCGTGAGCCATTTTGTCGCTGACACGTAGCCGTAGAGGCCGGGGACGACCAGGCGGGCAGGGAACCCGTGGCTCGCGGGGAGGACCTCGCGGTTCATACCGACCGCAACCAGTGACTCTCGGCCATCGAAAGCGATCTCAGTCGGGAACCCTGCGGTCCATCCGTCCACGGATCGCCCGACGATCTGGTTCGCTCCGTTCTGGACACCGGCAAGTTCGAGGACATCGGTGAGGAGCACGCCTGTCCAGAGCGCGTTGCCGACGAACCTGTCCCCCACCTCGTTCGAGACGCACGCGAGCGTGGTGTATCGCTCGACCAGTGGCATTCCGAGGAGATCGTCGTATGTGAGGACGACCTCCCTGTCGACCATGCCTTTGATCGTCAGCGTCCAATCATCGGGATCAATGGTCGGAACCACGAGTGCAGTGTCGATCCGATAGAACGTCGCGTTCGACACCACGATCGGGGCCACACCTCGAAGATCGAAGTCATGCTCCGAAGTTGGGTCGAGGGCGACCTCGACAGGCTCAGGGAGTACGAGGGCTTCACGTTGAGCTTCGGCCCTGGATCTGATCTTCGCCCTACCGATACCGACCGTCAGGACAGAGACCGTCGCGGCGGCGCCGAGTGCGAGCAGCAGCCTCCGCCGGTCGATGCTCGGCACGTCTCCGTCGGTTATCGGCCGATCCTGGGGCTCGGCCCACACCTTGACGCCGTGCCAGACAAGCAACCCGACACCCGAAGCGATCAGAGTGGTACCGACTACGGCCACGGTCTCCGCCCCGACCTCGCCAAGCTGCGCCGCTATCCCGAGAACGGCGAAACCGCCGAAGCCGACCACAATCGGCGCCACGGACCGGGTTGACGCCAGCCCGAGCAACCAGCCAAAGACCAGAGCAGTGACGAAGATACCGATACCGAGCACTGCCTTGTCCGCCGTGCCGAAAGTCGCGATCGCGAACGACTCGAGCCACCCGGGTGAGCGATCCACGACAATGGCGCCGATAGAGGAGATCGCGGAAGGAATCGAACTCGACAGGCCGGCGAACAGCTCGGTGAAGCCGAGCGCGACCGCAACGCCCGCCACCCCCGACCAAGCGGAGCGCCTGCGGATTCCGGTATCTACTGTGTCCTTCCCCATAGGAACCTACAACGTATAGGTCGCGCTCCGAGTTCCGCCCAAGGGCGGCAGCGATGGACCCGTGAGCGGTTCATATTGCAAGGAGAGCGTAAACCACGAAGACGCCGATCAAACCCACCCCCTCAGCTCGGGTGATCCGTTGCGACGTGAACGCGAATAGGCCCGCGAAAACGGCTGCTGCGATCATGACGGCCAGGAGCAGAGGCGGCGCCCCGCCAAACTCGCCTGGCCCGATGATGGCTGCAAGGCCCGCCACGCCGAGCGAATTGAAGATGTTTGAACCGAGAACGTTTCCGAGAACAAGATCGGACGCTCCGCGTCGCGCACCGGCGATCGCCGCGGAGAGTTCAGGGAAGCTCGTCCCGACGCCGGTGATCAATCCCATGAACACAACCGAGAGCCCCATCGCGTCACCCACAGCAACCACACCGTCGAGAAGCAATTGACCCGCAATGACGGTCGCGACGAGAGCGACAACGCCGAAGGTGACTTCATGCCAGATCCTGGCCGGGTCTGCAACGATGTCAGACATGTCATCGGAGGATTGACCGGTGCCGTTCTTCGCCCAGAGAATCAGGAGGCCGATGGCGACCGCCATGCCTGCGACCAGGATCACTCCTTCGGTGGTGGACACTTGCCCGTCAATGAGAATCGCAGCGAGGAGACCCACGGATGCAAGCATCAGGAGGCCTTCACGCTTAATGACGGATTGCTGTGTCGCGAGCACTGCGATGAGCGCAGACGCGCCGAGCACGATTGTCAGGTTCGCGGTATTGGAGGCGACGACGTTGCTCATTGCCAGTCCTGTCTGGCCGTCTGAGGCCGCGAGGGCCGACACCACGAACTCAGGCACGGAGGTGCCGAAGCCGACGATCATCGCACCGATGATGATCACGGAAACATTGAGGATCTTGGCGATACGCACTGCGGAGAGCACGAGGCGGTCTGCCGCCACGACAAGAATGAGCAGGCCGACAACGATCCTCAGAATGTCCAGAGCCAGAGACGTACCTCCCAATCGCAGCGATAGTACAAGCGCCTGTATCGAGATCGGCGTCACGGGCGCTCTGCAAAGTACTGCGAAACGGTAGCGACAGGAACATCTCAGCGCTCGCCAGAGTTGTCACTCCGTGACCAATGGACCGAATCCTCTCTCTGCCGTGTGGAGCATGGTCTCCGCGCGGAGGCTCTCGAAGCCTCAGCCATCCGGCGCAGGAACCGTGGACCATGCGGCCCTCGCAGCAGTGCTCGACCGGCTCAGAGCCGACGGAGTGCGCTCCCTCGCCGGTGCTGCAACCGATCTCGCCGCCTACCGCGACGATCTCTCTCAGATCGACCCCGACGATCTCACGCCCAGAGCGTCTCTTGCATTCTGGCTTAACCTGTACAACGCGGGAGCTCTCCACCGAGCTGGGCAGGCCTTCTCACACGAACTTGACTCGGTGCTGCGCGTCCCCGGCGCGTTCTCGAAGCCCTGGGCGACCGTGTCGGGGGAGAGCATGTCGCTCGACGACATCGAGCATGGCAAGATCCGTAGATTCAAGGATCCTCGAATCCACGGAGCGCTCGTGTGCGGCGCCGTGTCATGTCCAACGTTGAGAAGCGAGCCGTTCACCGGTGAAGCTCTCGATGAGCAGCTCGACGACCAGATGCGGTTCTTTCTCCGCTCAGGCGGCGCCGATCTCGACAGGGAGGGCGTCACGCTCCGTCTGACGAGAGTTCTGAAGTGGTATGGGGGAGACTTCGTTCGACCCCATCGGATGTCGACGCTGATACCTGCTACGAAAAGTCAGATCGCGTCTGCGATCAGCCCCTGGCTCGACCCCGGTGTGGCCGAACGTATCGCCGAGAGCCGCCCGAAGATCGTCTTCGCACCCTACGACTGGAGCCTCGGCTGCTCGGTCGGCTGACCAGCGGTTCGCACTCCCAAGAGGAAGACCGAAACAGCGACGACGGCTGCGACCGTGTCGTAAGGGAGCACGAGTCGCATGAGGTCCGACCCCGACACGATCCACTCGCCATTCGGGCCGAATCCAACGGTGGTGAGGTAGTTCCAGATCGACCATACACAGACAACGCCCATCCCAATCCCCCAAGCCACAGCCCAGGTTCGACCCCACGCGCGATAGGCCCCGGTGGCGGCAGCCGCCACCACCCACGCGATGTCGAGCGCCGAAATCAACTGAAGGAATTGCAGGGACGGATCGAACCGCAGAGCGGCCGACGAGGCGAGAGTCACGAGTCCGACTGTCCCCGTAGTGAGCACGATCAGCCCTATCCCGCTAGCCACGAGCTTGACTCTCACCGACCATCTAGTTCCCTCGAACCAGTCCGGCGTGCCGAGCGGGGCAAGCAAGTTCGCAAGTACGAGGCCGAAGCCGACGAGAACCGAGAGATGCACCGTAAACGCCAGAAGCGGGTCCGTGCCAACGCCGAGCGCGAGGAGGGGGACCGAGAGCGCCAGGGCTCCGACGAGCCACGGAACCGTACGCAGAAGGGCGCGTTCGATCGGCGCCATGTCAGAAGTGGAAGGAGCGCGTCCCCATTCTTCCCTCATGGATCCGCCTTTCCGCGATCTCGAGGTACTCAGCGTCGAGGTCGTAACCCACATAACGCCTGTCGGACTCTACGGCCGCGACTGCGGTTGTTCCTGATCCCAGGAAGGGATCGAGGACGAGATCACCTTGGAAGGTGTACAGCTCGATGAGGCGACGTGGCAGCTCAACCGGGAAGGGCGCCGGATGCCCGACCCGCCGGGCCGACTCAGGGAGGATGTTCCAAATAGACACCGTGGCGTCGAGGAATTGCTCCTTAGAAATCGTGTCCTCCCCTTTTCTGACACGGGCATAGGAGCCCTTCGAGGCGACCACGATGTACTCGTGGACGTCGCGAAGTGTTGGGTTCTTCGCCGATCGCCAGGAGCCCCATGCGCATGAGCCTCCAGCTGACTTCGCCTTCTGCCAGATGATCTCGCCTCTGAGATCGAACCCGATTTCGGAGAGAAGAGCCGACACGTACTGATTGAGTGGCAGGTACGGCTTGCGCCCCAGGTTCGCAATGTTCACGGCGACGCGCCCTCCGGGTTCGAGCACTCTGTAGGTCTCGGTGAACACGTTCCGAAGCAGCCCTAAGTACTCGTCGATGCCGAGGTCGTCGTCGTACTCCTTCCCAACGTTGTAGGGCGGTGACGTGACCATCAATGCGACACAGCTGTCCGGGATCTGATGCATCGATTCAGAGGAGGCGTGAAAGAGCTGGTCGACCACGGAAGCCGGCGGATCAGCGACCTCTCCGACGTCGCGATCCTGACCGTTAGCGTGCATCTTGCGGCCGTAGTAGCTCGACGCATCATGCCCTTCGCGTTTGCCCGTGCCGAAGCTCGCGGTACTCGTGGCCACCGTTACCTCCTGGCCGCGAACGGTAGCACTTCAACAGCTGCCAGACACCAGACACCAGACACCGGATGCCGGATGCGGGAATCGCTCGAGCGTCAGGTGACTACGGCTTTGTAGGAGCCGAGGTTGAGAACCGCGGCAGCGTTTGCAGGCGGAGGATCGAGAACTCTCTTCAAGCCTTCCGGCCCCGGAGCATGCACGAGGTCGATGAAGAATCTGTAGTTCCAGGCGTCGCCCGCGGGCCGCGACTCGATACGTGTCAAGTTCGCCCCACGGAGTCCCAGCTCTGTGAGAACCAGCGCGAGGGATCCGGGCGTGTGTGAGCTTGTGACCACGATCGTCGTCTTGTCGTCGTCTTCGTTGACCTCAGGCTCACCGACGTGGAGCACGACGAACCGGGTCGTATTGTGGGCCTTGTCGAGCACATCGTCGAGAAGGACATCAAGGCCGTAGGCGGCGCCTGCACGCGGAGGGGCGAGGGCCGCTACCGACGGGTCGCCCTTCTCAGCTACCTCGCGGACGGCGCCGGCGGTGTCGTACACAGGGATAGCTTCGACGCCAAGGCCCAGGAGGGCGTACTCCGCCTGCGCCAACGCTTCAGGGTGTGACCGCACCTCTCTGATTTGGTCGATGCTCGCACCGGGGATTCCGTGCAACGTGTGGCGAACCTCGACGAGGTGCTCAGCGAGGATCGAGAATCGCACACGACCCCCGTTTCCAGGAAGACGATCAAGCACAGGGAGCACAGAGCCCGTCGTTGAGTTCTCGACGGGTACGACGAGCCGATCGACGACTCCCTCTTCGAGGGCGCCGAACGCCGCTGCGAATCCACGATGACCGATGTAGTCACCATCGGGAAACAGCTCGGTGGCTGCGCGATAGCTGTAGCTATGCGGCTCGCCCTGGTATCCGATCTTCATGCCGGATGACCCTAGCGTTAGCCGCGGTTCTCCAGTCAGCCGGTCACGAATCTGAGAGCAGAGAGCAGAGCATCAATTGCGGTTGATGGGTGTCGGGAATGTGCAGGCCGGGTGCGCTGTTCTTCGAGACGAACCGACCAAAGGCGACGAATGGCGACAGCAACGTGGAACGGCGCGGTCATCGCGCAGAGCGACGAGACCATCCAAGTGGAGGGGAATCACTACTTCCCGCCGGAAGCTGTTGATCCTGAGTATCTACAGCGCTCCGACATGCACACATCGTGTCCATGGAAAGGCATGGCGAGCTACTACGACATCGTTGTCGAAGGCAGAGTCAACTCCCGGGCTGCCTGGTTCTATCCGGAACCCAAGCCCGCAGCGTCAGACATCAAGAATTACGTGGCGTTCTGGCGGGGCGTGAAAGTGAAGCGTTGACGCGTCGCAGTCGATAGTTCGTCACAAAGTCCAGATGAATCAAGGCGAGATTTCTGAGCGCCGCTAAGTCAGCGACGGCCTGCCTGAGCTACTCGGTGCGGCTGTCGAGCAACATCGCGATGTCCTGGACGATCACCTGCTCCTCCGATCCGAGTTCCTTGACGGCGTCGTCCATCATGACGTAACAGAAGGGGCAGCCTGTCGCGATGATGTCGGCATTGGTGGCGAGCGCCTCCTCGGTTCGTTCGATCTCCACCTTCTTGCCTGCGTTCTCCTCGAACCAGAACTTCCCCCCACCGGCGCCGCAGCAGAACGAGTTCGTCCCGTTGCGCGGCATCTCGACTCGGACTCCTGAGGCGTCCACGATCGTGCGTGGCGCCAGGAACGTGTCGTTATGCCGCCCGAGGTAGCAGGGGTCGTGGAACACGATCGACTCGCCTGTTGACGTGGGCGTGAGGCGACCGTCCTCGACGAGCTGACTCAGCAACTCTGAGTGGTGCATAACGGTGTAATCGCCGCCGAACTGCGGATACTCGTTCCCGAGGGTGTTGAAGCAGTGAGGGCACTGGGTGATGATCTTGTCCACACCGAGGTCGTTGAGCGTCTCGATGTTCTGGAGCGCAAGCCCCTGGAAGACGTACTCGTTCCCGGTCCGTCTCGCCGGGTCACCGGTGCAGAGCTCCTTTGATCCGAGGATGCCGAAGTCGATACCCGCTTTGTGCAGAAGGCGTGCTGTTGCGACGGTCACGTTGCGATTGCGGTCGTCGTAGCTCCCCGCGCAGCCAACCCACATCAGATACTCGGCTGTAACGCCTGGCTCTCCGAGACGTTTCACCTCGAAGTCGAGCTGGTCCGTCCAGTCGCCCCTCGTTTTCTGATCCATGCCGTATGGGTTCGACGAGTTCTCCATCGACACATACGCCTTCCCGAGCTCTGAGGGGAAATCTGCCTCCATGAGGGAGAGGTAGCGTCGCATGTCGAGGATCTTGTCGAGGATCTCGATCCCGACGGGACATGCTTCGTCGCATGCCCGGCACGTGGTGCACGCCCACAACTCCTCGGAAGTGATGAGCTCAAACACGTTGTCCGAAGTGACGGTGATGCTGTCATCAACACCGACCGGCGGCGAGATCGGAGGATTTGCCGT
>JASJYA010000080.1 GCA_030125685.1 Actinomycetota bacterium
GACAGTCGCGACGATTGGAACGGCGAAGTCGCGCGTGTCTATCTGTGCAATCATTGCGGCTGGGTGCACCTCACATCGAAACGTGCCTACTGGGAGTTGAGTCGATTGGCGGTGGAAGCAGCATGACCGACCGAGTGGATCGCATCGAGGGCGTGCTCGTGGGCCTCGCAGCCGGTGACGCCCTGGGCGCCGGCTACGAGTTCGGACCACCGGTGACGGGACCGGTGGAGATGATCGGTGGAGGCCCGTTCGGCTGGGAGCCGGGTGAGTGGACCGATGACACCCAGATGGCGATCTGCATCGCTGAGAACTCAGCTCCCGAGGCCATCGACCTCGATGCCGTCGGAGACCGTTTCATCAAGTGGGCCAGGGAGTGCAACGACATAGGAAACCAGACGCGGGCCGTCCTGTCCCGAGCCACCACGGGAAGCGAACTCCTCCACATCTCGCTCGATCATCACAGGGCAAACCCACGCCACTCGGCAGGCAACGGATCGTTGATGCGAACAGGACCGGTGGCACTCCCCTTTCTCGAAGACCGAGACGCGATCGCTCGTACTGTTCGCGATGTCTCAGATCTCACCCACGCCGATCCGGAGTGTGGTGATGCGTGCATCCTGTGGAGCATCGCAATCGACACAGCGATCGATTCCGGCAAGTTGCCAGACATCAGGGACGGCCTGGGACTGATCCCGGAATCGAGACGAGATCATTGGATCGGTCTCATCGAGCAAGCCGAAACCCAGGAACCTGGAACCTTCACGCCGAATGGCTGGGTGATCACGGCGTTCCAAGCCGCATGGTCATCCATCACCCACACCAATCTCGGCACACGCCACTTCAGGGATGGTGTCACGCAAGCAGTACGCATCGGCAACGACACCGACACCGTCGCCGCCATTGCCGGCACACTCCTGGGAGCAACCTACGGGGCATCAGCGATTCCGGAGGACTGGACGGCGATCCTGCACGGCTGGCCCGGCCACACGGCCGATGACCTCGCGATGCTCGCACTCCAAGCCGCGGGAGATTCTCGTTGAGCTATCGCCACACCGACAGGACGGCCGACACGGCTGACCTCATCGCGCCGCCTGAGACCGGTTTCCGCCTCGAACCAAGCAACGATATCGACTACCGCGACAAGTTCCGCGGTGCAATGGTCGGCACAGGTATCGGGGATGCGCTCGGTCGTCCAGCCGAGGGCATGCACCCACTTAGCATCAGGGACCAGTGGGGCTACCTGGAGGACTACGTCCCGTGGGATGGCTGGACATCCGGGCCAAAGGGCACCCTGACCGATGACACCGAGCTGGCGTTGTGCATTGCACAGTCCGTCGTCGAGACGGGTGAGTTCGACCCCAAGGATCTGGCTGAACGCTTCCACGCCTGGTACCCGGTGGGGCGCGGGATAGGGAGCGCCACTTGGGCAGCATGTGACCGACTAGAGCGAGGAGCCACGTGGTTCCACTCCGGATCGGCATCGGCCGGCAATGGGGCAGCCATGCGCGCTGCCCCCCTCGGGCTGGCCGCACCGTTCGACATGGACGAGCTCCGAAGGATCTCGGCGTGGTCCGCTGTCATCACCCACGCCGACCCGACCGCAGTTGCATCGACCGTTGTCATGGCGTACACCGTGGCCCACCTGGTACACACGGTTCCTGGTTCCCTCGACCTCGATGAGCTACTCACCGGAGTCGACCGATCCCTCGAGGGCCTGGCCGATCCTGAACTCCCGAGCCGTCGTCGTCCTGGCAGCACGACGCTACGCCAACGGATTCACGACGTCTTCGAAATGCGCGACCAGCCGCTCGAGGACGTCTTCGCTGTCACCCACAACGGCGCGTTCGTTCTTGAATCCCTCCCCGCGGCAATTGCAGCGTTCATCGTGAACACGGAGAGTGCCGAAGGTGTCATCACCGAGGCCGTGAACGGAGGATTCGACGCGGACACCGTCGGCGCCATGGCCGGAGCCCTCGCCGGGGCATATCACGGCTACTCAGCCTTCCCAGACCGCTGGACAGGCGATCTGGAGTTCGTCTCCGGCCTGGTCGGACTCGGCGACGAACTCGCCTACCGCGCAGAACTCGGACCGAGCCTCGAGCTATCGAGTGACCCGGTGCTGGACGAATACGCGCCGGTCACGATCGAGGGCGAACGCTGGATCACACAGGCACATGTCGAAGCAGCCGAACATGCCCCGGAGATCCGACACGAGATCCGACTCCAGCCCCACCCCCAGGGTGCGACCCGGCTCGCCACGGCGGACCGGCGCTGGTGACACAAGGTTGCAGAAGGCGATGTCGACAAGGGCGGATTCGTCACAGGGAGCCGACAGAATGAACGCGAGCATCACAACCGAGGGGCAACCATTGAGAGGGATAATCACATGACCGACTCGCTACAGCTTCGGCTGCTCCACGAGCTCACGCAGAACCCACGGGCAACATTCCACCCGGGACAGATCGAAGCGATCGATGCCGTCACACGCTCCGGGGGACGAGCCCTTGTCGTCCAGAGAACGGGGTGGGGCAAGTCTGCCGTCTACTTCATCGCCACGAAGATCTTGCGAGCCGCTGGAACCGGACCGACCGTAATCGTCTCGCCTCTTCTGGCACTCATGCGCAACCAGATCGAGGCAGCGTCACGCCTCGACCTGACAGCGCACACCGTCAACTCTGCGAACAGGGATGACTGGGTCAATGTGTTCGCAGCCATCGACGCCGACGAGATCGACCTCCTCCTCATCTCCCCCGAACGGCTCAACAACCCTCAGTTCCGAGAGGACATCCTCCCAGATCTGCTGAACAGGATGGGCCTCCTGGTCATCGACGAGGCACACTGCATCTCAGATTGGGGACATGACTTCCGACCCGACTACCGGCGACTCCAACGGATCGTTGAGGCGCTCCCACGAACGACGCCGGTGCTCGCCACCACGGCCACGGCGAACAATCGTGTCGTTGCCGACATCGAAGAACAACTCGGTTCCAACCTGACCGTCATCCGTGGCTCTCTGGACCGCCCGAGCCTGCGGCTACAGGTCATCGACATGCCGAACAAGGCAGATCGCATGGCATGGCTTGCCAAGACGATCCCCACCCTGCCCGGCTCTGGCATCGTCTATACGCTCACGATCGCCGATGCGAAACGTGTGGCCCGATTCCTCATAGCGAAGGGCATCGATGCTGAGGCATATACCGGCCAGAGCGAGACCGAGGACCGTCTCGA
Source organism: Actinomycetota bacterium (assembly GCA_030125685.1). Taxonomy (GTDB): domain Bacteria; phylum Actinomycetota; class Acidimicrobiia; order Spongiisociales; family UBA5794; genus B3-G11. The sequence continues at coordinate 3,229 of JASJYA010000080.1, forward strand.
TATCGAAGATCGGCTCTCTGTCAACGCATTGAAGGTCGTAGTCGCAACGTCTGCGCTTGCCATGGGCTACGACAACCCACACATTCAATTCGTCGTCCACTTCCAGGTGCCTGGCTCCCCGGTTGCCTACTACCAGCAGGTTGGACGTGCGGGGCGTGCCGTCGATACGGCCTATGGGGTTGCGTTGTCAGGGGCAGAGGACGTTCGCATCCAGGACTATTTCATCGAGACGGCATTCCCCTCCGAGGAGGTCACCGCCAGGATCCTCGATGCGCTGGGAAACTCGAACGGGCTCAAACGATCCGAGCTCCTCGAGCACGTCAACATGCAATGGAGCCGTCTCGACGGAACGCTCAAACTGCTCGAAGTCGAACAGGCCGTCTACCGGGAGGGTGGCACCTTCTTCCGATCTGCAGCCGCTTGGACGTACCCCCGGGAACGAGTGGAGTCGGTCAACGCCGCCAGAAGACGCGAACAGCAGGCCATGGCCGACTACGTCACCACCGACGCCTGTCTCATGTCGTTCCTCCGTTCCGAGCTCGATGACCCGTCCCAACCATGTGGACGCTGCTCTAATTGCACAGACGACCCTCTTGACCCGACGGTCGACCCGAAGCTGTCCGGGGATGCTCACAACTTCATCCGACTTGAACCCATCGTCATCGAGCCCCGCAAGAGGCCTCCGTACGGAATCGACCGTCTTGACCTCAAGACCCACCGGTTGGAAGAGGGCCACGCGCTGAGCCGATACGGCGACCCGGGTTGGGGCGAACTCGTACAGCGCGGCAAGTATCAGGCAGGCCGATTCGACGACGAACTCGTGATGGCGTCTGCGAAGCTCATCGAACGCTGGAACCCCTCCCCGGCTCCGACGTGGCTGACTGCTGTTCCGAGCCACCGTGTGGAGGGTGTCGTGGTTGACTTCGCTCGAAGACTCGCAGACGCCCTTGGGATTGAATTCGTTGAGACCGTCGAGCGCGTGAGGGACAACAGTGAACAGAAGATGATGCACAACAGCTACCAGCAGGCACGCAACGTCCTCGATGCGTTCCGTGTGCAAGCCGCCCGCTCTGATCCTGTTCTGCTCATTGACGACATCGTCAATTCGCGCTGGACCCTGACGGTCATCGGTAACCTGTTGATGCAAGCCGGCTCGGGCGCTGTGTATCCATTCGCTCTCGCCGACTCCGGGAAGGGATAGAGATGCTCACCGACTCATCGAAGGCCGTTGTCGCTCTTGCGAGCAGGCTTGGCGACTCTCGACGTCCTTCGCTCTCACCAACCGAGTGGGACCGCTTCTCCGCAGTCCTCGCCGACCAGCAGCTCGATGTAGCAATGGTATTCGACGATGGATTCAGTGCGGAGAGCCTCCCGGGCGTGACCGAGAAGATCTCCGCCAAGATCAACACACTGCTCGAGACCGCCGGGGCGGCAACTGTGGAGGCTGCAGATCTCGGTCGGTTCGGCATCACCACCATCACGATCGTCGACGACGCATACCCAGGCGCTTTCAGGCAACGACTCGGCAATCTTGCACCCCCTGTCATCTACGCCGTTGGGAACCTTGACCTTCTCAGTGGGGACGGTGTCGGCATCGTCGGCTCACGCAATGTGACCGAGGAGGGCAAGACCGCTGCCGAAGAGATGGCACGAGAAGCTGTACGCAACGGGCGCAGCGTGATCTCTGGTGGTGCCCGCGGAGTGGACAGCTTCGCCATGAACGCCGCCTTCATGGCCGGTGGAACAGTGGTCGGCGTGCTGGCCGATTCGCTTCAGGGCCGCATCCGCAAATCAGGAACCCTCCAAGCCATTGACGAGGGAACGGTGTGCCTGTTGAGCCAGCAGATCCCATCGGCCGGGTTCACGCCGCACGCTGCAATGGCGCGGAACAAGCTTGTCTACGCCCTCAGCGAGGTCACCGTCGTGGTTGCCGCCGATCACGAAACCGGCGGAACATGGGCGGGGGCGATAGAGGCACTCAAGAAACACAACGGACGAATAGCGGTCTGGACAGGCGACGGCGCCGGACCGGGGAACAGTGCGCTCGTCAACATCGGTGGCTCCCCGTTGACCTCTCCCGATCAACTCTTCGATGCCCAGCAAGATCTACCCACGGAGCCGAGCGAGCAGCTCGGACTCCTCGACTCGGCGTGACCACCTACCACGATATCGCGGAATGGCATCGACGGCTATGTCAAGTCACCGAGCAAATCATCATCAGTGGTGACCTGCACGAGAAGCCGAGCCGCGCCGTCAGGCAGCTCGAAGGATGGAGACAGGCGGGTATCTCCCACATCCTCGACACCCGGGTCGAGTGGAGCGACAAGGAACTCGTCGCCGAGCATGCCCCCAACATCGTCTACGGCTGGTTCGGAGCAGATGATGCTGGCCTCCGGCAGCCTGATGCATGGTTCGACGACGGAGTCGAATTCGCCATGGACGCAATGCAGGAGCCCGGATCGGTCTTGCTTGTTCACTGTCACATGGGAATCAACCGAGCCCCCTCAATGGCCTACCGGATACTGCTCGAATGTGGGTGGGATCCCATTGAGGCGCTGGACGCCATCCGCGAGAGCCGGCCGATCGCTGACATCGGGTACGCACGAGATGCCCTCGACCACTTCCATCGAACGCATGGCATAGTTCAGCAAACCCGAACAGAGGACCGGGATCGGCTGGAGGCTTGGCAACGTGGCTACCCAATGACCGGACTGCACATCACCCGCGCATCAGACGACGCAGCGCCACCGCCCACCTGACCTGCTTCTCCCTGGCAAAAGTGATGGGTCATGGGCAGGCTTTCGAGCCAACGAGAGGAGCCGCATCTGGGCTTGACAGGACCGAGACGTTACATAATACTTACCATATGGTCACTATTACTACCATCCGTCGATCATGAGTATTGACTACCGGCACCCTATCCGGCAGATTGTCAGCGGAGCCCGCGGGAAGATACTCGAGGCGATCATCCGTACAGACAAGACATATCCGGTACGCCAATGGGCGCGACACGCTGGTGTATCCCATGTGCAGGCAGGCAAGCTTCTTCAGGAGTTCGCCGGCCTGGGGATCATTCGCAAGGAGAAGCGCGGGCGCAACGTCGAGTACACCCCGAACCCAGACAGCCTCCTCTTCCGGCGTCTGAGCAAGCTAGACACCGTGGCTGTGGAGATCATTCCTACGGCCCGCGATCTGCTCCACACGCCGTCAGGTTCGATCGTCGGTGTCTTCGGATCGATCGCCAGGGATGCACTCCACCCCGGATCGGACCTCGACGTCTTCGTGATCGACGAAGCGACGGATCTCTGGATCGATACATGGCGGTCCACTCTCGAGACGGTCATCGACATCCCTGTGAACGTTCTCAGCTTCACACCCGGGGAGTGGGAAGCGGCTGAGCGCAACGGCGAACGGATCGTTGCGGAGATTCGTCGCGATGCCGTCATGTTGCAGGGCTCGCTTCCGTGACGATCCGTTCCGCAGAGACAATGCTCGACAAGGCGATCGATCTGCTCGCGGGGGCGATCACCCTCCACGAAGACGGCAACGATCACGCAGCGCTCCTCCTCGCGATCCACTCTGGTATCAACAGCGCCGATGCGATCAACGAGTTCTACGGTGAACGCTTCTCTGGAGAACACCGCAAGGCTCCTGACCACCTGCGTCGATGGGATCCCGAACGCCTGTCAAATGCTGCTCGATGGCTGCGCAAACTCGTCGACATGAAGGCAACAGTCGCCTATCGCGAGAAACGGTTCACCGCTCGTAACACTGCAGATGCGATCGCTACGGCCGATCGTCTGGATTTGATCGCTCACGCACAGATCGAGTCGCCAATCGACATCGAGACTCGTCTTCGACCCGATGACCATCGGTAGCCTGTGGCCCCAGGAGGGTACGCGTGCCGTGTATCCGTTCGCCCCTGCGGACGCCGGAAGAGGATGGCCGGATGATCACCGATCGTTCGAAAGTCGTCATCTCATTGACGAGCAGGCTCGGCGATTCGCGGCGTCCACCCTTCTCCCCCGACGGAGCGGGCCCGCTGTGCCACAGCCCTCGATGATCAGCAGGTCGACGTCACCGATGTGTTCGAGGTCAACGGCTTCGACCCACAGGCAATCCGCCGTCCACACATCCCGGGAGGGAAGGCTTCCATGTCCATCACAGTCCACAGCCGTCCGTACGAATCCACAGCGAATGGCTCCCAACTTGGCTCCCAAGGACGC
>JASJYA010000081.1 GCA_030125685.1 Actinomycetota bacterium
AAGCAGCATTCTTCGACCTCGACAAGACGATCATCGCCGGATCGTCAACCCTCGCGTTCGGCAAGCCGCTGTATCGCGCAGGGTTTCTCGGCAAGAGACACCTCGTCAGGCTCGGGATCGGGCATCTCGCCTACATGCTGTTCGGGGCGGATGAGGACGCCCTTGAGAAAGCAAGGGACGACATGCTCGACCTTGTCTCCGGTTGGCACAGATCCGAGATCGACGCGATCGTCGCCCAGACGCTCAGTGAGATCATCGAGCCGCTCGTGTTCGCCGAGGCGCTCTTCCTCATCGACGAGCACACACGTCTCGGGCGCAAGGTGTACGTGGTATCTGCAAGTCCCGAGGAGTTCGTCCGGCCGATCGCGAAGATGGTGGGCATCGACAACGTGATCGCTACGAAGATCCGCACGGACGGGCTTGGACGGTATGTGCCGGAGCTGGAGCGCTACGTGATGGGGCCGGGGAAAGCAGACGCCATCCGGGAGGTCGCGGAACGCGACAGCCTCGACCTCGAGGGGTCGTTCGCCTACACGGACAGTTATACGGACCTGCCAATGCTCGAGATCGTGGGGAACCCGGTCGCAGTGAATCCTGAGAAAGAGCTTCGGGAGGTGTCGGAGGAGAACGAGTGGCCCATCCTCGAATTCCAGCGGCCGGTGAGCTTGGCGCCGAGAGTGCCGACACCACCCAAGCAGGCCTGGATCGCCGCCGCGGCAGGTGCCACCGCGGTTGCGGTGATCGTGGCGCTCAACAAGAGACGCTCAGCCGCCGCGCGTTAGGCCTCGTCTCGGGCTTTCTCGATCTTCTCCGTGGTGAGTTGGGGCGCCGCCCACAAGAAGACCAGGAAGAGTGCAACAGCGGAGACAAAGTACGGAAGCCTGAGAGCCATCACCCGCTCCATGCCGAAGGCCTCGGCGCCAATCACGATCAACCCCCCGATCCCCAACCCGATCGGCATCATCCCCCACCCAAAGAATCGGTACACGGAGTTGACCCGCCCGAGCAGGTGGTCCGGGATGATCGTCTGGCGCAGCGACACGGTAATGACGTTCCACAGCAGCGAGAAGATCGAAGACAGGAAATACAGCGCACCCGCCACGACCCAGTGGGTCGCGAACCCGATGACGAGCGTTGTGAGCGGCATCACAAGCAGAGACAGGTAGAGCGACGTCCCCGAGCCGAGCTTCTCTGAAATCTTCGGGGCCACCACCGACCCGAGCACACCACCAGCCGCACCCGCCATCATCAAGAATGCGAACGTTGTGGTCGTGACCCCGAGCGCCTCCTGGGCAAAGAGCACCCAGGTGGCGGCAACGACGGCGAACAGCCCATTCAAGAGTCCAAGGATGATCGCCATCGGTCGCAGGAGAGGATGCGCCCACAGCCACGTGACCCCCTCCTTGATCTCAACCCAGAACCCTGGCCGCTCGCCTTCGATCTCCTCGCTGTCAGGGCGAGCTACGTTGAAAACGCCACTGAGAGCGAAGATGAGCGCGGCTGCGATGGCGAACGTCCCAGCGTTAAGAAGGAAGGGCAGCGCGAAGGCTACCCCGATCAGCACGCTCCCGAGGGGTGGCCCCGCGAACTGGTTCATCACCATCTCCGCCCCCCAGAGCCGCGCGTTCGCCTTCTCCAACCCCTTGGGCTCAACAATTGCGGGCAGGATCGTCTGGGCTGAGTTGTCGTACAACACCTCAGCAAACCCGAACAGCAACGCAGAGACCAACAGCACCAGATACACAGTCATGTTCGTGCCGGCCGTCACCCCGGACACGACCTCTCCAGGAGACGGGAGGACGTCCTGATTCACGAACACAACGCCGGCAACGCCCACGGTGAGGGCGGCCCGGAATATCGCCGTGGACGTCATGATCTTCCTGCGGTCGATGCGGTCTGTTATGACTCCCGCCGGGAGGCTGAAGATCAGCCAGGGGATTCGCTGCGCGATAGCGATGAGGGCGATCAGCAGTGCGTTCCTCGTCACCGCCGACGCGAGCCACGGGTACGCGATGAGCGCCACTCCATCACCGAGGTTCGCTACGACGCTCGCGGTCCAGAGCTTCCAGTAGTTCCGGCCGAGAACGATCTTCGTCCTGACTGAATCCTCGGTCCCGTCCGAGCCCTCACTCATCGGCTACCTCTCCATCGGTGATCTCCTGGGACGTTTCAGCGCGCGGCTCGCCCAGGCCGAAGGTCCACCAGGCAAGAACGGCAACCGCTGCGACCGCTGCGACGATCCCACCGATGAGCCACCATGTGGCAGTGTCGATGGCACGTCCGCGAACCGGCGTGGGATCGCCATCGACTACGACAGGGTCTACGCCTATCTCGGTCAGGGTCACTGCAGCGGATCGAAAGGTCTCGCCGCCTCCCTCGAACCCGTCCAGGACGAACGACCAATCCTCCGCGGTCGGGAATCGCACGAACCCGGACCAGGTGTTCGCATCGACCGGGGTGAGCGCCGTGGGCGGCAGCTCCTCATACGAGGAGAAAGGCCGAACGAGCACGGCCTCGAAGGTGCGGTCAACGGCGACAGATATCTCTACGACGAGGCCATTCGAGTCGTCGACCGCTCTGCCCTCGACGACGCCGAACGGTGACGCCAGAACAACCATGGCGACAAGGGCCAGGAGATAGTGCACTCCTCCAGCGTAAACGTGCGACTCGGGCTGGCACGTTTCCCGCGAACTCCCCCATAGAGCTATTCTCTCTACCTCACGGCAAGGGAAACGGTGACCACCAGGCGCACACTCCTCGACAAGGTGTGGGATCAGCACGTCGTTCGCAGGGGCGTCGACGAGCCGGACCTCCTCTACATCGACCTGCACCTCGTACACGAGGTCACGTCTCCCCAGGCGTTCGCGTCGCTCGGCGTCGACTCACGGCCGGTCCGCCGCCCTGAGCTGACGCTCGCAACGATCGACCACGCTGTCCCGACGACGCCGCGGGATCAGGGGATCGACGACGCGATGTCTGTCACGCAGATCGCGACCCTCGAACGGAACGCTGCAGAGCACGGCATCACGATCTTCGGCCTCGACGACGTCCGGCAGGGCATCGTGCACGTCATCGGCCCTGAGCAGGGGATCACCCAGCCTGGCATGACGATCGTCTGCGGTGATTCTCACACCGCTACACACGGGGCCTTCGGCGCCCTCGCTTTCGGCATCGGCACGTCTGAGGTCGAGCACGTCCTCGCCACCCAGACGTTGTCACAGCGCAAGCCGAAGTCGATGGCTATCACCGTGAACGGCGAACTGGCCTACGGGGTGACCGCTAAAGACATCATCCTTTCGATCATCGCGACTCTCGGGACGGCCGGCGCCACCGGTTATGTGATCGAGTACCGCGGGTCGGCGATCGAAGCGCTCTCGATGGAGGGGCGGATGACCGTTTGCAACATGTCGATCGAAGCCGGCGCGCGAGCGGGGATGATCGCGCCGGACGACATCACCTTCGAGTACCTGAAGGGCCGTCCAATGGCCCCGAGGGGGAACGAGTGGGCCGACGCGGTGCTCGCGTGGCGGGAGCTGAGCACCGACGAAGGCGCAGCATTCGACGCTGAGATCGTGCTCGACGCCGCCGAGCTTGAGCCGTACGTGTCGTGGGGCACGAACCCTGGCCAGACACTCCCAATATCGGGCAGAGTTCCCTCTCCGGAGGACTACGGCGACCTTATCGATCAGGACACGACGCGAAGGGCGCTCGCCTACATGCAACTCGAAGGCGGCACACGCATCACAGACATCAAGATCGACAGAGTCTTCATCGGGTCGTGCACGAACGGCCGCATCGAGGATCTGAGAGCTGCGGCAGCGACCCTCGATGGCCGGCGCATCGCAGATTCCGTCACGGGGCTCGTGGTACCGGGCTCGGGACTCGTAAAACTCCAGGCCGAGGAGGAGGGCCTCGACGAAGTGTTCCTCGCCGCGGGCCTCGAATGGCGCGAACCGGGATGTTCGATGTGCCTTGCGATGAACCCGGATGTGCTGCTTCCCGGAGAGCGGTGCGCTTCGACGTCGAACCGGAACTTCGAGGGACGCCAGGGCCGCGGCGGGCTCACCCATCTTGTTTCTCCCGAGATGGCGAGTGCCGCAGCGATCCACGGGCGATTCGTCGACGTGCGGGAGATGGCGTGATGGAACCTTTCTCCACGATCACCGGACGAGCCGCTCCCCTCCCCCTCGCCAATGTCGATACCGACCAGATCATCCCGAAGCAGTTCCTCAAGCGAGTGGAACGCACGGGCTTCGGTGAATTCCTCTTCTACGACTGGGCGTCGGACTCTGAGGGGAAACTCGATCCTGAATTCGTCCTCAACAAGCCCGAGTACCGGAACGCTGTCGTCCTCGTTGCCGGCCCGAACTTCGGGTCGGGATCGTCGAGGGAGCATGCGCCGTGGTCGCTTCAAGACTGGGGATTCAAGGCGATCGTCGCGCCGTCGTTCGCGGACATCTTCTCCAACAACTGCACCAAGGTCGGCCTCCTCCCTGTCGTACTCACCACGGACGAGATCGCGACCCTGACTATGATCGCCGGGAACCCGACGAACGAGGTCACAGTCGATCTCGAGAGCCAGACGGTCACGTCCGGAGAGTTCTCCGCTTGGTTCGATATCGACCCGTTCACCAAGCACAGCCTCTTGAACGGCCTGGACGCGATCGCGCTGACGCTCGCCAACGCACCACAGATCGGCGCGTACGAGAGCGGACGACCCGGTCATCTCCCCGTCGTTCACGGGGGATAGCCGCCTCACTACCGCCTGGTCGAACTAAAATGGGGGCTATGAAAGCGCTCCTTGCCCGTGTCGACGAGATCCTGATTCCCCTCCTCCGACGCTGGTCGATGCTGGCGCTGCGATTCTCTATCGCGGTCGTGTTCATTTGGTTCGGAACACTCAAAGTCCTCGGCGTCTCACCCGTCGTGGAACTCGTCGGCGCGACCGTCTACTGGGTTGACCCAACCTGGTTCGTTCCGTTCCTCGGCGTGGTCGAAGTTCTTCTCGGTATCGGGTTAGCGCTGGGGAGAGCACTCCGCATGGTGCTTCTCGTCCTCGTCCTTCAAATGATCGGCACATTCCTTGTGTTCCTCATCCTGCCCGAAGTGACCCACCAGGACGGCAACATATTGATCTTGACAACCGAGGGCGCCTACATCTTCAAGAACGTCGTAATCCTCGCCGCGGCGATGGCGATCGGCTCCAACCTCGAAGTGAAGCACGCGAGGATCGACGCACGCCAGACGGAATCTATGTCGAGCTGACGACGCGCGCCCCGCGTCACCCACCTCGACCGAAGCCCTGACCGGACCCGCGCAGTGGGCGCTTATCTCAGCTCCTTCGCGAGAGCGGCGCGCGCCGCCCAGAAACCACTCATCCCATGTACCCCAGCACCGGGAGGGGTTGACGCCGAGCAGAGGTAGACGCCCTCCGCGGGCGTTCGATATGGGACGAGTCTCGACGTCGGTCTCAGGACGATCTGAAGACCGGAATGAGCGCCCCCCGCTATGTCTCCCCCGACGTAATTCGGGTTGTACCGCTCGAAATCCGCAGGGCTCATAGCGCTGCGATGAAGGATGACGTCTCGAAATCCGGGGGCGAATCGCTCGATCTGGTCTTCAATGCTCTTCGTCATGTCGATGCTGGAACCCGACGGAACGTGGCAGTACGCCCAAACAACATGCATTCCGTCCGGGGCGCGACTTGTGTCCGCCACCGAAGGTTGCGCCACGATCACGAACGGCCGCTCGGGAGGAACGCCCCGCCAAACCGATCGTTCACTCTCGGCGATCTCCGCAAGCGAACCCCCGACGTGAACCGTTCCGGCACGTCGGGCAGGGAGGAACGCCCATGGGATCGGACCTGCGAGCGCGAAATCGAGCTTGAAGGCACCCGGTCCGTGTTCGAAACGTGCCAGTCTCCCGCTGAATCGCTCCGGCAGGCGATCCCCGACGATCCGAGCGAGGGCGCCCGGAGATGTATCGAAGAGCACAACTCGCGCCGAAGGGATATCGCCGAACACGGTCACGTCGCGATCGGTCGCTATCTCACCACCGAGTTCAACCAAGTGGGCAGCGAGCGCTTCGGCGAGTCGCCGGGTTCCTCCCCGCACCGAGGGCCACCCCCGCGTATGGCCCAGAGTCGTCAAGATGAGCCCGAAAGTTGAAGTCCATGGTTTCTCCAGCGGCAGAATCGAGTGGGCAGCGCTACCGGCGACGAGAGCACGAGCCGCTTCGGAGGTAAAGATGCGTCGTAACAGGCTCGTCGCAGGCTGAAGACCGAGCCTCGCGAAGCCTGCCAGCATCACGGGATGCAGCGGTGCGCGCTGCATCGGGCTGAGGAGTGCGAGCTCGAGTTCATCCCAGACACTCACGAGTTTTCCGAAAACAGCTTCGTAGGATCCCGCGTCGACACCGAGGAGAGAAGCCGTCTCTCCGAGCGACCTGTACAACGCCGCGCCGTCCTGGCCCTCCAGCGGATGCGCTAGAGGGATCTCGGGTTGCACCCACTCCAACCCGAGTCGTTCCAATGGAAGACTGCGAAAGAATGGGGAGCCGACGCCAAAGGGGAGTACCGTGGCACACACATCATGATGGAAGCCGGGCAGCGTCAACTCCGCGGTTCGCATCCCACCACCGATCTCGGTGGCTCGCTCCAAAACCAGCACACTGCGACCCTGTCGTGCGATCTCGATCGCGGCGGCAAGACCGTTCGGTCCTGACCCGACAACAACTGCATCGTATTCAGTCAACATCTATGCCACACGATTCCGCGACCGATCCTTCACAGCACGACACCCCTGGGCGTTCTCCGCTCGTCGCCGGGTCAAAACTGTAATGGGCCGCTGACCACTCCGAGAAGGGTGCCCAACGGCTACCGTGCCTCCCATGTACACGAGACAGGAACAGGCTCGGGCGATCATCGACCAGAGGGTCCGCCGGATGGCTTCACAGCTGCTCGGCCGCTCTGCTACCACGGGAGACGACTTCGCCGAAGCGCTCACAGTGGAGCGGATCGACCTGGTCGCTGAGATCCCCGATCGCGACGCGCTAATCGGTCTCGGGCGGAACGTAGCGGGACCCCACAACGGCCTGTATGTGTTGGACCGTCCCGAAGGCTTCACTGTGTACCAGCAGCACAACGGGCTCCCTCACGAGATTATCATGGATCTCGACTTCGACGCAGCACGCGATGCTGCGATCGACTGTCTCGTGATGCTCAACGGGATCCCGTTTCGGATCGATTGACTACAGATCAGCAAATCGGGGGCTCACGTCCCTTGACTTAGTCTGCTAGTTAGTCCACTATGGGTGGTTGAGTACCGTTGGTGTCCACGAAGCCAAGACCAATCTCTCCAAGCTTCTTCGCCGAGATGCCACAGGAGAGGAGATCGTCATCACCCGCTCTGGTAAACCTGTGGCGAAGCTCGTGCCGAC
>JASJYA010000082.1 GCA_030125685.1 Actinomycetota bacterium
CTCCGATGAAATTCAAGGCGATAGAAAGTTCTGGCCGGCGGGGCAGAGGTGGAGGAAGTCGCACCAGCGGCAGTCGTCTGACGGTGCGGGATCGAATGGTCCGTTGACTCCCTGGTCGATGAGATCTGTGACGTGTCTGCGCGCCTGGTCAAGCCATTCTTCGTCAGCGGCCTCGGTAACTTCGGTGAGCTCGGCGCCCCCGAAGTAGGCGAAGGTGACGTCGATCGATTCGGGTGGCGTTTCGGAGAGCGCGCCGTCCGCGGCGGCGATGGCATACGCTTCCAGTTGAACCCGTCGCGAGGGGTCATCGCGATGCCGACCGGACTTGTAGTCGACGATCTCCCATCGACCGGCTTCCGGCTCGTATATTGCATCGACCTTGCCGCGGATCGAGCCTTCTCCTACGGTGATCTCGAATGGCGCCTCGACCCGTATCGGTGTGCTCCGCCAAAAGCGAGATGCACTGAACAACTCCCACGGATCCTGGGACGATTCGTCGTGTTCTTCCTGTTGTGGGCCTGGCTCAGATACAGCGTCGTAGGTTCCTGATGATGGGTCTTCGAACGCAATCACGCCGAGGTTGTGCAGCTCGATCCGCCGATGAAAGTCTGTCCCGAACGTTGCTGACTTGCGGGGCTTCTGCGGGAGACGATCGTGGTGGATCCACTTGAATCTTTGCGCACATGAGGCCAGAGCGACGAGGTTCGTCACAGAGACAGCGAACCGCCGGGGTGGCTCCTCAGCGGCGGGCGCTGCGAGATCATCGATAGCGAGCTCAAGCTGGGCAACCCGATCACTGACAACCTCCGCCAGGTCTGGATACTCCTCGGCGATCCATTCCGGCGCCTGGATGGTGCGTCTCAGGGCTGCAGCCGGTCCCTGTGTAAAGAGAGGGTCAGGAGCCGTCGCAGGTGCTTCGAATGGTGGCGTTTCCGGATTCGTTGTGGATATATCCTCCATCGGCCCCTCGGTGGACCCGTCGAGATCATGCGCCAAATGCCACAAAGCAGAAGGTCTGCGCGGATTCTTGATTCCCTCGTCCCAGGCATGGCCGGTCAGCATGATCTTTTTCGCTGCCCTGGTTACCGCGACGTAGCAGAGCCGCCACTCCTGGTCGAGATGTCTCGCCTTGAGGATCTCCGTACGCTCCTTTGGCGCGCTGTGCGCCGCTGCGGCGTGGATCTCGCTGTTGAGCCTGAGCGCGTACGGCAGAAGCTGCCCCATTCGATCGGGGTCGTCGTGCGCCTTCGAGCGGCCTGGGAACACCTGGTCCGCGACGGCGGGAATATACACCTGCCCCCATTCCAGACCCTTAGCAGCGTGGACTGTCATGATCGACACGGTGTCTGATTGAGCCGGCACGGCAGCAGCGAGCTCGTCTGCCCTCCCCGACTTGTCGAGAGCGGCGAGGTACCGCAGGAACTTCTCCAAGGTTGGTGGGCCCTCGATCGGGCGCCACCGCCTCGCGAGGTCCGTGAACCGCCCAAGGTTGAGTCTCGCCGTGAGCCTGGAACCGCTGTCCAGTGCTGCAACCTCGTCCCAGAATCCCAGTGCGTCGATGACGGCTTCAACGATGCCGGGCACCGTCGAAACCTGGCTGTCGCTTACGAGTTTTTGATGGAGAGCGAGGAATGTCTCGATCCGGTCGCTCGCTTCAGGTGTCAGGCCGGGCACCTCTGTGTGGTTGAGTGCTGCGTCAAAGAGAGTGAGGCCTTGTCCTTGCTTGCACCAGCTCCGGAGCGCGGCAACAGATGTCATGCCGATTCTGAATCGACCACCGAACCAGATTCGCAGGAGGGCGACGTCGTTGTGCGAGTTGTCGATGATTTCCATCCAGACAAGGATGTCGGCGACCTCCGGCACAGCCAGGAGCTGCCCCATCGAGGCAACAGAGAAGGGGATGCCACGGGCAGTGAGCGACTCGATAATCGGTGTGAACTGAGTGCGCTTTCTGCACAGCACCGCGACATCGCTCCATGGGGTCCCCGTTTCGTGTGCGGCGGCCATGGTGGTCGTGATCCATTCGGCTTCGGATCGGTCCGTATCGAACCAAGCAGCGATCACCTCTCCCTGTGCCGCACCTTCGACGGGTACGAGCGGGAGAGCGCCTTCGACATGGGGGATCTTGCTTCGGATGCCATTCGCGAGGTCGAGGATGAGCCTCTCTGACCGTCGGTTCACGCTGAGAGGCGCCGTCGCTGAGGCAGATCCGTCACTCTGTGGGAAGTCGAGAGGGAAGGCTTCGAAGTTCTCAGCGGATGCTCCACGCCACTCGTAGATTGTCTGGTCCGTGTCGCCAACCGCTACGACCGGAACCCTTGTAGCGAAGAGCGTCGTCAGGAGGCGACGCTGGGCGGGATCTGTGTCCTGATACTCATCGAGAACGACTGCGTCATACCGAGAACCAATCTCGGCCGCGGCGCCCGGAACATCCTCCGCCACTTGTACGGCGATGCGGATGAGATCCCCGTATTCGATCAAGCCCAGCCTGGCCTTCTCTGCTTCGTATAGTTCGACCGCTTCGGTGAGGGCGAGACGCTTCAACCACACCTTCGTGGACTCGTCAATTTCTTCAGAGTCGCCACTGCTTAGATTCGGTGGCGCGGCCCGCCTGATCTCATCGATGTCTACGAGGTTGTCTGTGACGTCGGCGGCGAGGGAGAGCAGTTCTTTGCTTCGTTGCGGCAGCGCCGTGAGATCGAGGTATTCGGTTGCGACCTGGCGCAGCACGCTGGCTGCCAACTCAGAACGGTGTCCATCGTCCATCAGCATCGATGAGCGGTCGTAACCGAGATATACGCCGAATTCATCGAGTATCGACGCTGCGAAGCCGTGATATGTGGCTATCTCGGGAACACGGTCTGCGGACTCGAGTTCGAGGGCGGCGAGCACCCGCTCGTTGAGTTCGTCGGCGGCCTTGTTTGTGAACGTGACTCCGAGGATCCTCGTTGGATCGAGCCCCTCACGCACGAGATGCACGATCCGCTCGACGATCGTCGTCGTCTTCCCCGTGCCTGCACCGGCAGCCACCCGAAGCGATGCAGCCGGATATTCGATGATCAGGCGTTGCTCTGTGGTGGGGCGAAACTTGTTCGTCACGCGAATGCCTCCCGACCTGCGGGACGTGCCGGGCACACGATCTCGATAGCGCAGGAGTCGCACTGCGGGCCAGGTGTCGGCGAGAACTGCTCGGCGTGTATCGCGTTCGTCACGTCAATCATCTGCTCTTTCACAAGGTCAAGGTTCGTCATGTCGAAGGAGCGTGTCCCGATGGAGTTCCGATTTGTGACCTTCGGGTACCAGAACTCGGCGCCGACCACCTCGCCGTGGCGGGTTACGTCGGGATCCTCAGATGCAGCCATCGCGTAATAGCCGAGTTGGATTGACACCGCAGCTTCGGCTTGTGTGACAGGGGCGCCCGTCTTGTAGTCGACCACGACTACGCCCGCGCCATTTGCCTCTATCCGATCCGCCTTTCCGAACCACGATGTGCCGTTGATGGTCAGCTGGAGGCCCGTTTCGAATCCGACAGCTAGCCTGGATGAAGGCCACAGCCGATAGATATCGTCGAGCATCGTGACCGCTTTTCGTCGCCATGCTTCCCCGACAGCGTCATCGCCGAAACCGTACTCGTCCCAGATACGTTCAAGCCAGGCGGTCGCGTCTTGGGCGTTTGCGTGCTCTCGTCCGCTGTGGGAGGCCTCGCGCTCCACCTCCTCAAGAACCTTGTGGATGAGAGAGCCGAAGCGCATGTACTCCGTTTCATCGGACTGTGTCATCAGGTATCGCTCAACGGCGTATCGCCTTGGGCAATTTAGGTAGCTGGTCGCCTGACTCGGCGACATCCGGAGCTCCTTGGGGATGATGTCGCCATCCGGCCCATGTTGATTCGTGCCGTAGCGCGCGAGAGGCTCGCCCAATCCGTGCCCGGATCCTCCGGCCAGAATCGATGCCGCCGCGAGTCTGTCGGTATCGAGTGCCTCGGGGTCGCCGAGCGTGCGCCTGAGCATCGCTTCGAAAGATCGGTGCGTGAGCGGCACGGTCTCGCGATTCGATTCGGTGGGCGACGCGACAAGGGGCAGAAATCGGCTCGGTCGGGTTCCGCCCGCTTCTGTGTCGGCGGTAGCGGTCCACACAACCTTTGCAGACGCTCTCGTCATCGCGGTATACGCGAGGCGGCGTTCCTCGTCGAGCCTGAATCCCCGGTAGGCAGCAGCATCGGGGGGGAGATGCGGATTGAGGTGTCTGGATCCGAGAAGGGAGTCGGTCGTCCGCAGATCAGGGAATGTTCCCTCGTTCGCCTGGGCGATGTACACAACATCGAATGAGGTGCCCTTCGAGCGATGTAGCGTCGTGACGGTAACACCCCGTTCCTCACTCACCCTGAACTCGAAGAGTGGGTCGGCTTCGAAGTCTGATGGGCCGACGAGTCGTTCGTGGTCGACCAGCGTCGCGTTCGGTGCGCGTTCGTCGAGTCTTTCGAGCGCCTGGGCGAATGCAGACCATGCTCTGCGGTCCGAGGCGAACGCATCATCGGTCGCGACGGTTGTGAGCCAGGGGAGCGTACTCCACAGGCGCCACAGCCCGTTCGGCGCAGCGGTGCCGGTCGCCCATGTGGGATCGGAGAGGAGGGCGGCGAGTGGACCACCGTTCGGTACAGCGGCTTCGACGATCGAATCCCATTCCTCTCCCGCGGCTCGTCGCGCATCCATGCCGATGATGGAACCTGGTGGCACGCCGATGTATGGGCTCAACAGGACCCGTCTCACAGCTTCGTCTGCTTCGTGTTCTGAGGTAGCGGCGGTGACGAGGTCACGGACGAAGCGGACGATGGGCTGATCAGCGAGACGGGACTCTTCGTAAGTGTGTGGGATGTCTCTCCGGTCGAGGGCTCGTGAGAGTTCGTCTGTGAACGGTGAGTCAGCCCGCAGAAAGACGGCGACGCGTTCGAGTGGCACTCCGTCAGCGAGGTGAAGGTGTTCGATGTCTGCAGCAATCCACTCTGCCTCTTCGGTGTCGAGCGGGAACGTGTGTGCTTGCACCGTTCCGCCGGTGCGGGTGCTGAGCACTTTTCCTGCACCGCCGGGGAGTTCTCTCGCGGTTACCGCCACGGCTCTTGTCAGGATCTCGGCGGGCACCCGGAATGAGGTGGTTAGAACGATACGCTCGGCACGAGTTCCGAGAGCGACTTCCGTGTCTTGCGGAAACGTGAAGACGTTGTGGATGTCTGTTCCGCGGAACGAGTAGATCGACTGATACGGGTCCGCAGCCACAACGAGATCGAGCGTGTTCGCTGCGAGTCCGACGAGGAGTCGTGCCTGGGCGGGGGAGGTGTCCTGGTACTCGTCTGCGATCACGAGTCTGTATGGCGCCGCAACCTCGGGGAGAGTTTCGACGGCATGTACGGCGTCCGCGAGGATTCGGCCATAGTCTGTTCGACGGGCCTCGGTTTGTGCGAGTAGGTATCGCTCGAAGAACTCGGGTATTCCGCGCCACTGGTCCCTCTCGCGCTCGGCGACATCCCCAGACTTCAGTAAGTGTTCGTGGCATCGCAGGATGAAGTCCGTGACCTCGGCCGCCATCACGCGTGAGTGGAGGATTCCTCGATATGCGGCATGCCAGTTCGCCGGATCCTCGTCGGCGAGAAGATCGAGGATGAATTGCTCCTGTTCGGAACCGGCGAGGACCGAGGGTGCCGCGGACCAGCCGATCGATGTGGCGTGAGACTCGACGATCCGCATCGCAAGTGAGTGGTATGTCGATACGTTCAATCGGTACGACTCGGCGCCAAGGGAGTCGAATAGCCGCGTACGGATGTCATTGGCGCCTCGTCGCGAGAAGGTCAGCATGATGACTTCGGCGGCGTCGACTGTTCCGGTTCTGATTGCGGTGCTCACGCGGTCACAGAGAAACTGTGTCTTCCCCGTGCCTGGCCCCCCGACGACGATCTGCGGCTTGTTCGGGAGCGCCCGATGAGCCTCCCAGTCTTCAGGGCCGACACGAGTCTCGCCGTGCTCGCTGACGTTAGCCATTGGGTATTGCACCTTCGCCCTTCGTGTCAGCGGTCCGCTCGTCCTCCCAAGCGGGGCAGATCGTGTCCTTGAAGTCACACCAGTTACAGAGAGGCGAGATCTTCGGAGGCCAGTGATCGTTGGCTATAGCGGACTCGATCGCCCCCCACAACGCTGCGAGATGTTGTTGCATCGCGTCGAGTAGACCGTCGGTGATCTCCATCGTGTACTCCGTGGGACCGTTGAGATACAACAAGCGGATCCGGGTCGGCGTGACCCCGCGTGAGATCCTGATGAGGAGTGCGTATATCTTGAGAGCGAAGAATGCGTTGTTGGCGTACCGCTGATCCGGGGCTCTCCCCGTCTTGTAGTCGGTTATCACGAGTGCGGTCCGCTTCTCACCGTCCGGCCCGATCTCTTCGACTTCCTCCATCCGGTCGAGAATGCCGCGAATCTTCATATGGTCGACATCGACGAGAAGCTCCATTTCGAGTTCGACCGGGTCGAAGGACGTCGGGTCTTCGATCGAGAAGTAGGTGGCGAGCATGTTGAGGCCTTCGATTCCCCAGGAGCGCTCGGCTTCGACCGAATCGAAGAGATCCGCATATTCGAGTGGTTTGAGTTCCGACCACGACTCCCTGAATAAGTCGTAGAGGCGGTCTGGAGTCCGCTCGGCCGCGGGCAGCTGGAAGAGCCTCTCGAGAGCGAGATGGATCGTGGTCCCCCTTGCGAGGTGTACCGTCGGCGCGGTTGGTATCTTGTCGATCGCCCTGAACTTATAGAGCTGTGGGCATGTCTTGAAGTCGCTCGCTCGGCTTGGGGACAACGTCGCGAGAACGGGTGCGTCGACAGCGGATTCATCGGTGTTCGTAGCCAGTTTCTTAGCCATGGTGTGACTGTACCGAGAGCCTGTGACAGAAAACGTGAGATGAACGACGACTTATCCATCTGACACACGCGAAAAGGATTGATACAGCGCGAAAACCAACAAGCGTTCTCGCTTGCGCACGCGCACGAGCGTCCGTAGGTTCATTCTTGCTTGAAGGGTGTAAGCCCCGACGGTACGACCCTGAGGAGGAGCCCAGCCTTCGATGGGTTACGGAGGCGAGCCTTCGGGCGAACCTCCAGCCTGGAAGGGATCTCGGTTCCGGACAGGATTTCATCTGAGGGCTCCGGCCCAGAGATGATGTCTCAGATCGACTGAGGCTTCGGCCGAGGGAGAGGTTGGGACGACCGGGAGGAAGCGGGAGACCGCGGAGTCTCGGACTGGAGCGGCGTTTCGTCGCTTCGGAGCAAACCCCGAGAGGGCGAGACCACGGTCGAGCTTCCTCGGGGTTTCGCGCGCGTGACAGG
>JASJYA010000083.1 GCA_030125685.1 Actinomycetota bacterium
CACTGCTCAGCGCAGGCATCCACTACGGCGACAAGGCCGCGTTGCGTTCGGAGGTGTTCATCGACATCGGATATCCAATTGACCTCGACGACTTGATCGGCGCAATCTTCGCTTTCCTCGTTACGTGGAGCCTCTGGACTTGGTTGGGATGGCGGCTCGGCGGCGTAGAGTTGGCCGCCGCGACTGTGCTGCTGTCTCCCTTCTACTTGTTTGCGTTGATCGCACTTGCTGAGAGGCTGTCGTTGTTGATGGGCGCACCTGGGAGGCTTGACCAGGTCACGCTCGATCAGAGACGCGTACGAACAGGTGCGTGGAGATCGTGCTGCCGTAGTCGAAGCTGTCGTTCAGGCGCTCTGAACCTTCCCCTGAGCGATATTCTCTGCTCGCTCGATCTCAGAGGCTCGTAGCTTGGCCTCGATACGTTCCATCTGGTCGGCTGTCACGTCGTCAAAGGCGTAGGCGACCTGGACGAATGACGCTAGATCCGATCGGTAGTCGTGGCCTGTCGACCGGAATTCACCTGGGACGACGGTCGCTGCATTCTTGGTGTCGATGATTCCTTGCCAGAAGGCGATACCGGGGAGCCAGCGCTGATGTGGGTTCATGCCGCGTCCTCGGTCCGGTGTCTTGAGCCAGTCAGGCATCACATAAAACATCGAAGGTGTGAATTTGGCCACGGGGTCGTTGTCATGGTTGAGGAAAACTACCCCAGGTCGCGGGCTTCCGTCCGCAAGGTACTCGTGGAGTTGCGACGGGCTGTCGAAGACCGCAACGCCCTCGGCCGTGAGCCGTTCGAACATTTCAGTCCCATACGGTGTACCGACCCAGAGAGCTCCGTCCACCGGCGGGTCGGAGTCGATCGAGATTCGGTCGAGGCCGATCTGGCTGGTCTTGGCGCTGAGACTCTCTCCATACGCGTAGAGCGAGATGTCACGGTCGAGCGTGTCGATCTCGACTCTGAGGCGCTTCACAAGTGCACCGTACAGCTTCGATGCATGGTCGACCTTGTTCATTGACAGCATCGATGGGAGGTTCCCGTACTGGATAGCTACGGTTGCGATGTCGCCGCGAGACATGAGTTCGGCTGCCTCGACCGTGATGTAGTTGACGTACCCGGTACCCGCAGGCGAGCAGGCGAGGATCGACGATCGGTCGAATCCTCCGGATCGCCTCAGCTCTCGGATCGCCAACTCGATTTGCTCCTCTGTCGACTCTGCTGACTGCACACCGACGAAGACTCTCACCGGCTCAGCGAGAGCAGGCTCGCCCATGACGGCCTCGATCGTCGCAACTGGTGTCACCTCAGACACGAGGCGCCGTCCTTGGAGTCCGAGCGTCTCGTAAGGGATGAGGCTGTGCTCTCCGCCGCTGACGTTTGGAGAACGCGGCGAATCAGCGTACGCAGACTCGGTAGCTTGGTTGCCCTGTGCAATCGAACCGATCACGCGTCCGAGAGCGACCTTCCCCCCGATTCCAAGAATGCCGATCGCTCCGAGAATGGCGCCTGATGACACGAGCGCGCCGACGATCCCGGACGTATCGGTGGCCTTTCGGGCGAGGCGGCCGGACGCTCGCACCGCTGCAACGAGGGCCGCGCTGAGAGCGACGATTCCTACTGCCGTACCGGATGCCGCTGCGAGGTATGTCGCGTCGACTTCATCGGTCCGAGTTCCGAGGGCGGCGTGCGCTTCCAGTCCGCTCGGCACGGCGACAGCAGCGACAGTCGCTGCCTCGAAAACGGCTCTTCTCCGCCGCGAAACAGCGTGCGCCAGGGAGACGGACTCCAGGACGTCTATGCCTGCCTCTGTCCAAGCTGAGATGTCATCGTCGCTCCCGACGGTCGAATCGTCGAGGCGCCTCAGGAGTCGATTCGACCTCGCGGCGGTGGCTGTGACACCGGCGAGTCGCAGAACGGCCGTAGCACCGATGACCGGCAGTGCGCCTAGGACGCGAGCGGCAGCGGCGCCTGCGACGTACCCTGTCGCGAAGCTCCCCGCCATGATCAGTCCCTGGTCAACGGCTGATCTCGGCATCAGGCTCGGCTCGAGGGATTTGGAAGCCATCTGGAGACCGGCGATGACCCCGGCGACGCTTGCAGAGATCCGGCGACGCTCCACGGTCAGTTCTTGATGATCATAGAAACGATCGACGAAAGGACGCTGATCATGAGTGCGCCGAGGATTGTCGCGGTCCACCCTGTACTGGTAACGCCGAGGCTGAGCTGCCCAGCAGCCCAGATCACGAGGGCGACAACGCCGACGTTGACGACCAATGTCGCGAGTCCGAGCGTCAGGATACGGGCGGGAAGCGCGAGAAGCTTGAGGACCGGTCGGATGAACGCGTTGGCGAACGCGAGAAGCGCGACAACGAGCACGAGGGCGATCCAGTCACCCCCGAACGTGAGGCCGTCGATGACCTGGAAGGTGAGCCAGACGACGAACGCCATTGCTGCTGCTCGGAGAAGGAGTTTCATGTCCGAGACCCTAGCGTGATTCGCAATCCGACCCTTCCCATCACGAGTCGTTTGGTTGACTCTGTATGCAAGGAGGTATCGCGTGCCGCGTCCAGACAAGCAGATCAGTCACGGGAAGTTGGATGATCCGGTCTCACCGTCACGCTCGCACTCGTGGAGTAAGTACGATGAACCGGTGATGACCGACGAGCAGCATGACACGTCGAGCGTTCTCGAGGTCCGGGTTGACGATGTGACGATCATCGAGACTGTCGACGAATCGGCGTCAAAGTACGAGGCGCGTGCGACCGCAACGCACGAGATCGGGGTCCCAGCGAGTGCCGAGGCAGCGCCGAGTGTCGCGATCGTGAGGGAGTGGTTTATCGACCGCAAGATCGACGGTCGTACGTACTCACGGACCGACAGGCTCGTAACGGTCGAACTTGCAGACTGATACGCGTTTACGTGTTCGGCTCTCCGCACACGTCCTCGAGCTGCTCGATCCCGAGTTCGATGACGGCGCGCTCTGGATCGCTGATGACGAGTTGCACATGCTCGTGAACGAGATCGATGTCGGCGATTCTTCCGGGCTTTCCATCGTCTCTGTACTTCAGGTGATACTCGGGTGGGATGAACCGCACGGATACGACGTTGTCGATGTCGAGCGCTGGGAGGAGCTCGATGAGTTGCGGGAGTGCTTCGATCGGGATGTCCGTCATCATGGTCCGCTTGATGACGTCAGCGAGGCTGCCGAAGTTGAGGATGAGCGAGACCGGGTCAGCCTGTTCGATCATCGCCTCGATAACGCAGCGCTGTCTGTTCATGCGAAAGTAGTCGGAATCCTGATGTCTCGTCCGGGCATAGGCGAGGGCGATGTGCCCGTCCATCTGCTGCCATCCCTGATCGATCTCGATCCGCTCAACCGTTCCATCCTCGTGGGGATAGTTCTCGTCGACGACCTTCGTCGGGACGTAGATTTCGATACCTCCGAGGGCATCGACGATTTCAACGAAGCCGTCGAGATTCACCATTGCGTAATAGTGGATCGGGATACCCAGGAACTCGCTGATGACACCCTTTACTGCGTTCTCTGAGGGTGTGCCAGGGCCGGGGAAGTCATTCGGGTATTGCTCACCCATCATCCAGAGTTCGTTGATCAACTCTGGATAGCAGTCACAGTCCCAGATACCCATGCCTTCGGGCAACGGGGCGGCGGTCCAGTTCCTCGGAATCGAGAACATCGCTGCTTCACCTGTCACGGGGTCGATCGAGACAGTGATCATTGTGTCGGTGCGAATGCCCGTTCGTCCCTCTCCTGCGTCGCCGCCAATGAGCAGGATATTGAGTCGGTCTCTGCCTGCGAGAATGTTCGACGGGGGTTCGGTGGTCGTCGTGTCGGGAGGCGCCGTGACGACTGTCTCACCGGTGGCATCGGTTGCCGGCGGCGCCGGCTGGGTCGTAGGCGTGTTGGTTGTGGCGGTAGCGGTGTTGTTCCCGAAGACGGAGGTGATGAGGTCATACTGGACAACGTCGTAATAGCCGAAAACTGCGTGTGGGACGAGGAGGACGGCGCCGATCGTGACAGCACCGAGCAGCACTGCTCCCGCCGGCGCCGCGGTCGGTGCACCGTGCCTTGCTTTCGCGATCCGGTACGCGTCGTCTGCAGCCCAGAGGCGATAACCCAAAAGGAGGATATTGACCACCATCATGACAGCGAGAGAGGAGGGCTTGATCCACAGCGTGACCAGTGAGTACTTGTCGGCGAGAGCGTCCCTCAAGAAGAACAGGATCGTCCCAAGGATCAATACATCGATGGCGAGGAGACGCCGACCCCTCCGCGAATCCCCCGCGATGAACTGACCGACTCCGGGCACGATCGCGGAGGCAAGGGCTGCAACGAGCGGCTTCGTAGCGCCGATTGTGGAGGAGGGAGACATTGGTCGGAATGCTAGATCACGGGTTTCGGTACTGGATGCTTTGAGCGCCCTGTGCGTGAGCAACGAGGGATCAACACTACTGACGGGTAGTCTCATGCCGCCGAGACTGAGGGACCGTGGAAGACCACCGCGACACAACGCAGAAGGATCAGCCTTCCGGGAGGGCTGCACGTTACGCATACATGCGTAGCGACGGCACTCTCGACATAGTCGTAGGCAGCCTGCTCGCGGGACTCGGGGGATACGCATTCCAGTTTCTCGGAGGCCGCTCCCTCGGGGTAGACGGATTTGCTCCGATCGGGATTCTCCTCACAGCGCACTTCCTGGCCTTTGTGATCGTGCTGCTCCCTATCGAGCAGTTGGTAATCCGGAGGTTGACGTTGGGAGCTCGTGGATGGGTGGTTCCTGTGCGCGCCGTCGCGCTGGCGACAGCGGCAGCATTCGCCGCCGCCTTCGTTGTCGGCGTCGCTGGCGATGACTACTTCGTCTTTTTCGAGTCACGAACCGTCTTCGTGCTCTTCGTGCTTGCAACCGTGGTCGTGCACTTCTTCTTCGCCGTCGGCAGAGGCCATCTCGCCGGGTACAGGCGCTTTCGTTCTTACGGGTACGCGTCGGCGGGAGCCTCGATGTTCCGGTTGGCCATTGCCCTCGCGGTCGCGATCGTTGCCCCGTCCGTCATCGGTTTTGCGTGGGCGCATGTTCTCGGTCCGCTTGTGATCGTGTTATGGCGGCCGTGGAAGCGTTCCCGTCGAGAGGCCGGTGTTGCGGGGGACCATGCGGCTGGAGGGGGAGCTGCGGAGCCCGACGAGTCCGGGCTGCTCGCCGGTCTCGTCCTGGCTGCTGCTGCGTCCCAAGCGTTGCTGCTCGCGGGGCCGCTCGTCGCGTCCCGTCTGGGTGCTACGAACGCAGAATTCTCCGTCGTCTTCGCGACGCTGCTGATCGCGCGTGCCCCTCTGACTCTCGGTTACAACCTGATAGCGAGGGTTCTGCCGTCATTCACCGGGATGGCGGCGAGCGACGAGCGTCATGAGCTCCGCTCCTGGGCACGAGGTATCGCCGTCGCTTCTGTGGCGCTCTCGGTCGTTGGCGCGCTCGCCGGAGCGGTGCTGGGGCCGATCTTGGTCGGCTTCGCCTTCGGATCCGGATTCGCCCCGACGCCATTCGTGGCGGCTGTTGCAGGTGCAGGAGTCGTGCTCGCCTCCGGCGCCCTCTTCGTCGGACAGATTCTGGTGGCTAAGGGCCAGTCGCTCCGTCTCGGAGTGGCCTGGATCGCAGCTCTGGTAGCCGGTGGGGTCATGGTCGCTCTCCCCTTCGACGATCCCGTAGCGCATGTCGTCATCGCCTTTGCTGCAGCCGAGGTGGTCGCTCTGATCGCCCTGGTCGGCGCGGCGCTTCTGAAGGACGCCGACGAGGCTGAAGTCTCTCACGGATATCATGTGATCAAACGGTCACTCGACATCGGCGGCGCCATGACCGCGCTGGTTCTCCTGTCCCCTCTGATCCTGGTGGCAGCCGTCGCCGTCAAGTTCGACTCACCCGGCCCGGCGTTCTTCAGGCAGCGACGAGTCGGCAGAAATGGGGATCTCTTCTGGATGGTGAAACTGAGGACGATGACCTTCGACCAGGACGAAGCGGTCTTCCGACGTCACATAGACCAACTGAGGAAGGCTGGCGCTCCGGACAGTGAGTACACAATCAGGATCGACGACGATCCACGGATCACGGACATCGGTGGAAAGCTGAGGAAATGGTCGATCGACGAGATTCCGAACCTGTGGAACGTACTCACAGGATCGATGTCACTCGTCGGTCCGAGGCCGTTGGTCCAGGACGAGGCCGAGCTGATTGGGTTCGATCACCCCCGTTTTGAGGCGAAACCCGGTGTCACGGGCCTCGCTCAAGTGCACGGCAGGGACTCGATCGGTCTCGCGGAGCGGACCGAGTGGGATGAGCGATACGTCGCGACCCGTACCACGAAGCTCGACATGAAGATCCTGTTTGCGACCGTCGGCGCGGTATTCATGACGCCCGGCGACGAGGGTTGAACGTAGTACGACGTACGTATGACGTGTTACCGCCGGAGGCGAGCCGGAGAGACGGGAATATGTCCGTCTCTTGCTGGTTTCTTCTGACATGTCCGATCCGGTTTCAGCGCGTCTCGATCTCCCGGACCCCCTCATTGCTGTCGTGGGTGCGACGGATGAGCCGGGGAAGTACGGCGGCAGGATCTACCGTGACCTCAAGGCGAAGGGGTACCGAGTCGTTGCCGTGAACTTGACCCGACCGACGGTCGATGGGGACGCCGCGTACAAGTCCGTGTCCGGTCTCCCGCAGACGCCGGACATTGTGAATGTCGTCATTCCCCCACCCCGGACACTCGAGTTGTTGGACGAGATTGCGGAGATTCCGGACGTCGCAGTGTGGATTCAGCCCGGGGCCGCCGATGATGCAGTACGTGATCGGGTCAGGGTGCTTGGCTTGCCCGCACTCATCGACGCCTGCATCATGGTCCAGACCCGCTCCAAGGTGTGACACCGAACTGCATCGGCGCCACGGTATCGTACCGGCTCGACGTTTCGGAGAAGATGTGACGACTGACAACCAGCGGACCGAGGTTGAAGTGCGCTTGGAGAAGCTTGTGCCGATCACCAGCCCGGCGAGAGGTCACACCCAGCGGAGGCGGGCGGGTCTCGGTCGTGGTCTCGGAGATCTTCTTCCGGACGGTGAGCTGCGTCCTGTACCGAAACACTTTCAGTCGGACGCGGGTCAGGAACCGATGATCGAGCGGGTCGCGGTTGTCGAATCCGAAGCCGGTGTCATCGTCGAGATCGAAGATGGCGTCGGAGTCATCCGCCGTGCGTCCGTTGACGAATGCGGAAGCGTCGGGGGTGACCGGTTCGTTGGCGCGGCCTTTGTCGAGCACCGCAGAGAGTACGCGCTTGCACGTGCCGCGCTCGAAG
>JASJYA010000176.1 GCA_030125685.1 Actinomycetota bacterium
CACCACCGGCGAGCAAGGTCACCAGGCTCGCAGCACCGATGGCAATGAATCGAGTTCGCAGCCGCGAAACAGGCTCGAAAACTTCGGCTTCACTCGCTCCCATGGCCACACCCCATGGTGCGGTACGCAGAGGTGCATACGCCATGACGTGCCACGCTGACTGATCGAGACTCGACGCATCTGCGCTATGCGGGACACGCTCGACGATCGGCACGCGATCCCGTGCAACCGCGTCGTAGAGTTCTGGATGATCTCCCGCCTTGAGCACGTGGTTCGGATTCGTCGAGGCCAGGACCAGGCCTCGCTCATCCACGAGGTCGGCATGACCCGTGGAACCCAGAATCCTTGCGGGCTCGACGAGATCCGTCACGAGCGGCTCTGTGAGATCGAGCAAGCCGACGAGAGTCCCCTGCCTCGAGCCATCATTGCGATACACCGGCACGCTGAGGGCAACCTCGACACGGCCTGTCGTTGGAGAAAGATATGGCATCGACACATTCCGTACACTCGAAGCGACACCGCTCCTGATCCGATCAGCGTTTGTACCGAGGTGTGTCGAGCTCTCAGGCTCTGCGAAGACGACGTCGCCATTCTCGTCGAACCACACAACGCCGCTGCTCAACGTGGCCAACCGGCCGTATACCGTACGCAAGGACGTGAGCAGCGGATTCGCATCCATGTCACTCTCATCACCCACAGACGCGGCGAGCAACTCCAGCTCGAAGAACTGTTCGATGAGGAGGCGATCCGCCTGCATCGCTGCCATCGACGTAACTATCATCAAATTTGATTCGGCTGTGGACCGCACATCTCGAAGTGCCGAGACGGCTGCGACGATAGGCAACGTTGTCGCCAGTGCCACGGTCACGGCGAGAACGATCAGCTCAGGGCGTCGTATTCCTTTGCCCAACACCGAGCCGCGCCGGCCAGTCACGGGGACGGCACCTTGTCAAGGTGCAGAAGCGAAACGTTTCGTTCGATGATGCGGCGAGTACAGGGACACAACAATTCCGCGTTCGAGAAGCCAGTCGCCTCCATGATTCCGCCTGCGTCGATAGCATCGCAGCCGTGATGGGCTCCCAAGAGATGACCGAGTTCGTGAGCGAGAACGACGATGTCTTCGGCCCTCGCTCCCGGATGATGTCTCACGACGACATACCGTCCACCAATGTCTGCAGCGCCGTCGCTTTTGGTCTTGGATCGTGTTGTGAGCACGATCACAATGTCGGCATCGCCGACCGGCAACGATGCCTTTGCTGCGTCGAGAATCTCTTGCGGCGACTCAGCCTTGGGTGGGGGATTCCAGTTCTTGACCGACACAGGCGTGACACTCAGCCCTGTCCCGCGCAGCAGCCCTGCAGCCTCGACGACCAGCGAACGAACGCGGGATCCCTCGGCGCCGAGTCCCTGCCAGCCATCATCGGTGACTACAGCAGCGCGCAGTGACGTTTGCACGAGGACGGCTTGAGGTGTCGGAGCCAGCTGACGACCACATTCGAGAACAGGTATCGCGTCGGTCTGCCACAAACCCAAGACATCGATACCGCGCGAAATGCCGACGGCGGCAACCAACCAAATCGCGCCGAGGGCCAGGACCGAGAGAGCGATCGCACGCCCCATATCTCTGTACTCAGTCAAATCCTGCCCTCTCCGCCCTACCTTCGGAGCGATCATACGTGAACGGGCGCCTCAGTGCTGTCACGACGGGCTCCACCACCGAGGTGAGGCATCGTTGGCTGCGATGAAGCGATCCACGTGACCGTCGCTCGCCGATGCATCTCGGTGAGAACCGAATCGGTGCTACCAACCTATGCCCCTTCGCATGCGGTTCTCGTGAGGGAGCGCGCGTCAGTTTGGAGTGCATATGAGCAGACGAACCATGTCGCTTGTCGGTCTCGCCGCTGGAGTACTGCTCCTTGCGGCCTGCTCGAACTCATCCAGCAACGAAACGACGACGACTGGCGCACCTTCCGGAGGCGACAGTGAGGTTTCGATCGAGAACTTCGCTTTCGGCCCGGATGACATCACCGTTTCCGTCGGTGACACGATCGCCAGGCGGGTAGCCATCGATGGGTACCGCAGAGAGCGCAGGCACGCCCTGCAGTCGAGAAGCTGCCCCCAGATGAGAGGGACATTCTCACAAGCACACCTACTTCCTCGGATGC
>JASJYA010000084.1 GCA_030125685.1 Actinomycetota bacterium
CTCCTGCGCAGCGGGGGAGATGCTGAGGAGTCTTCGACGAGGTAGAGGGGGTGCTTCGTTAGCCTTGCGCCGACCGAACCCGATCGGCTCGATGACGTGAGTAAATCCCAACCCAGAGAGCGGAAGCATGTCCCGCCGCGTGACATGATCACCGGTAGCTTCTCGAAGAAGACCGACCTCATCTCGTACGTAGTCACGGGGTTATTGATCGGTCTCCTCCTTGATTGGGTGTTCAACACGCGCCCGGTCATGGTCATCATCTGGACGCTCATGGGCCTCTCGGTCGGCTATTACATGCTTTGGAAGGCGTCTGCGGTTCTCGACGAAGAGGGGAAGAAGAGAAGTCATGGCGTCTGACGATTCCGTCTCGGACGCAATGCACAGGCCGTCGGCTGAAACGCTCCCCGTTGAGGCGATCATGAGCCGGAACATGGTCAAGCGTGCGGTGTGGGTCGCGCCGGTACTCATGATCATCTTCGGCGTCGCGAGCGGTGTGTCCGGAGCAGTCGCAGCAGGCGTCGGGGTCGCGATCGTGGTCGTCAACTTCCTCATCGGAGGCTGGATCATGTCCACGGCTGCGGCAGTGTCACTCACTCTGTATCATGCGGCCGCGCTGTTCGGATTCTTCATTCGGCTTGGCCTCATCACGATGGCAATGTTGCTCATTGCGAGCGTGACCGACATCGATCGGACGGCCATGGGCGTGTCGGCGGTGGTCAGTTATCTCACGCTGCTCTCGCTGGAAGCGGTTTCGGTAGTCAAGAGTGTGGAGAAGTAAATCGGATGGAAGAGCTGATACTCGCGACCGCACCCTGCGATCTCTCCGATAAAGCGGTCTGTGCTCCGGCTGACGTCACGGAGCTCTTTGAGTTTCGCGAGGCGGTCTTCAGTGTCCTTGGCTTCCCATTCACGCGCACCGTGCTCCTGATATTTCTTGCGGCCTTGATAGCGATCGGCTTGCTCTTCTTCGGTTTGCGCAAGAGGTCCCTTCAGCCAGGTAAGTTCCAGCTCTCGATCGAGAGCCTGATGGTCTTTGTCCGTGACGAAATCGCCGTAGGCATCATCGGCCCGAGCGGAATCAAGTACTACCCGTACCTCATGTCGCTGCTCATCTTCATCCTCATCGGCAACATGTTCAAGATCACCCCCTTCATCAACATGCCGATCACCGCGAGGATGGCGATCCCGCTCTTCCTGGCGCTGCTCACATGGGTGATCTTCGTCGTCGCAGGATTCAAGCGAAACGGCATGAGCTATTTCTTGGACATCGTATGGCCTCCGGGAGTACCGGTCTTCCTCAAGCCCCTCGTCGGTTTGATCGAGTTCTTCTCGACGTTCTTCGTCCGCCCGTTCTCGCTCGCAGTGCGACTCTTCGCCAACCTCGTGGCAGGTCACGTGATGTTGACGCTGCTGCTCACGACGGCGCTCGTCTCGTTCGTGAGTATTGGTGAGATCGGGCTGGTCAAGGGAGCGTTCGGCTTTGCGTGGTTGGTGCTCGGACTCGCGATATTCATGTTTGAGCTCATCGTGATCGTGCTACAGGCTTACATCTTCACGTTGCTGAGCGCTGTCTACATCGACACGTCCGTCAACGTCGAACACTAGAAAAAAGGATCCCCCGCTACGGGGCAAGCCCTGTTATCGGGCAACGAAAGGGAAACAATGGAAGAACTCAAGGGAGCCATCGCCCTCGTCGGGTACGGACTTGCCGCCATCGGCCCTGGCATCGGTATCGGCCTCATCGCCGGTAACGCCGTCCAGGCGATGGCCCGCCAGCCTGAGGCTGCAGGCATGGTCCGAACCACGATGTTCCTGGGAATCGCGTTCACGGAGGCACTTGCGCTCATCGGCTTCGTGCTCTTCTTCCTGGTATAGCCCAAGGAGTAACTGATGCTTACGCATGTGTTCGCGCAGATGATCCTGGCTCAGGAGGTGGAGCAGATCTCGGAGAACGGCGAGAGCGGCGGAGGGGCCGGCTTGCTCCTGCCTGTTCCCGAGGAGCTCTTTGCAGGGATTATCGCATTTTCGATTGTCTTCTTTTTCGTCTGGAAGTGGGCGATCCCGGTGCTGAACAAGACGCTTGAGGCTCGTCAAGCCGCGATTGCGGCTGA
The DNA here is from genome assembly GCA_030125685.1 of Actinomycetota bacterium. Taxonomy (GTDB): domain Bacteria; phylum Actinomycetota; class Acidimicrobiia; order Spongiisociales; family UBA5794; genus B3-G11. Next base: position 2,112 of record JASJYA010000084.1, read on the forward strand.
GCTCGAATCCGCCGAGAAGGCGAAGGTCGAGGCAGAGTCCCTGCTCACCGATTACCGCACCCAGTTGTCGGGCGCCAAGGATGACGCTTCCAAGATTCTTGCGGACGCCCGAGACGCAGGTGACGCCGTCAAGAGCGACATCATCGCACGAGCCGAAGGCGAAGCCGAGCAGATCAAGGTCCGAGCAGGAGACGAGATCGCCACGGAGCGGGACCGAGTCGCCGCCGACTTGCGCCGCCAGGTCGCTGAGCTCTCCATCGGCGTCGCAGAGAAGGTCATCGGTTCGACCCTTGACGCCGACACCCAGCGCGATCTCGTAGACCGCTACATCGACGAGCTCGGTGGAGTGAAGTAGCCGATGGATGACGCGGCCACTCAAGCAAGTCGTATCGACGGATACGCCGCTGCGCTGCTCGACGTCGCACGAGCTGAGGGCGACACTGCCGGTCTCGCGGATGAGATCTACAGCGCTGCCCATGCTCTGGTTGGAAACAGCGAGCTGATCGATGTCCTCGCCGACGCCCGGATACCGGCAGAACGGAAACAGGGGATCGTCGACGACCTCCTTGGGACGAGGGCGTCGAAGGTCACGGTCGCCGCGATCAACTTCCTGGTCGCTGCCGGCCAGTCAAGACATCTCGGCGACATCGCCGCAAGGCTTGCGTATCTCGCTGCCGAGGCGGAGGGTGAAGTGGTCGCGGAGGTTCGTGCGCCGATGGAGCTGGACGCCGAGCAGATTGAGCGGCTCACAGCGGCCTTGGCGTCCGCCACGGGTAAGCGCGTCCAAGTAAAGGTTGTGATCGACCCCACCGTTCTGGGTGGTCTGGTCGCAAAAGTTGGAGATACCGTGCTCGACGGATCGGTCCAGCACCGGTTCACCGAGCTTCGAGAGCAATGGGGCTGATGCACGATGACTGAACTCACACTCGATACCGGAGATATCGCTGCTGCGCTCCGGGCGAACCTCGAGGGCTGGGAGCCCTCACTCGAATCTGAGACGATGGGATACGTTGTCTCGATCGGCGACGGAGTTGCGCGCGTCAGCGGGCTTCCCAACGCCATGGCGTCTGAACTGCTCGAATTCCCAGGAGGCTTGTTGGGCGTTGCCCTGAATCTCGATGAGGAATCGATCGGAACCGTCATCCTCGGCGATGCATCCGGAATCGAAGAAGGAGACGAGGTCCGGTCTACGGGCCGCGTCCTGTCTGTCCCTGTCGGGGACGAGCTCCTCGGGCGTGTCGTCGATTCCCTCGGCTCACCGATTGACGGTAAGGGCCCGCTCAACACGACCGAGCGCCGACTCCTCGAGTCCCAGGCGCCGTCGGTTGTGGAGCGCCAACCCGTGTCTGACCCCCTTCAGACCGGCATCAAGGCCATCGACGCGATGACGCCGATCGGGCGCGGTCAACGCCAGCTCATCATCGGTGACCGCCAGACCGGGAAAACCGCGATCGTTGTCGACACCATCCTGGCCCAGAAGGGTCTCGGTGTGAAATGCATCTACGTCGCGATCGGGCAGAAAAACTCCACCGTTGCAGAGGTCGTCCAAACGCTTGAAGAGGCGGGAGCGATGGAGTACACCGTTGTTGTGAATGCATCGGCGGGGGACTCCGCAGCACTTCAGATGTACGCGCCGTACGCAGGTTCGGCGATCGGCCAGCACTGGATGTTCAAAGGTGAGGACGCCTTGATCATCTTTGACGACCTCACGAAACAGGCCGTCGCGTACCGTGAGATCTCGCTGCTGCTGCGCCGTCCTCCAGGCCGTGAGGCATATCCCGGCGACGTGTTCTACCTCCACAGCCGTCTCCTCGAGCGGTGTGCGCGCCTCTCGGATGAACTCGGCGGCGGTTCCCTCACAGGGCTACCGATCATCGAGACGAAGGCGAACGACGTGTCCGCCTACATCCCGACGAACGTCATCTCGATCACGGACGGCCAGATCTTCCTTGAGACGGACCTGTTCTTCTCAGGTGTCCGCCCCGCCATCAACGCAGGCATCTCGGTGTCTCGTGTGGGTGGCGCGGCCCAGGTCAAAGCGATGAAGACAGTCGCGGGCTCGCTCCGCCTCAACCTCGCCCAGTTCCGCGAGCTCGAGGCCTTCGCCGAGTTCGGTTCGGAGCTCGACGCGATATCACTCGCACAGCTCGATCGTGGCCGGAGGGTCGTCGAGGTTCTCAAGCAGGGCCAGTACGAGCCGGTCCCTGTCGAGGAGCAGGTGCTCACCATTTTTGCGGTGACCAAGGGTCACATGGACGATGTCGCGCCGTCGGAGATCGCGAGTTTCGAGACGGGCCTCCGCGAGTTTGCGCGGAGTCGCTACGGATCGGTTCTCAGCGCGATCGCAGACACCGGCGAACTCCCCGAGGAGGAGCTCGTGAGGGCGATCAACGACTACAAGGAGTCGATCGTAAGCGGCGACCCCACAGGCGAGTTGGAGGCGTAGCACACCGTGGCATCCGCCGAAGTCCGCCAGATTCGTCGACGCATCAAGAGCGTCGAATCGACGATGAAGATCACGCGCGCGATGGAGCTGATCGCGACGGCTCGCATCGGGAAGGCTCAGGTGCGAGTTGCACAGGCCAAGCCGTACACCGAGAAGATGAACGACGTGATCCGCAACATCGCGACTGCGACGGGCTCACTCTCCCACCCCCTGCTTGAGCGGAGGGATGTCAAGGACATCGGCGTGCTCGTTGTGACGTCGGACCGGGGCCTTGCCGGGGGGTACAACACTTCGGTGATCAGATTCGCTGAAGCTGCGATCCAGCGCCATCAAGCCGAGGGAAAGACCGTACGCGTCTACACGATCGGCGACAAGGCTCTTTCGTATTTCAGGTTTCGACGGTACATGATTGCGCACTCGTGGCTGAATGTCACAGACACCCCGACGTACAGAGACGCCCGTTCGATAGCGAACATCGTGCTCGATGAATATGCGAGTGAGCGCGTCGACGCCGTCGAGGCGTATACGACCGAGTACATCTCTGCGTTGACTCAGAACGCCATATTCTGGCCTGTACTCCCGATCGAGCCCCCTGAGGACGATGCCGACGCGCCGTCGCTGCCCGTCGGTTACACCTTCGAGCCCTCCCCTGAGGAGATCCTCGGAAGGCTGCTTCCCCGGTACCTCGAAGGAACAGTGTTCGGCATGCTTCTGGAGGCTTCAGCATCAGAGCATGCTGCAAGAAGGCGCGCCATGAAGGCTGCGACAGAGAACGCTGAAGAGCTGACCCGTTTGTTGACCCGCGAGGCCAACCAGGCTCGTCAGGCGGAGATCACGACAGAGATCAGCGAGATCGTCGGCGGCGCCGAGGCGCTGGCGCACGGTTGATAGAAATGTTGAATGAACGACAGAGAGAGACGGAGAACATCACATGAGCGTCACAACCAGCTTGGCCACCGGGCGCATCGTCAAGGTTGCGGGCCCGGTCGTAGACGTTGAGTTTCCGCCCGACGCCCTGCCGGAGATCAACCATGCCATCGAGGTCGATCTCGAGATCGAGGGCGTCACGAGCACCCTGATCTGCGAGGTCGCTCAACAGCTCGGCAACGACACGATCCGTGCGATCGCCTTCGCGCCCACAGACGGGCTCGTTCGTGGCGCCGAGGTGCGCAACACCGGGGCGCCGATATCGGTCCCTGTTGGAGACCAGACCCTCGGCCACATCTTCAACATGTGGGGTGTTGCCCTCGACGATCCCGATCTCGAATTCACAGGCGAGTGGTGGCCGATCCATAGGGATCCGCCTCCCTTTGAGGATGTCCAGCCCCAGAAGGAGATCTTCGAGACTGGGATCAAGGTCCTCGACCTCATCTGTCCGTATCTCGAAGGTGGCAAAATCGGCCTCTTCGGCGGCGCGGGGGTCGGTAAGACGGTGCTCATCCAGGAGATGATCAACCGTGTCGCGACCCAGCACGGCGGTGTATCGGTGTTTGCGGGGGTCGGTGAACGGACTCGTGAGGGGAACGACCTCTTCCTTGAGATGAAGGAATCGGGGGTGCTTGAGAAGGCCGCCCTCGTGTTCGGCCAGATGGATGAGCCGCCGGGTGTTCGCCTCCGAGTCGCGCTCTCTGCGCTCACGATGGCTGAGTATTTCCGTGACGTGCAGCAGCAGGACGTGTTGCTCTTCATTGACAACATCTTCCGTTTCACCCAGGCTGGCGCCGAGGTGTCAACGCTTCTTGGCCGGATGCCTTCGGCTGTGGGGTATCAGCCGACGCTCTCGACCGAGATGGGCACGCTCCAGGAGCGCATCACGTCGCTCAAGGGGCGTTCGATCACCTCGCTCCAGGCGATCTATGTGCCTGCCGACGACATCACGGACCCGGCGCCGCACACGGCTTTCGCCCACCTCGACGCCACAACGGTGTTGTCGCGTCCGTTGACGGCGCTCGGCATCTATCCGGCTGTCGATCCGCTCGACTCGAACAGTCGCGCGCTCGATCCCCAGATTGTTGGCGACGAGCACTACGACGTTGCGACTCGGGTGCAGCAGGTGTTGCAGCGCTACAAGGATCTTCAGGACATCATTGCGATCCTCGGGATGGATGAGCTGTCTGAGGAGGACAAGCTCATCGTGAACCGGGCACGGCGGATCCAGCGGTTCCTGTCTCAGCCTATGTTCGTGGCCGAGCAGTTCACAGGCCAGGAGGGCATTTTCACGCCGCTCGATGAGACGATTGCTTCCTTCAAGGCCGTCCTTGAAGGTGAGGGTGACCATCTGCCTGAGCAGGCTTTCTACATGGTTGGGGGCATGGAGTCCGCAATCGCGAAGGCCAAGGAGCTCGAGGCGGCTCTCTGATGGCAAAGACGTTCCAGGTCGACATTGTCACACCCGAGGGGGTTATCTGGTCGGGGGAGGCCGAGATGCTCTCGGCTCGTACCACTGAGGGGGATATTGGGGTGCTTGCAGACCACGAGCCGACGATGGCTGCGTTGGCGACAGGCGCCGTGACGATCCATCACGAGGGCAAGGTCACCGCAGCAGGCATCCACGGCGGCTTCCTCCAGATCTACAAGAACCAGGTGACGCTCCTCACCGACAGCGC
>JASJYA010000024.1 GCA_030125685.1 Actinomycetota bacterium
GGCGGTCTGCCTGAGCGGTCTGCCTAGGCGGTCTGCCTAGGCGGTCTGCCTAGGCCGACGATTCCTCGTTGTCAGTCTCATCCCCGGAGACGCCGTCCTCGACACCCTTCTTGAACTCCTTAGCCGAGGCGCCAAGCGAGCGAGCGAGCTGTGGCAGCTTGGCAGCCCCAAACAGCAACAACACCACCACGAGGATGATGAGCAATTCGGGACCGCGTATGTTCTGGAGAAATGCAAGCATCGCGGATTCCTTTCCTAGGTTTCAGTGTACCCGATGTCTCGGATTGGGCGGCCTATGACAGACCGAACGAATCCACGAAGGCCTGGAGCCGCTCTCGGGTGATGCATACAAGGCGCTTGTCGCGCTTCTCCCTCTCATACATCGAATATGGACTGAACTTGTCTGTGACGAAAATTGCCTGTGCGGGGTTGGATTGGGCAACCTCGACCGCGAAACGCGCGAGCGCGGAGTCTTCGAGTTCGGGGTGTGACCCTGGTTCGTGGCGCAGGATCACGAGCATCGTCGATTGGCCGTTGCGGGTGAGCCCATATATATCTGCCGTCTCCCCGACGCTTGCGGACATCCCGGACCGCCCGACGTGAACGTCGTAGCCGCTCACGCGAAGAAGACCAAGAACGAGGTCGTTGAGACTCATGGCGTCGGTGTCAACGCCGATGGAGCGTAGGTGAGCTTCAGTCGGACCCGAGAGTCGAACAAATTCATGGACAGGTTCGAGCATCGATGTACCGCTCGACGGCGCAGCTACTGCTGTGTCCGCAACGACTTCCTGCACAGCAGCGATCGGGTCGTCGACCAGATTGACGGACACCTTGTCCTCGGGCTCGGGGAGCACACCCACATCGGGCAGATCTATCGTGCAGAGCACCTCAGGATTGTCTCCGCGCATCGCAGATACCTCGATGTGGCGGACACCGTCGAGGGGGAGGCCGTTGTGGACCTTGTCCCGCACATACTCGACCCCGGCGACGCAGAGGAGTTCGACGAGATGTCTGCTCGGCTCTGCGTCACCGAGCGGGACAGCAAAAACCGTTGTCGCGACATCCCCCCGCACGTGGAATTCGGTGACAATCGGCATCGGACGCTTGGCTACAGGCGACTCGACCGGCAGCGCTCTCTCTGCCGACTGGCGCATTGCGCGCACGAGGTAGAACAGAAATGCAGCGACGAACGCAGCCACGACGATGATCAAGATCGTTACAGCACCGGACAAATCCGTCTCCTCGTTGGGTCTCTATCGTGATTGTAGGCAAGACAGATGCCAGACACCAGATGCCAGATGCCAGAGAGCTGAGCTAGCTTGCCTTTCGGGCTCGGGCAGCGATCTGGCGTTCCTTGCGGATCTTGCGCCGCTCGCGCTCTGACAAGGCGCCCCAAATCCCGAACTTCTCACTCGACACAATCGCAAACTCCAGGCACTCGTCCTGCACGGAGCACTCGCGACAGATCGTCTTTGCGGCGCGTGTCGACGCGCCCCGCTCAGGGAAGAACAGGTCAGGATCGGCGCCGCGGCAGTGAGCGAAATCCTGCCATGCCATATCAATGCCTTCAGCCTGAAGCGCTTCAATGAAGCTTGTGAACACGACATCTCCTACAACCGTGTAATTACATCGATGTCATTCAAGTAAGGGTACGCGCGCATGTCAAGCTGACAGGTCACAGGTCACAAGTCACAGGTCACAGCCAGCACGTGCCGGCTGTCGCCTGTCGCCTGATACCTGCAATAATCAGCGGTAGCGTCAACCTAAGGATGGTGCAGTGACCGCCACGAAACGAGTCCGTGTCCATGACCGGCAGGGGTGGCGCCAATGGCTGGGAGGGTTCTTCTCCTCCTCTATCGGCCTCAAGTGGCTCATGGCCCTCACGGGCATCGGCTTGCTCCTGTACGTACTCGCCCATCTCATAGGCAACCTCAAGATCTTCGCCGGCGTCGATCCCGAGACCGGTGCGTATCCGATCGATCTCTACTCCGAGGCGCTTACCACACTGGGTGGCCACATTGTTCCCGAGGGCTCGATCCTCCTGCTGTTCCGAATCGGCTTGACGTCGATGTTCATCCTCCACATCTGGTCGGCTGCCGTACTCACAAGACGCAACCGCGCGGCCAGAGGCAGGGGCCGATACGACGCAACCCGCGAATACATAACCGCTACCTACGCAAGCCGCACAATGCGCTTCAGCGGGATAATCGTGCTGCTGTTCCTGATCTTCCACCTAGCCGATCTCACGCTCGGCAATGCGAATCCTGACTATGTATATGGCGCCGTGCACGACAACATCATCGCGAGCCTGTCGCGGCCAGTCGTGGCGGTCTTCTACATGGCAGCGAACGTCGCACTCGCTCTCCACATCTACCACGGTGCGTGGAGCTTATTCCAGAGCCTCGGAACGGTGAACGTGAAGTACAACGTACTGCGAAGATATTTCGCTGGAGCCTTCGCCGCTGTAATCCTCATCGGAAACCTCTCGATCCCTCTGGCCGTCTTGGCCGGTTGGGTCTCCTGATCGGAAGGCGCGACCATGACCGAAAACACATTCACGCTCGACGCGAAGATCCCGCAGGGTCCGATTCAGGAGCACTGGAACACGCACAAATTCGATACGAAGCTCGTCAACCCGGCCAACAAGCGCAAGTACAAGATCATCATCATCGGAACCGGCCTCGCCGGTGCGTCCGCGGCGGCGACTCTCGGTGAGCTCGGCTACGACGTTGAAGTGTTCACGTATCACGACTCGGCGCGACGGGCGCATTCGATTGCGGCTCAGGGCGGCATCAATGCAGCCAAGAACTATGCGAACGACGGTGACTCCATTTTCAGGCTCTTCTATGACACGGTGAAGGGCGGCGACTTCCGTTCCAGAGAGTCGAACGTCTACCGTCTTGCCCAAGTGTCCAACGAGATCATCGACCAGTCCGTGGCACAGGGTGTTCCCTACGCCCGCGAGTACGGCGGCCTGCTCGACAACCGCTCGTTCGGCGGGGCCCAGGTGTCGCGCACCTTCTATGCACGAGGACAGACAGGCCAGCAGCTCCTCCTGGGGGCGTATCAGGCGCTCGCCCGTCAGATCGAGCTCGGCGCCGTCACGTTCCACACCAGAGCGGAGATGCTCGACGTTGTACTGAAGGACGGTAGGGCGGTCGGTGTCGTCATCCGCGACCTGGTCACAGGCGAGATCACGCCACACTCTGCACACGTTGTAATGCTCGCCACCGGTGGCTACTCAAACGTGTATTTCCTATCCACGAACGCCATGGCCTGCAACGGCACCGCAGCGTGGAGGGCACATCGGAAGGGAGCGTTCTTTGCGAACCCCTCCTTTACCCAGATCCACCCGACATGCATCCCGGCGTCAGACGAGCACCAATCGAAGCTGACGCTCATGTCGGAATCTCTCCGCAACGATGGCCGCATCTGGGTGCCGCTCAAGGCCGGAGACGACCGAGCGCCGCGCGACATCCCTGAAGATGAGCGGGATTACTACCTTGAACGCCAGTATCCGGCCTTCGGCAACCTCGCACCGCGCGACATCGCCTCTCGAGCGGCAATGCGGATGATCGAGGACGATAAGGGAATCGGGCCGCTCAAGAACGGTGTGTATCTCGACTTCGAAGACGCTATCGACCGCCTTGGGAAGGCGAAAATCGAGGAGCGGTATGGGAACCTCTTCGAGATGTATGAACGCATTACGGACGAGGATCCGTACACGTCACCCATGCGCATCTTCGCGGCGCCGCATTACACGATGGGCGGCTTATGGGTCGATTACAACCTGATGACGACCGTGCCTGGCCTCTACGCGCTCGGGGAAGCGAATTTTTCGGATCACGGCGCCAACAGGCTCGGCGCCTCCGCGCTCATGCAGGGGGTCGCAGATGGCTATTTCATCATTCCATACACAGTTGGCGAGTACCTCGCAGACTGGTTGAACATCGATCCGGTCCCAACAGATGACCACGTGTTCGCCGAAGCCGTTGATGAGGTCAACCAGCGCACTGAGCGGTTCCTCTCGATCAACGGAAGCCGTTCCGTGGATGACTTCCACAGGGAACTCGGCAAGATCATGATCGAGCATGTCGGACTCGCCAGAGACCGAGAAGGGCTTGAGAGGGCGATCGCAGAGATCCGATCTGTTCGCGAGGAGTTTTGGAAGGATCTCAAGGTGCTCGGCACATCAGACTCGTTGAACCAGTCGCTTGAGCGTGCAGGCAGGGTTGCAGACTTTTTCGAGATCGCCGAGTTGATGGCCATCGACGCCCTGAGCCGCGAGGAGTCATGTGGCGGTCACTTCAGGCTTGAGCATCAGACCGAAGACGGCGAAGCGAGGCGGGACGACGAGAACTACGCATACGTCGCTGCCTGGGAATGGAAAGGTGAGAACTGGCCCCAGACACTCCACAAGGAGCAACTCGAATTCGAATACGTCGCGCTGAGTCAGAGGAACTACAAGTAATGGACTTTTCACTCAAAGTCTGGCGACAAGACAGCCCAGACGCGCCGGGCGGATTCAAGACATACCAGGCCAAGAACATCAGTCCTGAAGCGTCCTTCCTCGAGATGCTCGACGACGTCAACGAGCATCTCAACACCATCGGTGAGGAACCGATCGCATTCGACGACGACTGCCGTGAGGGAATCTGCGGCATGTGCGGCGTCATGGTGAACGGCCACCCGCACGGACCCCAGGATGGAACAGCAACGTGTCAGCTCCATATGCGGAAGTTCTCAGACGGTGACTCGATCACGATCGAGCCCTGGCGTGCGGCTGGTATGCCCGTCGTGCGTGACTTGATCGTTGACCGCTCACCGCTCGATCGCATCATCGAGGCTGGTGGATACATCTCGGTCAACACCGGTGCTGCGCCGGACGCCAACGTCATCGCGATCCCGAAAGAGGCTGCAGAGGCCTCGATGGACGCTGCCTCGTGCATCGGATGTGCAGCATGCATAGCGGCGTGCCCCAACAGCGCAGCAAACCTGTTCACCGCCGCCAAGATCGGCCACCTGAGTCTCCTCCCCCAGGGCCAGCCTGAGCGATGGACGAGGGTCATCGCGATGGTCGAGACGATGGAGGAGTATTTCGGTTCCTGCACCAATCACGGCGAGTGTGAGTCTGCGTGTCCGAAGAACATCTCGATCGACTTCATCGCGATGATGAACCGGGACTACGTCAAGGCCCAGTTCAAGAACTTTGCGAAGATCGGGCAGTAGGCAGGTCACAGGTCACAGGTCACAGGCGTCAGGCGTCAGCTGACCCTGTCTTGCGTTGATTTGGGCGATATATCGCCCAAATCAACGCAAGACTCGTGCAGTTTCTCGTCAGGTACACTGGCTACCGACAGCAGTCCAATCGAAAGGACCAATCGTGGCCACCTTCCTTAGCGAAGATCACTTCGATGCCGCCCGTGAAGCGCTCAACTCCGACCCCGCCTTCCTCAGTTCGATCGCGAACGTGGATCTGGCAGTTCAGTTCGATGTGACGGGTGCACCCGAGGGTGAAGTGTCGTACTACCTCAAGGTGGCTGACGGCGCCGCTACGACCGCTCTCGGTCCCCTTGACGGATCAGACGTCACCGTATCTTCTGACTATGAGACGTCCCAGACGATCTCGAAGGGTGAGCTCAACGTCCAGATGGCCTTCATGACGGGCAAGATCAAAGTCGGTGGCAACATGGCGAAGATCATGATGCATCAGAGCGTTCTGAACGAGTACACGCGGGTGCTTTCTGGACTCGATATCGAGTACTGACAGGTGACAGGTGACAGGGAAAAAGAAGATACCTGAGAGGGGGCGCCCGGTGGGCGCCCCCTCTCTGCGTACTACGTACTAGGTTCGCTCAGCCGGGCTTCACTGCGTCCTTGAATCCCTTGCCCGCCTTGAATGCCGGTACGCGGGTCGCTTTCACGTAGATCGGCTCGCCGGTCTGTGGGTTGCGGGCCGTGCGTGCAGCTCGGTCGCGACCTTCGAATGTGCCGAAGCCCGTGATCTGCACCTTGCCGGACATAACCACACCGCTGACGATGACATCGAGCGTCTCGTTGATCATCTTCTCTGCCAGAGCCTTCGACTCGCCTGTGTTGCGAGCTACGGCCTCGATCAGTTCGCCCTTGTTCATTCAGAAACCTCCTCTGTCCACGACGTTCGTAGATCGAATAACACGGGTGTAACTTTACCCAGATTCAGTTACTTCGGCAACCATAGGACTTTTCGGACTGTCGCACGAACGCGAATTCGGTAAAGTAGCGCTCTGACCCGGAGGCGCCGAGTGAAGAAAAAGTGGACGGAGATCGCTCTCGCTCTCGGACCAGCGATCATGTTGGCCTCAATTTTTTGGGAGTACGCGCGAACGAGCCCTGACTACAACTTCCTCATCGAGCCCTGGTCGGTGCGCGGTTTCGAGATAGTCCACGGTGCGGTCATCGGTGTCGCCGCCGCCCTCCTGCTCCTCGGGTCACTGCTCACTTCGATGCAGAGAGCCATGAAGCCTCGCAACTCGGCGCTCATCGTGAGCTACATCGTGGTCGCTGCTACCGGGTTCACCGCGATGTTCGCACGGGACAGTATCACGATCACGATCAGCCCCTCGACAAACGTCATCTTGTCGATCCTCCTCGGCAGCGTCCTTTCCTTGGCTCTCCGAAGTCTGCTTGGCGATTCCGTGAAGTTGTTGAGTCGAGCGACGCTGACGCTCATTCCGCTGGTCCTCGTGTTCTTCCTTCTCTTTGCTGCATCCATCATGGACGACCCGATATCCGTTCCAGCCTGGCTTCTCGTGTTCATCGTTTTCCTGACAAACGGAATGCTGTCGATCGCCATCCGACCGATCGACATGGGTGCGAACCGAATGCTGCTCATGGCTTCGGTCGCCGGCTGGGGCCTCGTGACGTTCTCCGCAGGCGCCATCCGTCAGTCGCTCATCGACATCCAAATGGTGACGGACCAGGGTGGCGGCGTGTTCGGCATTGCGGCGCCTTACAAGGACACCCAAGCGGCCGGAGGCTGGTGGCTCGCCGGATTCGGCGGATTCGTCATGTTCATAGGCGCGGTCGGGCTATGGGCGAAGCGACGCGACGTCGTAGCCGCAGTTGCGCGCGCCAAAAGGCAGCGCGCGGCTGCTGAGCAGTCAGCCCGTGAGATTCAGGACGCAGCCGACGCCTACGCGAGGGAGCACGAAACCACAGCCGCTAGCTGAGAGCAAGCTCTCCGCTTTCCGGCATCTGGTATCTGTCTAAAACTCGATCGCCTCGAGGTCCGCGACCTTCTCAGCGACAGCAACGGCCGCCTGCCCGAGCGCAGCAATCTCCGACTCGGTGAGATCGACTTCGGCCACCTCGTTGACGCCGTTCCTGCCAAGCTTGGCGAGCACGCCGAGGTAGACGCCTTCGATGCCGTACTGCCCCTCCATCCAGGCACAGACCGGCATGGCTTCGGCCGAGTCCTCGATGATCGCCCTCACCATGGAGGCCGCGGCAGCGGAAGGCGCGTAGTACGCCGAGCCTGTCTTGAGGTAGGCAACGATCTCGGCGCCGCCGTTTCGGGTGCGCTCGACGAGTTGGTCGATCGTTTCGGCGTCGAGGGCGTCCGCAAGGTGTTTCTCCCCGACCTTACAGAGCGACGGCACAGGGACCATCGTGTCCCCGTGCGAACCGAGCGTCACGGCCGTCACATCGAGTATGTCAACGTCGGCTGCCTCAGCAATGAAGTGGGCAAAGCGGGCACTGTCCAACATCCCAGCCTGACCGAGCACACGGTTCTTCGGAAATCCTGACACGTCAGCGGCGAGGGTCGTCATCTGATCCAGCGGGTTCGTCACCACGATGATGACGGCCTCGGGTGAGTATCGGACGATTTCTTCTGTGACCTCCTTGACGATTTTCGCATTGACTTCGATCAAGTCCATGCGGCTCATTCCGGGCCTGCGCGGGAGACCCGCCGTGATGACAACGACGTCCGAGTTCGCCGTGTCGCTGTAGTCGTTGGTCCCGACCACCTTTGTGCGGTAACCCAGCAGGGGTCGAGACTGGTTCATATCGAGCGCCAATCCCTGGGGAAGCCCCTCAACGATGTCTGTGATCACGACTTCATCGACGATGTCCCACTCTGCGATCCTCTGTGTGGTTGTGGATCCATATTTGCCCGCACCTATGACAGTTACCTTGCTCATGACCTCTCCTTGAATTCTCAGGTCACAGGATACAGGTCACAGGGGACAGGGGACAGGTCAGCGGAGAAGCGCCGACCCAAGAGATGGGGTCCGGCTTCCGCCGACTCCCTCTTCCTGTCTCCTGTTACCTGGCGAGCCGCACGGTGTTGGTGAGAAGAGCAGCTCTCGTCATCGGTCCCACTCCCCCGGGTACCGGGGAGATGGCTGACGCCACCTGGGAGACCTCACTGAATGCTACGTCACCGAGGAGACCGTCATCGCTCCGATTCATCCCGACATCGATCACGACGGCGCCTGGCTTCACGTATTGGGAGTCAATCATCTCCGGTCTTCCGATGGCCGCGACAAGGATGTCTGCCTGCCGACAGACCGCCGCGAGATCAGGGGTCCTCGAATGCGCCTGAATCACCGTGGCATCTGTGCCTTTCATGCCGAGCATCAGGGCCATCGGTCGCCCTACGAGAAAGGACCGACCGACTACGACAGCTACCTTGCCCGCGATCTCGATGTTGTAATGATCGAGCATCGACATGATCCCTGACGGCGTCGCGGGCAACGGGCCGGGCTGGCCGAGTACCAGGCGTCCGAGGTTGAAGGGGTGAAGCCCATCTGCATCCTTGGTCGGGAGGACACGCTCCACCGCCGCCTCGCCATCGAGTCCTTCCGGGAGGGGGAGCTGCACGATCATGCCCGTCACGTCCTGCCTCGCATTCAACTCGTCTACGGCTGCAAACACATCGTCCTGGGTCGCATCGGCCGGCAATTTCACATCGATCGATGTAATCCCCACAGACTTGGCGTCCTTGTGCTTGTAGTTCACATAGACGTGGCTCGCTGGATCTTCTCCGACCAGCAGCGTCGCGAGGCCGACTTCAACTCCTTTCGCAGCAAGTGCTGCTACCTCTTTACGAACCCTGTCCTTCACGACCGCCGCGACGGTCTTCCCTGAAATTATTTGCGCGCTCAATGTTTGAAATGCCTTTCTCCGGTGAACACCAACGCCATGTCGTGTTCCTTCGCTGATTGGATGACCTCGTCGTCGCGCATCGAACCTCCCGGCTCGATGATGGCCGTAACGCCTCGGGCTGCAAGGGCGTCCGGGCCGTCGCGGAATGGGAAGAATGCGTCAGATGCACACACCGAACCTTGCGCCCTCTCGCCCGCGTTCACCAGTGCACGCTCCGCCGCCCCGATCCTCGACTGGTCACCGGCGCCAACACCGATTGCCGCTCCGTCCTTCACGAGCACGATCGCGTTCGACTTCGTATGTGCCGCGACCACCCACGCCATCTCAAGGTCCCGGCGTTCCTGGTCGGTCGGCGCCCTCGTCTTGAATTCCCAATTGGATGCGTCGGCGGTCACGAAGTCGCGTACCTGAACGAGAAAACCGTCGTCGATTGTTCGCACATCGAGGTCGTAGCCCGAGGGCGGCGGAGCAGCAATCAACCGCAGATTCTTCTTTCGGGCGAGAACAGCTCCGACTTCATCAGTGGTCGAACGCGCAATGACGATCTCGACGAAGTTCCGGCCGATCGCCTGCGCCGTCGCACCGTCGAGCTCGCCGTTGCACGCGACGACACCGCCAAACGCTGAAGTCGGATCACACGCCCACGCTTTGGCGAACGCTTCAACCATGGTGGCCGCGGTCGCTACGCCGCACGCGTTCATGTGTTTCAGGATCGCAACCGAGTTTTCAGGGAGATCGTTTACGAGGCGCCACGCAGCGTCGGCGTCGGCGTAGTTGTTGAACGACATCGCCTTGCCCTGTAGTCGTGTAGCCCTCGCCCACCATCCATCGGATGAGCCGGAGGAGTACAAGGCAGCCGGCTGGTGCGGGTTCTCCCCGTACCGCAACGGCTCAACCACTTCGAGGGGGAGCACGAGCTTGTCCTGTCCGTCTCGGCCGTGGAGCCAGTTGACGATTGCAGCGTCGTACTTCGCGGTGCGGAAGAACGCCTCTCGAGCGAGCGCCATGCGCAGCTCCGCCGTCGTTCCCCCGGCGTCGACCTCCGCAACAATCTCGCCGTACCTGTCGGGAGAGACAACCACCGCCACCCAATCGTGGTTCTTGGCTGCGGCGCGGATGAGCGTCGGGCCCCCGATGTCGATGTTCTCGATCGCCGTGGCGTGATCTGCACCACCCGCAACGACCTTCTCAAATGGGTAGAGATTGGCAACGACGAGCTGAAACGTATCGATGCCGAGGTCGAGCAGTTCCTGTCGATGTTCCTCCTCACCGAGGTTCGCAAGGATTCCACCGTGGATACGCGGGTGCAGCGTCTTGACGCGGCCCCCGAGCATCTCAGGGGCGCCGGTGACATCCTCCACCTGCGTGACAGGGATGCCCGCGTCCTCGAGATGCTTTGCTGTCCCGCCTGAGGAGACGAGTTCGACCCCGGACGCAACGAGCGAAGTCGCCAAAGGAATCAGCCCGCGCTTGTCCGAAACCGAGAGGAGCGCCCTACGTATCGCAATCCGTGTCATCCGGTCTTAGCCTCCGTCTGCGCGTGTCTCAATCGGACGTGCCTGCCGTCCACGACAAGGTTCCCGCGTGCGAACGCAGCGACCGCTTCGGGGAGCAGCCGGTGTTCGACCTCCTGAATTCGAGCGTGGAGAGCGTCAGCATCGTCATCAGGAAGTACCTCAATGGCTTCCTGGGAGATGATCGGGCCGTGATCGACTTGCTCATCGACGAAATGGACGGTCACTCCTGTGAGCTTCACTCCGTACGCAAGTGTCCCTTCAACAGCTCGGGCGCCTGGGAAGGAAGGAAGAAGCGCCGGGTGAACATTGATGATCGCGTTTGGAAAGCGCGTGATCGCATTCGGGGTCAGAATCCGCATGAAGCCGGCGAGAACCAAGGCTCGAGCGCCGTAACGTTGCGCCGCATCGCAGACAGCTTCGCTGAATGCCTCTCGCGAATCGAATGCTGACCAGTCGACCACCTCGACGCCGAGGCCTGCGTCTGCGGCCCGATCGAGTCCTTGGACACCGCTCCGGTCCGAGATGACGACAGCGATGTCGCAGCCGAGCTCGCCCGACCGCTCAGCGTCGATGAGCGCTTGGAGGTTGCTCCCGCTACCGGAGATGAGAATGGCGATCGGAAGCGGAGTTTTGACCATCGATCGGGATTCTAGAAGGCCTGAGGGATGTGAATCAGGCCGCCCTCACTCCCGCAACGACGTCTCTCGCATCCTGAGGTGAGGCAGCACCATCGAGTCGAGGAGAGGCTCGGGGTCGACGTCCCACTCCAGACCGCGTAGCTCTCCCTTCGTTCTCCTCCCCCCGATGGCTCGCATCAGATCGAAAGAGGCTGCTCGCAGGAGGGCGACCGGTTCGTCGTACCCGATGTCCCATCCCATTCCTGAGTCCGTTGACTCGACTCTGATAGTGGGAAGCCCCGCCGCTTCGAACGTTCGCCTGAGAGACTTGACGTGTCCCGCCGCGGCGAAGTGGATGTCGAGGAGGTCGCGGCCCCCGCTGTCGCCAAATGCGTTACGCAGATCGAATTCGTGCTGGAGGATGTCGCTAACGGCCATGGCCGGGATCGCTTCGATGTCGATCGCCCCGAGAGCTGAAGAGATAGTGTCAGGAAGTCCGATTTCTGAGATCCGATCGAAAATCTCCGAAGCGGCGCCGACAGCGTCGTCCCACTCGGCGACCACCTCATCGAGTGACATGCGCCAGCGAGACTTGACGTGCTCGCTGGTCCACTCATCACTCCCGAATCCATCGAAAACGCTGTTGGTAACGTCGACAGCAAGCCCTGTGAGGTGCCTGAGTACGTCGAGGGCGGTCCACTCAGGGGTTGCAGGAACAGGGGTGTCAGGATCCCTGCCGTCCATGAAGGCTACAACGCGACCGTATCCACGGCGGTATGCCTCTGCGTACATTCCAGTCAGCCTAGCGCCCTCTCCGCTGCAGGTCAGAGGGGGATCCCTACAAGGCCGGTGACGTCTTCGAGGAGGGTCTCCAGCCTTTCGGGGGTCTCTGCACGCACCGTGACATGCCCGACCTTGCGTCCGGGCCGGTGGACTTTGCCGTACACATGAAGGTGGACGTCAGGCATGTTCAGCAAAGGCGTCGGATCGGGGATCTCGCCAATCAGGTTCACCATCGCCGCGTAGCCGACGGGCGAGGTGCTTCCGAGGGGCAGATCGGCAATCGCGCGCAGATGGTTCTCGAACTGACTCGTGACCGCGCCTTCGATGGTCCAATGACCGGAGTTGTGGACGCGCGGCGCGATCTCGTTCGCGAGCAGCTCACCGTCCTTCTCGAAGAACTCGATCGCTAGAACTCCGCGGTAATCCAGGGCGTCGAGAAGGCGCGTCGCATACTCCTCGGCCCTGGCCTGCTGCGGATCGTCGGGGCGGCTGCGCGCCGTCACCAGGATCCCATCGTGGTGGACATTCTCCGAAAGCGGATAGAAAGCCGTCCGGCCTTCAGCGCCCCGCACCGCGATGACAGAGACTTCCCGCTCGAAGGCCACATACGCCTCGAGCACGGCGGGAACGCCGGCAAGGCGCCGCCATGCGTCCTCGATTATTTCAGTTTCCGCGATAACGATCTGCCCCCTGCCGTCGTAGCCGAGCGTGCGGGTCTTGAGCACTGCGGGCAGGCCGACAACTTCCGCTGCGTGTTGCAACGAATAGAGATCCTCGACCGCTTCGACCGCGGCGACCGGAATACCCACGTCCTTGAACAGGTCTTTCTCCCGCAGCCGGTCCCTGGCCACGGCGAGTGCCGCTGGAGGGGGGTGCACCGGCCGCCGCTCGGAAGCCAACCACTGGGCGGCTGCGGCAGGGACGTTCTCGAATTCGTAGGTGATCCGGTCGCAACGTTCCGCTAACCGGGCCAGAGCCACCGGGTCGTCGTACGCGGCGACGATGTGCTCGCCGAGGGAGGCGCCGGATGCGTCGGGCGAGGGGTCCAGTATCAGGAATCGCATCCCCAGCGGGATCCCTGCCAGCACAAGCATTCGGGCAAGCTGGCCGCCCCCGAGGATCCCGACGATCACGCCTGCTCTTCCGGGTTGGGACGCCCAAGCACCGTCTCGGTCTGTCGGACACGGAACTCCTCGAGAGCCTCCAGAATCCAATCGTGTTCATTGCCGAGGATGGCCGCTGCGAGCAACGCCGCGTTGACAGCGCCTGCGCGGCCGATGGCCAGCGTCCCCACCGGGATTCCAGCAGGCATCTGTGCGATCGAGAGCAGCGAATCCCAGCCGCTGAGAGCCTTCGACTCGACAGGGACGCCGAGCACCGGGAGGCTGGTCTGGGCAGCCATCATCCCGGGGAGGTGGGCGGCGCCTCCCGCGCCCGCGATGATGACCTCAAGCCCCCGGTCTCGTGCGGACGCGGCGTAGCTGTGCAGGAGATCAGGAGTGCGGTGCGCCGAGACGACCTGAACCTCATAAGGCACATTCAGCTCGTCGAGCGTCTCAGTCGTGGATTGCATCGTCTCCCAGTCCGAGACGGATCCCATGACCACGCCGACGAGGGGAGTGGCTGCACTCTCGGCGCTCATCGCGTCACTCGGGAGATCGGGTTGGCCATTGTCGATCAATATAGCCCGGCGCCAGATGCCAGATGCCAGATGCCAGATAACGGATCGGTCGCTGCGCTCCCTTACCGACGACGGGTTCAAAATGGATCGTTGGTTCGCAGCCTCGAATTAGCTGGAGGGATTTAACCCGTCGTCCGTCGTCCGTGCTCCGATGTCCAACATCGGGCGTCAATGTTCTCGTACTGCGTCATACGTAGGACGTAGTACGCCCCATGCTCTCTTAGCTAGCCGAAAGAGCTTCCAGCATCGCTGACCCCATGTCGGTCGGCGTCGGGGCTATCACGACGCCTGCGCCCTGAAGCGCTGCGATCTTCGCCTCTGCGGTTCCCATGCCTCCCGAAATGATGGCGCCTGCATGTCCCATCCGCTTTCCTGGGGGCGCCGTGACGCCCGCGATGAACGCCGCGACGGGCTTGGTCATGTTCGCCTTGATCCACTCAGCCGCTTCCTCCTCGGCTGTCCCCCCGATCTCACCGATCATGATGACTCCCTCGGTGTCAGGGTCGTCGTTGAACGCCTTGAGGGCGTCAACGAAGTCCGTGCCGTTGACGGGATCGCCGCCGATGCCTATGGCTGTCGTCTGGCCGAGCCCGTTGAGCGTGAGCTGATGCACAGCCTCATAGGTGAGCGTTCCCGACCGAGAGACCACACCGATCGTTCCGGGCGTGTGTATGTAGCCGGGCATGATGCCGATCTTGCACGCCTGAGGTGTGATCACCCCTGGGCAGTTCGGACCGACGAGACGGACATCCTTGTCCTCGAGGTAGCGCTTAGCCATGACCATGTCCGCAACGGGGATGCCTTCAGTAACGGTGATGATCAGCGCGACACCGGCCTCGGCGGCTTCCATGATCGCGTCGGCTGCGAAAGGTGGCGGCACATAAACGACCGAGGCGTTCGCCCCGGTGACGTTGACGGCCTCCCGTACCGTGCGGAATATCGGAATCGTGACATCGTATGTGTCCGGGCGGCCCTGCACACCTGAGTGATCGGTCTCGCCGATGAACTGCTCCGTCCGGCCCGCCTTCGACGGGTGCACGGCGCCGACCATGTTCGTTCCGTATGCGATTGCCTTGTCCGTGTGGAATCGGCCCGTCTTCCCCATCCCCTGGACAAGAACCTTCGTGTCCTTGTTGACGAACACACTCATTTGGTCAACTCCACGATCTTGATAGCTCCATCCTTCATGTCTGTTGCGCTCACGACGTTGAGATCTGAGTCGTCGATGATCTGCTTTCCAAGCTCAACGTTCGTGCCTTCCAGGCGCACCACGAGCGGCACTTCGAGACCGACTTCCTCAACGGCTGCGACAACCCCGTTCGCGATGATGTCGCAGCGCATGATGCCGCCGAAGATATTGATGAAGATCCCCTTCACGTTCGGATCGTCCGTGATGATCTTGAACGCCGCGACGATCTGGTCCTTATCCGCGCCGCCACCGACATCGAGAAAGTTGGCAGGTTCGCCGCCGACGGTCTTGATGATGTCCATTGTCGCCATCGCAAGACCCGCTCCATTGACCATGCAGCCGATGGAACCGTCAAGGCTGATGAACGATAGCTCGCGCTCCTTGGCTCGCAACTCTGACGGATCCTCCTCGGACACGTCACGAAGCTCAAGCACTTCAGGATGTCGGTACAGGGCGTTTGCTTCGAATGACATCTTCCCATCGAGGGCCATCACCCGGCCGTCTGTCGTCACGACAAGCGGATTGATCTCGACAAGGTCGGTGTCCATGTCCACTGCAAAAGCGGTGATCGCCTTGAGGAACCGGACGCCGCTACCCAGGGCGTCACCTTCGAGGCCGAGACCGTACGCGATCCGCTTCGCCTGGAAGTCTGTGAGACCGAACGCCGGGTCGATCTCCTCGCGGATGATCTTCTCCGGTGTCTCCTCAGCAACGACTTCGATCTCGGTTCCTCCCTCTGTCGAGGCCATCACGATATTGCGGCTCGTTGAACGATCAAGCAGGACAGACAGGTATAGCTCCGTGGCGATGTCAATGCCCTGTTCGATGTAGATGCGGTTCACTGTCTTGCCCTCGTCTCCGGTTTGGATGGTTACGAGGGTGGATCCGAGCATCTGGGCGGCGAGCTCCCGTACCTTGGCTTCAGCGGCTTCGATACCCCCATCGACACCTTCAAGAACCACGGTAACCCCGCCGAGCTCCGGGTGCTCCTTGAACCGACCTTTGCCGCGCCCTCCAGCGTGTATCTGAGACTTCACGACAACCACAGGGTTGCCCATGGAATCGCTGAGGTGGCGCACGGCTCCGACAGCTTCATCGACAGTGGTCGCCAATTCGCCCTCGGGGACAGGGATGCCCCGCTGCTTCATGAGCGCCTTGGCCTGATACTCGTGAATCTTCACATGTCCTCCTGACAGGTGACGTTGCTAGTGAGAGAACCGTTCATCCGCGAACTGCTCTCTCACCCAGGTCTGGATCTCTTCGAGCGATGTACCTGGCCCGAAAACGTGCGCAATGCCTGCGGCTTCGAGCAGTGGGATGTCTGTATCAGGGATGATGCCTCCACCGAAGACGACGATGTCGCCTGCGCCACGGGCTTCGAGTTCGGTGACGACGCTCGCGAACAGCGTCAGATGCGCGCCTGAGAGCGCAGAGAGACCGACTCCGTCAACGTCCTCCTGAACCGCAATCGAAGCAATCTGTGCCGGCGTTTGATGGAGCCCCGTGTAGATGACCTCACATCCAGCGTCGCGCAGCGCCCGCGCGACGACTTTGGCGCCACGGTCGTGCCCGTCAAGACCGGGTTTTGCGATGAGGATCCGAATCGGCATCGTCGGGAATGGTAGTTGGGCGCTGAGTCCTTCAGCCAGGCTGCGCCAAAGTCGATTTAGCATGGGAGCGTGCTTGACGTGAACCCTATCGTGGTACTCGGAGCCTCTCTGGTGCTCATCGCCGTGGGGGTGGGTGTGTCGATGTATCTGCGTCTCGGTGTCGAGCGCTCGATCATGTGGGCGTCAATGAGGGCAGCGGTGCAACTCATCGCGGTCGGAGTGCTCCTCACGATCGTGCTTGACTCGGTTTGGGAGCTGTGGCTTGCACCGCTGTGGATAATTGCGATGGTTGGGATCGCGGCGTTTGTGGTGTCTCGAAGGGCGGGAACGACCGAGGTGATCCCTGCGGCCCTCCTCGCGGTCGGGGGATCGACAGCGCTCTCGTTGGCTGTCGTATTCGGTTTCGGTGTGCTGCCGAGTGGGCCGATCGAGATGATTGTGATAGCGGGCATCACGATCGGCAACACCCTGCCTGCCACGGTCGTAGCCGCAGACCAAGTTCGGACTCAGATGACGAAGGAGCGCATCCAGGTGGAGGGGCTTCTCTCCCTCGGTTTCACGGCCAGGCAATCGGCTCGATATGTGGTGCGGGAGGCGACGCGCGTGGCGCTCCTTCCTCAGATCGAGCGAACCAAGGTTGTCGGCCTCGTTGCACTCCCAGGGGCGATGACCGGCCTGCTGCTCGCTGGGGTTGATCCGATCGACGCCGTGGTTATTCAGCTCGTCGTAATGTATCTCGTGCTCGGTTCGGTCGCGGTATCCGCAACGGTCGTAGCTGTGGCGACAGCGATTAAGTCGTTCACTCCGGACCAACGCCTAAAAGCAATGGTGTAGCACAGATCTCATCGTCACTCGGCCGCAGTCAGGAGATGCGTCCTTCCGTGGGCTGGCTGCGGCACATACCGGTTCGCGAACCCTGGGTACGCGTCCGAGGCGTCCGGTTAGACCTTCTCTAGGGGGGCCCAGGCGAGGAGAAGGCGTTTGGATCCGTGGGCGTCGAAGATCACGACCGCTTCGGCCCTGTCGCCTGCGCCTACGACCTCACGCACGACGCCCTCACCCCAGCTTGCGTGGCGCACCCTGTCGCCTATTGCGATGTCTGAGTCCGACACGGTGCTCCTCGGAGTGCGGACTTCCATCGTTCGGCGCTTTCGGCGCCGCTTGGCCGGAGACGTGAGATGCTTCGGAATCTCAGACAGGAACCGGCTCGGGCCGTTGTAGTTGGTCTGCCCCCATAGGTTCCGCATCGTCGCCCTGGTGAGGTACAGCCGCTCCTCGGCTCGGGTCAGGCCCACGTAACAGATCCGACGCTCCTCCTCCAACTCCTTCGGATCGCCCAGGGACCGCACGTGCGGGAACACGCCGTCTTCAAGTCCCGTGAGAAAGACAGCCCGATACTCAAGACCTTTGGCGTTGTGGAGCGTCATGAGAGTTGCGGTGTCTGTGTCTTGCATGGCGTCGAGGTCGGTGACCAGACTGATCGATTCGAGGAACATCTGGAGCTTCCCGACACCGTCGAGCCCGTTCCACTCCTCAGGTCCCATCGATGCGGGGCCGATCTCCTCGAACTCGGCCACTGCACTGAGAAGCTCCTTGAGGTTCTCCTCCCTCCCCATGGCCTCGATCGTCTTCTCAGCCCGGATCATGTCGAGATAGCCGGTGTCGTTGAAGACCGCTTCCAGCACAGCCTCCGGCCCATCGGCCGCTCTCTCTGCGAGAAGGTCCATGACTGTTGTGAATCCACCGATTGCGCTCTGTGCTCGGGGGGTCAGCGCGACGATCTCGTGCACTCTCCGCAGCGCGTCCATGAAGTTGACGCCTTGCTGTTCGGCGAACCGATCGACGTGAGCGACAGATGTGGCGCCGATTGATCGCTTCGGAGTGTTGATGACCCGCTTGACGGCTATCTCATCGTCAGGATTCACGACCGCCCGCAGGTACGCGAGAGCATCCTTGACCTCTCTACGGTCGTAGTACTTGAGGCCGCCTACGACCTGGTACGGCACGCCGAAGCGCACGAACAACTCCTCGATGACGCGGGATTGGGCGTTCGTGCGGTAGAACACGGCGATGTCATTGAGGCTGAAGCCGCCGTCCTGGAGTCTTGCGATCTCTTCGGCGATGTACGCCGCCTCTTCATGCTCGTCCTCTGCCTCGAAGACGATGATTTGGTCCCCCGCGCCTTCGTCTGTCCAGAGACGCTTCGGCCTCCGGCCGGCGTTGTTCGCAATTACTGCGTTCGCGGCGTCAAGGATCGTCTGGGTTGACCGGTAGTTCTGTTCGAGAAGGATCACCCTGGTGTCGGGATAGTCCTTCTCAAACTCGAGAATGTTTCGCATGTCCGCGCCTCGGAAGGCGTAGATCGACTGGTCCGAGTCGCCCACGACACAAACGTTCCGGTGCTTGGCGGCGAGCATCTTGACGAGCATGTACTGGGCCCGGTTCGTGTCCTGATACTCGTCAACCAGGATGTATCGGAATCGGTTCTGCCACCCTTCGAGTACCTCGGGGAAGGCCTGGAGAACCTCGACGGTGAGGGTCAATATGTCGTCGAAGTCCACAGCAGAGGCCTCGACGAGCCGCTGTTGATAGAGGCGGTAGATGTCGGACACCTGCTCGTGGTAATAGCCGGAATCCTGAGAAGCGAACGTTTCGTAGTCAATCAGCTCGTTCTTCGCCTTCGAGATGGCTGCCTTGATCTGGCGGGGCGGAAATCGCTTCGGGTCACGATCGAGATCCTTGATGCACATCGTCACGAGACGAGTCGAATCCGCTTCGTCGTAGATGGAGAACGACGTGCGGTAGCCAAGACGGTGGATCTCCTGGCGAAGGATCCGCACACACGCTGAGTGGAAGGTCGATACCCACATGGTGTGCGGGACACGGCCGATGAGCCGCTCTACCCGGCCTCTCATCTCGGCGGCGGCCTTGTTCGTGAACGTGATCGCGAGGATCTCGTGGGGAGAAACACCGAGGTCACGCACCAGGTGCGCAATGCGATAGGTGAGCACGCGCGTCTTCCCCGAACCTGCGCCGGCAATCACGAGCACCGGCCCCTCAGTGGTGGCGACGGCCTCGCGTTGGGTGGGGTTGAGATCAGCGAGAAGGGGAAAATCAGACATCGGTGGGAACGTAGTACGACATGCGACATATGACAGGTCACAGGTCACAGGTCAGCACGTGCTGGCTGTTGCCTGTGACCTGTCGCCTGTTACTACGCTAGCTCTGACTCCTTCGAGTCGGAGTCGCCATTCGCGTCATCTTTGATCAGCTCGCGAAGCTTCTCGACGAGAGCGCCCTTACCGAAGTCCGCCTTGTCAAAGAACGCGTTAACACCTGCGCGCTCGGCGCGTGCTCGATCCTCCGGCGACGCGACGCCGGAGAGCATTACGACAGGTATGTCGCCGTATCGCTGGCGAACCATGTGGATCAATGCGACTCCGTCTGCCCGTGGCATCGAGAAATCGACCACGAGGGCATCGACGTTGTTCATCGCAAGAGCGGCCAGGGCTTCAGAGACGCTTCCAGCGGCGACAGTGGCAAAACCGTGTGAGGCGAGAACTCCCGAAACGACTTGGCGCACACCCTGGCTGTCGTCGACGACCAGAACCTTGTGGATCGGTCGCTCAGGTTGAATCTCCACCGATCGCATGTTGTCAGCGAGGCGTCCCGCGTCAACGAGCATCACAGTCTCGTCACCTCCGAGGAGAGCCACTCCAGTGACCACGGATTCGCCGCTCAACAACGGCCCGAGATCCTTCGTCGCGACTTCGTGGATGTCGAGAACTTCGTCGACTGCAAGCGCGATCAGGCCCGTTGGGCTCTGGATAATCATGATGTGTGACGGAAGACCCTGGACATCGAGGCCGGCGACCGACGCGAACGACGAATACGGCACACTCTCATTGTTGAAACCGACAAAGCTTCCTTTCTCTGTCACGGAGATCGAGACCTCCCGCGTAGGAAGGATCGCGGCGACCGCAGTGTCAGGGATTCCCCACGTACGGCCACCAGCCGTGAACATCTGTGCTCGCTGCAACGCTCGGTGAGCAGGCATCGTGATCACAATGGTTGTGCCACGCCGCTGCACTGAGTCGAGCGTCATAGCGCCAAAGACCTCTTCGACAATCTCCGTGACTCTGGCGAGCCCCGACCCACTGCCTGTGAACTCAGACGAATTGGGGTTTGTCGAGAATCCGTCCGCGAACAGGACCGATCGCAACGCTTCGGCGGTCGGATCGCCGTCGATGAGACCAGCGGCAAGCGCTTTGTCACGCACAGCGATCCAGTCGATCCCCGCACCGTCGTCGGAGATCACTAGCTGCACGTGTTGATCGTCACGGCTCACCGCGACTGTCACCGTGCCGTGGGAATCCTTTCCCGCAGCGACCCTCACATCTGAAGGTTCCAGACCGTGCGTAACTGCGTTGACAACAATCTGGCGGATGACTTCGCCTATGCGGTCGAGGAGTTGACGGTCGATCAGCGTGCCCTCGCCCTCAACGACGAGACGGACGTCCCGGTCCAGTTTCTTCGAGAGATACTTGACGAGCTGGGGGAGCGTGGACGTGACGTTCGATATGGGAACAACCGAGAGTCCGAGGGCGGCGAACTCCAATCGAACCGACGCTCTCTGAACGGCTTCGAGCGAATCGAGAGCGGCCTGAGTGGCGGACGGCGCTGACCCGGTTCGCAGATCTGATATCGCCAGGGACGCCTGTCGAACGACCGAATCGAGATCGATCCGAAGCGCCGCAACGTCGTTGATCATCCGAAAGAGGCGCCCAGCGTTCACAGGGACGGACTCCTCGGTCGCCCACGTCTCGACCACTCCAACAAGGCCACCCAGGTCGTACCCCTGGCTCGTGTCGGGGTCAAGCACGGATCGCTGTTCGTCAACGAGCGTGAGGCTTGGCGGTACATCGACCGACGCCGAGTCAATTGACTCCGTCGGATGATCTACCTGCGCCGATTCGACCGGACCCGCAGCTTCACGGTCGGGAGTCTCGCTGACAAACTCGTACACGATCGCCGGAGTCGCAAGCTTGCCGTTGGGTCCCGGTTCGAACACGAGAGGCTCGACGTCCAGCTCGATCTCAGACACCGCCGCCAGTTCCGGCGCAGGTGTATCTGGCAAAGATTCAACAGCGGATTCCTCTCGTACCGCAGAACCGTTAGCTGCCACCGCTTCTGGCGGGATGAC
>JASJYA010000085.1 GCA_030125685.1 Actinomycetota bacterium
TCTGAGAAATCGCTTGACAGTCGAACGTATGTTCGATACATTATGGATATGTGCTATCAGACCTCGGTCCTGGACCGGGCTCTGGTGTCGGATGAAGGCGGCGGGCTGGATGTTCCGGGCACAGACTTAGAAGAAATTGAAGATCACATCGGATGCCTGACCGGCTCCGATCTGAAGCAAGCCGTCATCGCTGCTCGGCAGTTGATCGACCGTACTCACGCGGAACTCGTCCTGCTAGTACGTGAACTCGACCGCAGGCAACTCCCCGAGATCGAAGAGCGCCTCACGACGACAGGGTGGCTCAAGCATCACACCCGCATGACTGCCGCTGAAGCCTCAGGAACGTTCAAGACAGGCCGCGCTGCGCCCCACATGCCCACGGTCATGCAGCACGCCCTCTCGGGTGAGATTCCTGCTCGCTCACTCCACCTGCTCGCACAAGCCCGTGACAAGCATCGCGACGAGTTCAACGATCACGAGGAAGTGTTTGCTGATGTGGCGACGTATCTGTCGGTCACCGACATGCGTCGTGCGATCTCACATTGGGAGCAACAGGTCGACTATCCCAAAGCATTACAAGACGCCGAGCACGTCGAGAAGCTGAGGAGCGTGTATCTGGCACAAACCATCGACGGCATCGGCGACCTCCAAGGCACGCTCACCCCCGAGCAGTACCTGATCGTCAAGACCGCACTCGATGCGCACAGTGACCCGTTCAATCTCGACGCCGACGACCGCCGCACACCGGCCCAGCGTCGTGTAGACGCGCTCGTTGACATCCACCGTTTCTGGCTGGATCACAACACGGAGGTTGTCACGTCTGGCGGCGAGAAGCCTCACATCACCGTCACGGTCGACTACCGCATGCTCACAGGAGAGCTTGAACGGCTGCCGGAGATGAACGGCGTCCCTGTTACACCGGACACGATCCGACGGCTCACATGTGACGCAGGGATCATCCCCATGGTGTTAGGCAGCGACTCTGAACCGCTCGATGTAGGCCGCAAGACACGAACGATCCCGTCGGCTATACGGAGAGCCATCGAACAGCTCTACGACGGCTGCGCATGGCCCGGATGCGACGCTCCCCTGTCATGGTGCGACATCCACCACAACATCCACTGGGCGGACGGAGGCGAAACCAGCGTCGACAACTGCTGCCCGTACTGCCGCAAACACCACACCGCGATCCACGAACGAGACCGATCACCACCCCAATACTGAAGCGTGGTACCTGCTACCTCGCTCACTCCCCCACAAGCCAATGCTCTAACTTTCGCCTCGGAGCGTTTCAGCAGGCCTCGCCGTCGATGTCGCAGACAAGGCCGGCGGCTGCTTCGGGATGGTTCTTCTCGATGAAGTCGTTGATCCGTTCCGCGACACGTTCGAACGTCGTGTACCCAAGGCTCAACGGGACGGTCGTTGCGCCGTCACGGAGGAGCAGCGTCGGAAATCCGGTGACTCCGAGCCACTGAGCCTCGATGAAGTCCTGTTCGGCGGCAGCGTGCATCT
This sequence comes from Actinomycetota bacterium, assembly GCA_030125685.1. Classification (GTDB taxonomy): domain Bacteria; phylum Actinomycetota; class Acidimicrobiia; order Spongiisociales; family UBA5794; genus B3-G11. The sequence continues at coordinate 1,513 of JASJYA010000085.1, forward strand.
CGGGTGACTCGAGTGCCTCGATGAATTCGGATGGATTCACAGGGAAGTCGGCAACAAGGTCTGGATAGACGTCGATGTCCGTCACATCGACGCGATCCGCATAGAACGCTCGCTGGACCGTCGAGAGAAAGCGGAGCGTCTCACCCGACGCTGCTGACCGCATCGTCACGATCGCCGTGTCGGGGAGGAGTGTGTCGTACATCCAATCCGTCCGATCGAGCCCCCCAAGGTCGAAGGGTTGCCCTGACGCTGCTGCCACCTGACTCCAATGATGCTCGAGCATGGGTCGGATTCGATCAATGGGTTCGGCCTTGTCGCCAGGTCTGAGCCCTCCAACCACCGTCCGCATAGGGATGTCGAAGGCGCCATCGATCTTCTCGACCACGGGCGCGAAACCCCAGCACCACGAGCACATCGGGTCGCCTACATAGACAAGTTCGAGCGAATGCGCCTCCAGATCGACCATATCAGCTCAACCGACCGCTGCTACCTGGTATTCCGTGTAGCCCTTGGCTTCGAGTTCTTCTGCGATCTCGGCGCCGCCTGACTTGACGATTCGCCCACCCACCATGACATGGATGCGGTCCGCGGACATGTACTTCAGGATGCGGTTGTAGTGGGTGATGACAACGATGCCGAGTTCGGAGCTGCGGAGGGACTCCACCATATCCGCGACCTCCCGCACGGCGTCGATGTCAAGGCCTGAGTCGATCTCGTCCAGAATCGCGATCTTGGGATTGGCGACACCAAGCAGGTACATCTCGGACCGCTTCTTCTCGCCGCCCGACAGTCCGATGTTCACCGCGCGGCCACGGAAGCGATCCATGTTGAGACGCGTGGAGGCTGCCGCCGTGCGCTCCTCATACCCATTGTCCGATGGGTTCGAGGCAGCCATCTCTGCGGTCAGGTCATCAAGGGTGACCCCCGGGACGTTCGTCGGGTACTGGAAAGTCTCGAAGAGGCCTGCACGGGCTCGCTCATCGACCGTCATCCCCATGATGTCGACGCCGTCGATGCTCGCCGATCCAGAGACCGTGTAGTCGGTCTTCCCCATGAGCACATGGCTGAGCGTGGACTTCCCCGATCCGTTCGGGCCCATGAGGGCATGCACTTCTCCAAACGGGACCGTGAGATCGAGACCTCTGAGAATCTCGAGATCGCCGATGCTTGCCTTCAGATCCCTAACTTCGAGAGCATTACTCATCGGCTTGATCCTCCTGGACTTGTGCCTCATCCGGGGCATCGACGAACACCTCGCCGTTGCGCACGTCCACCGCGTATACGGCGACAGGCTTGGTGGCGGGCAGCGTGAGCGGCTTCCCTGTCGCGACATCGAAGACGGCGCCATGCCTAGGACATTCAACCTCGTCATCAAAGAGCTCACCCTCCGCGAGGGACGCTTCCGCGTGGCTACACAGGTCAGCAATTGCATGGACCTCATCACCGACGCGGAACACGGCAATAGCGGTCTCTCCCACCACAACGCGGCGGCCGGTGTCCACCGGAAGGTCAGCGAGAAGTCCGACCGAAACCTCGCTCATACGCGGCCCTCTTCCTGAGCCGATACGTATTTACCGTTAATGCGCTCACGCGCCCAGGCCGCAATCGCCTTGTCAGGGATCTGCTCGACCACTTCCTCGAAGAAACCCCTCACCTGAAGTCGATCGGCCCGCTCCGATGTGAGACCGCGGCTCATGAGGTAATACCGCTGATCCTTATCAAGCGGCCCAACGGTTGAGCCGTGGCCGCACTTGACATCATTGGCGAGGATCTCAAGGTTCGGGACAGACTGCGCCGACGCGCCCGAAGACAGGATCAGGTTACGGTTCGTCTGAAACGCCTCGGTTTTCTGACCGGACTTCTCGATGCGAATCATGCCTGTGAACACGGAGAGCGCATCGTCGGCGACCGCACCCTTGAGAAACATGTCGGAGCGGGTGTGCATCCCGATGTGGTTCATGAAGTAGCGGTAGTCGAGCGTCTGGCTCTCTTCGCCGAAGTAGGCGCCGTACACCTTCGCAGTCGAGCCGTCGCCTAAAAAATTGACATCGAGGTGCAAGCGGCCAAGTTTCGCCCCGAGGCCGATCTCGCTCAACGTGAGGCTGGCATCCCTTCCGAGTTCGACGACGCCACGACCGATTGACCTCGTCTGGTAGTTCCAATCCTGAATAATCGTGAGTGTCAGACGGGCGTTATCCCCGACTGTGGCCGTGATTGTCGGCACGACCGTAGCCGGTGCGTCAGTAGTCGATCGGAGCCTGACGATGACCGTGGCGTCACTCCCCGACGCAACATCGACGTGGACGCCGGGAAATGTCGTGGCGCTGGACGTGACCTGGACGTCGATGAGGACGTGATCAGCGAGTAGGTCACCGGCGATCAGCGCCGCTCCGGGTGCGTACGCGGTAAATGCCGTTGCAAAGAGATGCTCATCGTTCACCATTGTGAGTTCTTCGCCGACTTCGGCGACAGTTGACACGCCCGGAGTGGTCACGAATCCGTCAACGATGGTCACAACGGTTCCCTCCCAACCGTCGATGACCGAGTCGGGTGCACCGGCATCGCCGGGGGCGCTCGGAGCGCTCGCAAAGGCAGGGTCGAAGTCAAGATCAAGGTAGCGCCAAATCTCCTCACGCTCCGATGGCATGCCGAGGCCGGCCAGCCGATCAGCAGCGTCAGAACGTCGCGACGCCATCCAGCCGGCGTCCTTTGATCGAATGGTCGAAGTATCGGTCACGCACAAATCCTTCGTGGGCAGAGCGCGAGGATACGGTGACCGTGCACCAAGTCACCAGTTTCCACCATCACCGTATGTGTAACTCGTCTGCGGTACGTCACGACGGGTTGTACCGTTCTTTGCACGACACAAGATCGAGCGAGCACCGGTAGAACGCTGTGCAGCTCGAGGAGGTCACAATCCCGATGCACAGATCCCTGTTCCGCGCGGTCGCGGGCGCCGTTGCGGCGACCGTCATCATCACCGGCATTACCACGATGACGGATTCCGCAACAGCCGAAGCGTCCCACGACGGGTCTCGTTTCGTCCTCACGATATTCCCCCACGACACCACAGACGCGGGCTTCTCGAACACTTGGGGCAACCGGCGCTCCGGCGGTCGTCGCCACCAGGGCACGGACATCATGAGCCCCCGAAGCACCGAGATCGTCGCTGTTGCAGACGGTGTGGTGACGAAGCTCGGCAAGCATCGCATGTCCGGATATTTCATACGCATCGACCACGGTGACGGTTGGATGACGGTGTACATGCACCTCAACAACGACACCCTCGGCACGGACGATGGCGAGGGCGGCACATGGACAGCCTTCCAAGCAACCCTGATGGAGGGCGACGAGGTGAGAGCCGGACAGGTCATCGGATATGTCGGGGACTCAGGCAACGCCGAAGGTACCAGGCCGCACACCCACTTCGAAATCCGGCACGATGGCCGCAAGTTGAATCCGTACCACATGCTCCGTGACGTGTGGGAGCGCCAGCATCGGTTCCCTACCCGCGAAGCACTCCCGCTCTAAAGCGGTGACATGTGTGACGGCTATTGGCCCGGCAGCGTATCCGCTGAGTAGTTTGAGCTATTCGACCACAGCATCCACCCCATGCCGTCCTCGGTGACCACCGATTGAACGGCCCGCTGGTCGGCTGCCGAGATGGTCCATGTCTGTAACCACGGCCTCAGGTATCCGTAGCCGTCCAGCTTGCCGGTACCGCCCCTGAGCGCCGTATCAACGATCTCAACCGCGTGGTCATCCGGATTCTCAAAGCCCTTCCACCCGGGTCCATAGTTGGTGGAGTACAGGGTCGGCGACAGCACGTCGACGATGCGAGACATGCTTCCTGGACTCTGTCCCACACCTTCGTCTTTGGTCGACTCCAGGACGATGCCGAGAAGTGTCGAGGAGACAGCGCAACCTATCGGGTGAAGGACCGAGTACGCCCTGGTGAGGAAGGCGTTGATCGACGCGACGCGCACCTCCTGATTGTACGCTCCGTCGAATGTCGCCGTCAAGAGATCGCCGCCGATGGGGAACGACACATAGTCGAACTGGATCTCGTCGAATCCTCTGAGACAGGCTTCCTCTGCGAGCTCGACCGAGTACTCGAACGAAGCAGGATCAGAGGGATCAAGCCACGCGAATCCGTTTCTGGATCGCCACAACGCGCCATCCTCCGTAAGGACCGCTCGGTCCGGTTCCGCCGCGGCGTAGAAACTGTCCTGGAACACGCCGATGCGGCCAATGAGGTAGAGGTCGTGCTCTCTGGCCTCCGCAACGACGTCGTCGAGCCTAAAAAAGCCGCTCACCGCGCCGATGGAGTTAGCCGTACGTACCTCCGTCGGGTACACAACCGTTCCGTCCTCCGTCTTTAAGTCGATGACGAGTCCATTGATCCCTGTCACGTCAGCGAGAGACAGCAACGCCTGCCATCGCTCTCCATCCTGCACATCCTCTGCCGCGACGCGAATCGCGCGTACGACCCTGGGTGACATGGACATGTCGAAGCGGTCGAGGACGCCGTCCCATGGATACTCGATGAACTCCCAAGCAGGCCTCGCGAGTTGGATTGTTCCAGCTACTGCCCGCTCGAGGGAGTACCGGCCCTCACTGTCCGTGGTGTCGCCCACGTCTCCCAACGACACCCTGACGCCGGGCAACGATCGGCCGGTATCGGTGGTGACCCGCCCTTGGAGAACGACGGGCTCGAGCCGGAACTCGATGCGTCCTGCGTCGGGAAAGTCGTCGAGAATGAACGTGAACGGCTGAAAGCCTTCTGCTGACGCCTCGATTTCGATGGCGGTCTTCTTCCACGTCACCGTCGGTGGCTCACCGTTCGCAGCGACGAGTGGGATTCCGTCAGCGGTCACGGCGGCGTCGAGCGCACCAAGATCGTCGGCAGCGAGCACGACCACCTCGAATGTCGGGTCAGCCAACTGCGGGGGCACGACGGCATCCCCTGGTTGCACGCCGAGGCTGCCTGCGCACGATGAGAGTACAAGCGCAGCGAGAGCGAATGCGGCTAGGGCGATACGTTGCATGGAATCTTTCGACGATTCTCGAATGTCAGAAGAAATGGTACAACTCCCTTGCCGAACTGGTTTTTCGGTGATAACTTCCAGGGCGCATGGCAACACGCCGCGGAGTGTCGACGAAGGGGGACGTCATGGCTAGCGCCACAAGGGAAGCGACCGTCGCAGACGCGATCGGTCTCTATCTGGAATCAGTGGCGGCGCACGACTTACTCACCGCCGAAGGTGAGGTACGGCTTGCTCGCGTCATCGAACGCGGACGGAAGGCCGAACAACAGCTCGCTGACGACGTGGACATCGACACCGAACAGCGACTGGTCCTCGCTCGGTACATCCGTCAGGCAGACCACGCAAAGCACCAATTCATCCGCTGCAATCTACGGCTCGTCATCTCGATTGCGAAGCGATACACCGGAAGAGGGCTCGACCTCCTCGACCTCATCCAGGACGGCAATGTCGGCCTGATACGGGCAGTCGAGAAGTTCGAATGGCGCAAAGGCTTCAAGTTTTCGAC
>JASJYA010000086.1 GCA_030125685.1 Actinomycetota bacterium
ACAACCTGGTAGCCGTCAGCTCCTAGCCTCGACGAATGACGGCCCAACCGACTAGGCCTAGCCCAGCGACGACGGCTCCAAGGTAGAGCCAGACGGGGCCGCCTTGGAGGGAGATCCGTACCGGCTCGGTTGCGAGCCTGACACCCCCTGCTGCAAGGAGAGCGAACCCTGCGGGTGCACCGAAGGGAGGCCGCCCTCGCTGTTTCCAAAGGGAAATACCGACGGCTGCAAGGAGATAGAGGGATGCCGCGTACAGCTCGACAGGGTGGCGGGTGATGTCACTCCCCGCGACAGACTGAGCCCAGGGCAGGGTGGAGACCGTGCCGAGCCATGCGCCGGTCACGAGAGTTCCCAGATGCCACCCTGCGAGGCCCGCGAGCACCGCAGGGCCGATAGCGTCCGCGGCGTCGAGGAGTGATCGGCGAGCAAGGAAGGCGAACATCAGGAGCGCCGCGACGGAAGCGCCGACCGTCGACACACCGCTGCGAACCAGGATTATCTGTGCCGGGTCTGTGAGCGGGTTGATGCCCACCATCACCATTGCCGTGAGTCTGCCTACAAAGAGGCCGACGGCGCCGGCTGTGAGGCCGACGTCCCATAGGTCGAGTGCACACCGTGCAGCGTTGCCCCGTTTTGCTTCCCACCTGAGCATTGCCCAGAACGCGCCGACGCCTATCGCTGCAGCGGCGAGCAGTGTGAATTCCATCAGCGCTGGATCTCGTCGAGGTAGAAGGCGAGGGTCGGTTCGTCGATGATGCCGCGATGGATCTCGACGAGTGAGCCGGCCGCGTCGTAAAAGAACGTGATGGGTACGCCTCGTCCGCCCCCCATCTCGATGGGTATCTGCCCGGAACGATCCGCGTACTGCGTCATCGGTGTGTCGGCGTAATACTGGGCGATGAATGCTGCTGCGTCCGCCGGGTTATCGCGAACGTCGAGGGCGATGAAATGGACGTTCTCTCTCGTCGCGGCGGCCGTCGCGAGGAGGGGCGCCTCGGATCGGCAGGGGAGGCACCACGACGCCCACACGTTCACAACCGTGGGCCTGCCACTCGTCGTGATCTCCGCCATGAGCGCATCGTACGTGACCGGTTCGGGCGCGTCCTGGGGTGGTGCTCCGGATGCGCTGGAACATGCAGATGCGACGATGGCTGTAACGATAAAGAGAAGTGCGATGCGTCTGGACATACCCCCTAGGGTAGGTGCGCTTACTCTCAACGTCGTCGGGAGACGAGTTCGGCGGCTACCCGCTGTGTCTCGACGCCCTGTTGGGCGAGGAGCGCGAGCAGGTGATAGAGCAGATCCGCGGCCTCTTCAACGACTCGAATGTCGGGACCGTCAACGGCTGTGTCCTTCGCGGCGAACGCAAGCTCCCCAGCCTCCTCGAGAACCTTGCGGGCCGCAAGATCACCGTCGGCGAGGAGGTGCGCCGTGTATGAGGTCTCGGCGTCGGACCCAGCGCGCTCCTGGATGGTTCGGGCCAGTTCATCGACGACCTGTCCGAGGGAGGGCGCCGTCGCTTGTGGGAAGCACGAGATTGAACCTGTGTGACATGTAGGCCCGGCAGGTATGGCTTCGATGAGCACGGCGTCTTGGTCGCAGTCGACGCCGATCGTTGAGACAGTGAGCGTATTCCCGCTGGTCTCGCCCTTCATCCACAGCGTTCCTCGTGAGCGGCTGTGAAAGTGCACGAGGCCCGTCTCGATCGTGCGATTCCAAGCCTCCTCGTCCTGATAGCCGACCATGAGCACCCGGCGCGTCGTTGCATCCTGGATGACGCACGGCACGAGGCCGTCGTCGTCCGTAGCCATATCCTTGAAATCCGGTGTGTCGGTCATGCGATCTCCCTCACCGCTACACCGGCGCTAGCGAGGTCGGACTTGACCTCAGCGATCGAGTGCAGCGAGCGATGGAAGATTGAGGCGGCGAGGACCGCATCCGCCCGCCCCTCCACGATGGCGGCGGTGAGGTGTTCCGGCTTGCCAGCGCCTCCCGAGGCAATGATCGGGATCGTCGTGCGGTTGCGGATCGCCCTCAAGAGCGCGAGGTCGTAGCCGTCGTTCGTGCCGTCGCGGTCCATGGAGGTGATGAGGAGCTCCCCCGCTCCGAGCCGCTCGGCGCGTGCCGCCCATGTGAGCGCGTCAAGTTGGGTGTCAACTCTCCCGCCGTGAGTGTGCACGATCCAGGCGCCGTTGTGGCGCTTTACGTCGATCGATACGACGACGCACTGGTTTCCAAAGGCCCGTGCACACTCCTGGATGAGTCGCGGCTGGTGCACCGCGGCTGAATTGACCGCCACCTTGTCGGCGCCTGCCCGCAGCACGCTGCGCATGTCTTGTACGGATCGAACGCCCCCTCCGACCGTGAGGGGGATGAACACGTTCTCTGCGGTGGCTCTGATGGTGTCGAGCATCGTTGCTCTCCCTTCGGGTGTGGCCCCGATGTCGAGAAAACAGATCTCGTCCGCCCCTTCTCGCGCGTATCGCTCAGCGAGTTCCACCGGGTCGCCTTCGTCGGTGAGGTCGACGAACTTCGTTCCCTTGACAACCCGTCCGTCTTTCACGTCGAGGCAGGGGATGACACGCTTACGCAACACGGCGCACCTGGCCCGCTCCGTTGACGAAGTTCGCGAGGACGGCGAGCCCGGCGCTTCCAGAGCGCTCCGGGTGGAACTGAACGCCGGTCACATTCCTCTCTGCTACGGCAGTCGTGAACACATCGGTCCCGTACGTCGTCTCGCCGATGCTCACCTGTTGGTCTGATGGTCGGACGGCGAAGCTGTGGAGGAAGTAGAACAATTCGTCTCTGGCGAGTCCGACGAAGAGCCCGCTCGCGTCACTCGACACGGCGTTCCAACCGATGTGGGGGAGAGGGGAGGTGGTGAGACGTTGAACCGTCCCGGCGATCAGGCCCAAGCACTCTGTGTCATCCTCGGTGGAGAAGTCAAAGAGGAGTTGCATCCCGACACAGACCCCGAGGAGCGGGCCGCCGAAGCCCCGCAGCTCGCCTGTGAGGCCGGAGTGGTTGAGCGTGCGCATCGCGGGGCCGGTTGCTCCGACGCCGGGGAGCACGACGCGATCGAAGCGGTCGAGTGGTCCCGAGGTCACGATCGAAGGTTCGGCGCCGACCGTTTCGAGGGCGCGCACCATCGATACGAGGTTGCCTGCTCCGTGGTCAATGACAGCGACTTTCATCACAGCGAACCTTTTGTGGAGGGGACGCCGTCTCGGCGAGGGTCGATCTCGATAGCTACCCGCAGGGCGCGAGCCAGAGCCTTGAACGTCGCCTCTGCGATGTGGTGGTCGTTGCGACCCGCGGCGGTCACATGGATCGTTGCCCGGAGGTTCCGGCTGAATGCTTCGAGACTGTGCTCGATCATCTGTGTCGACAGGGCGCCTATCCGGTCGGAGCGGAAGGGCAGGTCAAGGACCGCGTACGCCCGACCGCCGACATCGATCGCAACGGTCGCTAACGCCTCATCCATCGGGATCGTCGCGTCTGCGTACCTGGTGATGCCCGCTCGATCACCGAGCGCTTCATCGATGGCGGATCCGAGGACCAGCATCGTGTCTTCGACGGTGTGGTGGTCGTCAACTTCGAGGTCGCCATCGGTCGAGACGAAGAGGTCGATGAGGGAATTGTGTGCAAAGGAAGTCAGAAGGTGATCGAACATGCCGATGCCTGTTGAGATATCTGCCGTGCCGCTTCCATCGAGATCGACCTCGACGACGACTGTTGTCTCCTTGGTTGTTCGCTCGATTCGTGCTGCCCGAGTCTCCAGTGTTCGCGTCATTGTGTTGCATCCAATCTGCTTGTCCCCAATCTGACGGTTACCGAGTTGGCGTGGGCGGTGAGGCCCTCGGCGTTCGCTAGTGACGTGATCGTGTGGGCCAACCCAGAGAGGCTCTCTCGGGTCACGGTCTGCACCTGGCGCCAGGAGCCGAAGTCTTCAACGGAGAGAGGTCCGTAGGATCGGGCGAGGCCACCTGTCGGAAGGATGTGGTTCGCGCCGGTCGCGTAGTCGCCCGCTGCTTCAGGGGTCCACTCGCCTATGAACACCGATCCTGCATTCGGTACCGAGTCAGCGTCTGCCCGTGCGTTTGCGGTGTGGATCGTGAGATGTTCCGGCGCCCACGCGTTCGCGTAGGCAAGGGCGTCCGGCGTGGTGTCCGCAATGACGACACATCCGTGATTCTCGAGCGCCTTAGTGATGACGTCCGCCCTTTCGAGGGTGGGAAGCTGCCGCTCGATTTCGGCGATAACCGCGTCGGCGGCTCTCTCGCTGGTTGCCACAAGGATGACTGCGGATTCCTCACCGTGCTCGGCCTGGCACATGACGTCTGACGCCGTGATTGCGGGATCCACCGAGCCGTCGGTGACGATTGCCGCCTCACTCGGGCCTGCAGGGAGGTCGACGCCGCACTCACCGTACACAGCGAGCTTCGCAGCGGTGACCCACGGACCGCCGGGGCCTACGATCTTGTCGACCCGCTCCACCGACTCGGTGCCGTAGGCAAGCGCCGCGATCGCCTGCGCGCCCCCCATCGCGTAGATCTCTGTGATACCGAGGAGCGACGCCGCCGTGAGGACGAGAGGGTCGATCGTGCCGTCAGGGCGCGCAGGCGTTGCAACGCATATCTCTGTGACACCTGCCACCAGGGCGGGGACGACACCCATGATCAGAGACGACGGGTACACCGCCCTTCCTCCGGGCACGTAGACACCGACGCGTCGCAGCGGTGACCAGATGCGTTCCACGGTGACACCGGCCTCAGGAACGGTTGTGGTAGCCGACGGCCTCTGGGGCTGGTGGCAGGCGCGCACGTTCCGGATCGCAGACTTAAGAGCGTCTCTGAGTTCTTCAGTGACTTCCGACGCTGCGCCCTCAATCGCCTCGCGTTGGACTCTGAAAGCGCCATCCGCAGGTGCGCCTCCGAATCGGGTGGAGTACTCCGCTAACGCAGCATCGCCGCGATCCGCGACGTCTGTGACGATCCGGGAAGCCTTCTCGCGAATGTCCCGATCGGGGAGCGCGGATCGTGTCGTGGAGACTTCGATCGTTTCGGGGTCTGCGGTCGCCAGATCGAGTCGTTCAATCGCTAGTTGTTTGTTGGCTAGCGTCACGCGATCACCTGCTGGACCGGGAGGACGAGGATGCCGGACGCCCCAGCCTCCTTCAACCTCGGGAGGACGTGCCATACATCTGATGACTCGACAACGGAGTGGATTGCAACCATGCCGTCGTGAGTGAGCGGAACGATCGTGGGTGCTTCGATACCGGGGATGATCTCCTCGATCTCTGCTACTGCGGATCGTGGTGCGTTCATGACGACGTACCGTCGGTTCTTTGCGGCCATTGCTGCGTCGAGCATCGCGATGACCCTCGTAGCGGTATCGGTGCGGCTCGCTCCGATGCGCTCAATCAGGATCGCCTGGGATTCGAGGAGCGTTGCAACAGGTCGCAGGCCGTTGATCAGCATTGTGGAGCCGCTCGACACCAGGTCTGCCACGGCGTCCGCGATGCCGAGTTTCGGTGCAACCTCGACCGATCCGTTCAACGGAACCGTTGTGACGGCGATTGCCTTGTCGTCGAAGAACCGCTCGACGGTTCTCGGGTGTGAGGTCGCGATGCGGAGTCCTTGAAACCCTTCGATATCAGAGATGGGGGAACCATCCGGCACGGCTGCGACGAGTCTGCACCGCCCGAACCCGAGCTCGCTGATGGTGTTTACAGGGGAGTCTGCTTCTCTCGTGAGGTCGATTCCCGTGACGCCGAGGTCGGCCACGCCGTCCGCAACGAGTTCGACGACGTCCTTTGCGCGGATGAAGAGCAGCTCGATCGGGGCGTCGCGAATGGGAACAGCGAGACTACGCGGTGTCCGCTCGAAGTAGAATCCGGCCTGTTTCAGGAGATCGGCCGCGGGTTGTTCGAGTCTCCCCTTGTTGGGCAGGGCAATGCGAAGGGTGTCTGGCATGTCAGGCGTCCTCGATCGTGTAGCCGGCTCGCTCGAGCGCTTCGCGGTAGCCGCCGGTGCCGTGGCGGAGCCATTGGGAGATCCGGGTGATGGTCGCGGTTGAGACGCCGGTGAGGTCGTGGATCTTACGGTAGGGGTGCCCTTCGGCGAGGCTGCGGGCGACCTCCCAGCGTGCGGCCATCTCTTCGAGTTCGCGACGGGTGCACAGGTCGCGGAAGAAGCGGGCAGCGGCGTCCCTGTCATCAAGCGCGATGATTGTGTCCATCAACGACGCCGTACTCTCGTTGCGCCAGTTGTCTGCAGTTGCTGAGCGGTTCGTCACGTTTACCCCTTTCATGTACTAATGTTATAGCATGTTAATACATAGTAACACAATTCGTAGGACATCATGCAGGTGATACCGGCGATCGACGTGCTCGGCGGAAAGGTCGTGCGTCTCCGCCAGGGCGATTACGACCAGGTCGCCGAGTATGGCGACGATCCGGTGTCGGTGGCTGAGCAGTTCATCGCCGAAGGGGCGACGCTCGTGCACGTTGTGGACCTCGATGCCGCTCGCGGCCGAGAGAGGTCAGTCGAGGTCATCCGCTCGCTCGGCAGAGCGGGTATCGGGTTTCAGCTTGGTGGAGGTATCAGATCGGCCGAGATAGCGACCGAAGTGATCGAACTAGGTGCTCGTCGAGTCGTGATCGGGTCGGCTCTGCTCGCCGATGGCGATGCGGCCGGTGACATCGTGCGAGCAGTCGGACCCGACGCCGTCATCGCGGCGATCGACGTGCGCGACGGGAGGGCTCACGGTTCAGGTTGGCTCGATGATGGCGTACCAGTGGCCGATGTCGTCGAGTTCGTTGCAGACCTCGGTGTTGGGCGAGCGCTGGTCACTGCCATCGAACAGGATGGGACGATGGAGGGGCCTGCCCTCGAGCTTCTCGCCACCGTGCGTTCGCTTGCCCCCGATCTCGCCCTCATCGCATCGGGCGGCGTGGGTTCACTCGCCGATATCCGAAAGCTCCGTGACTGCGACGCCGGAGTCGAGGCCGTCATCATCGGCCGCGC
>JASJYA010000087.1 GCA_030125685.1 Actinomycetota bacterium
CGACGATCACGAGGTCTTTGCCTTCCGTGAGAGGCCACCCCGTTCCGAACGGTCCTCGAATTCCGACTATCTCCCCCGGATTCAGCGCACAGATCGCGTTGGTGACGGCGCCGACCGCGCGCACGGTGAGGACCAGTCGCTCGGGATGGGCCGGATCGCCGGAAACAGAGATCGGAACCTCGCCAACACCGAAGATGTAGAGCATCGTGAATTGGCCGGGCAGGAACGCGAGTGGAGGACCGTCGTCCGTGACTTCGAACTCGATCGTCACAGTGTCGAACGTCTCCGATTGCTTTGAGGCCAATCTGAAGGGTCTCGGAAGCATCGGCTCGCGCAATGTCGGCGCGGCGCTTGCGGGTGCGGTCAGGGCCATCTCATCCCTTCCCATAGAGGTCGAGCAACTGGATCCTGGCGTAGTGGAGACGCTGAGACGCCTCCCTCGCAATGATCTCCCACATGAGGCGGTCGAGGTCAGGGTTTCGCTCACACTCATCCCGCACAAATGACGCATCCATCACGGCCAATCGGGTCTCTGTCACCGCTCGAGCTGTCCACATCCAGCGGTGAGGCGCTAGGCGCCAACTCGAACCGACGAGAGCACCGTCACTGAGCGTCTGGACCGTTGTCGGTGGTCTCGCAGGCCGCTCGACCTCGAGGGCAAGAATTCCTTCGGCGATGATGAAAAACCTCCTGGCCTCACCGTTCTCGCGGAACAACACTTCGTCCGGTTCGAGCACGAGTTCGGTCGCAGCCGATTCGAAGAAGGCGAATTGCTCTTCGTCCAGCCGCGCCAGCAAGTCGCTCGTTGCTCGCAGTTCATCCAGGTTCATACTGTCGCCACCTCCGAATTTGCTCTGAGTACCGCCACTTCGGCGGTGATGTCGATTCCCGCAGGACACCAGGTGATGGCACTGTCCGCACCCCACACAGCCGCTGACGTCGAACTGGTCGTGCCAGTACGCAAGCTTGTGTGTCATCCACTGGCGGTACCGAGAACTTGTCGTCGACCGAACCGGGTGCTGAAGGAGGTTCGTGAACTCCATCGTGAAGCATGAGTCCCACCTCCGCTGCCGTGAGGCGGCGCCCTTGAGGTCGGTGACGTCCTCCACCGTTGAGCAGAAGCACGTCGGGCACACAAGGGTGCAATTCGCGCAGCTAAGACAGCGCGCGGCGATTCTCGCCGATCTTCCTCGGTGACGGAGCGACCCGGAAGATCGGCGAGAATCGCCGCACCGGCTTCAGTACCGGACTCGATGACGAATTCGTGCGTGTCGCGCTCGACGACCTCGGTCAGCACGAGATCGAAGCCTGAATCGGCCCGCGGACCGGTGCCCATGGAGACACAGAAACATGTCCCTCCTGCAACGGCGCAGTTCACCGCGATCGTGAACATGCTGTTCCGCGCAGAGGAGTACGTTGGATCGACGAACCCGGAATTGAGAAAGACGCGGTCCTGGATGTCGATGGCGGCTAGCTCACAAGGGCGTACCCCGAGGAACGCGTACCGGACCGAATCCTGTAGCGCGGACGTGAACCGTAAGCCGTTGTCGGTGCGGTCGACCGTCAGCAGTGTCACTTGAGGGGGGAAGAGATACTGCTTCCAGGTTCGCGGGCCGACCGCGTATCCGAAGAAGGCATCGTCGCTGCGGCGAATGAGTTCGTAAGTTTCCGGCTTCCTGACGGTCGGTCCAGCCGATCGGGAGATCCTCAACGGATGTGATCTCGTCGTTGACGATGGCCTCCTCGCCGATTGTCGGCCCAATCACGACGTAACCCGAAGACCGAAGCTCTTCGATGAGTGAGGGAAACTGATCGAGACTCAGAACCTTGGCCGACATACGGTCTCCATTCCGTGGACCGGTCGCTGGTGTCACATTGTGGCGCGGACACTCTGCGTCACGCAACTCACTCGGGTCCTAGCCCTTGCTTCTTATGAATCCTTAGTGGAAGTCTAAACATCTTGCGAACGCTCTGCCAACCACAACCGTGAGGAAGCGCTGAGTCCAGTGATCGGTGAGGCGTTGACCTTGCAACCGCGGTAGGTTCTGCACATGGCTGATCGACCGAGAGAAGATGACTGGTGGCTTGCCTCGGACGGCAAGTGGTATCCACCGAATCTCGGTCCAGGCGTTGAAGCGGCCCGGATCCAGGAACGGCAGGACAGCGGGACGGCGATCCGACCGACACTCACGACCGCCCTCTCGATAGCGCTCGCGGTCGCGTCGGCTGTTCTTCTGGTCGCGGCGTACAGCGCTCTGCAATACGCCTCCGCACTTCAGAAGTTCACAGGTTCGCTCTCCGACCAGGAGATTGAGTCGCTGGCATCGGTTGAATTGGTGTGGGCAAGCTGGTCCGCGGTTGCACTGTTCCTGCTGGTGTTCACCGGTGTTCTCGTCATCGTGTGGACGAACACAACTTCACGGTCTTTCGACAACCGCGGGCCGATAGGTCGCCGTTGGCGTGGCGGATGGACGATCGGAGCGTGGTTGATTCCGCTCGCGAATCTCGTGATTCCGAAGCTCATGTTCAACGAGATTGAGAAGATCGCGCAGGTTCCGTACCGTGGTGTACCCATTGGCGAGGAGTGGCGGATGCGCCAGCGATCCCAGCTCGGAGACCTGTGGTGGCTGCTCTGGATCGGCGGCGCGATCCCGAGCCAACTAATTCAGGCTGTGATCGGCGATCCAATGGGGGATGCCGGTCGGTTGGCCGTCGTGCTGAACATCAATTCCCTCACCCATGCCCTTTTCGCCGGCGCCGGGATCTCACTCGCCTTCCTCGTGCGCCACATTGAGCGTGCCTCAAGAGCCTAAACCCCGCCGGCATCCGGCATCCGGCATCCGACATCTGTGTTCTGTGTTCTCGTGTACTGTCAAGGGTCCATTGAGGGAGGCGTTTTGCGCTCAATCGAAACGAACGGTGTGACACTGGCGGTCGATGACCAGGGAACTGGTGACGCTGTTGTTCTGCTGCACGGTTTCCCTGAGCTCGCATATTCATGGCGTCACCAGATCCCGGCGCTTGTGGACGCAGGATACAGAGCGGTCTCGTTCGATCAGCGCGGGTATGGAGCGTCGTCCAAGCCACAGAACGTTACTGACTACTCCCTCGACCACCTCGTCGGCGACGTGATCGGCGTCCTCGACCGCCTCGGAATCGAGATGGCCACTGTGGTCGGCCACGACTGGGGCAGCATCGTTGCGTGGACCACAGCCCTCGTGCACCCCGACCGGATCTCACGGGTCGTGTCCCTGAATGTGCCGTACCGCGGCGCATGCATCGGCTTTCCTACGACCGATGTCATCAGGGAGAAGCTCGCGGACCGCTTCGGGTATGTCTTGATGTTCCAGGAGGAAGGTGTCGTCGAAGCGATGTTCGAAGCTGACCCTGAAGCTTGGCTGAAGGGGACATATGCAATGCTTTCCAGTCGGCAAGACTTTCTCAGCGACGCCGAGTTCACGGTGTTCGCGGACGCGTTCAGGTCCGGCGGCATCTCGGGACCGGTCAACTGGTATCGCAACATCGATCGCAACGCCGCCGACTTCGCGAGCTACATCGACGCCCCGATCGTCCAGCCGACGTTGATGCTCGCGGCGGAGGCCGACCCCGTGCTCCCGGTGAGCCTTACCCATGGTATGGTCCGGTGGGCGACTGACCTGACAACGGTGATCATCGAAGGCTCGGGCCACTGGACTCAACAGGAGCAGCCTGATGCGGTCAATGCAGCGCTCCTCGCCTGGCTCGACCGGACCACTCTCGACGGGACCGCCGATGGGTAAGGCCCGCGACTGGGCCTTCTCAATCCCGACGGTGATCGCATTCGGGTTGACGCTCCTGGTCTTTGACGTTGCGGGCAGGGTTGCGCTGTTGTTCGGTCTAAGACCGTTCGAGTGGGTGATGGCAGGATTACAACGCACACTGCTGTCGGTATTCCGCATCTCTGGCGTTCGTTTCGACGTTGAGGGCCTTGCGGGCTTCCGATCTTCGGGTGGGTACCTCTTCGTTTCGAATCATCAGAGCATCTACGACGTCCCGATCTTCGGCGGCATCCTGATCAGAAACTTCCCGAAGTACGTTGCAAAGCGGTCTCTGGCGAAGGGAATCCCCTCCATCAGCCTGAACCTCCGACGAGGCGCTAACGCGGTCATCGACCGCGGTGATCGAGAACAGGCGGTTGAAGCAATCGCCCAGCTTGCAAAGGATTGCCAGGCTCGCGACGTCTCGGCCGTGATCTTCCCTGAAGGGACGCGATCTCGCGACGGATCAGTCGCCGAGTACAAGCTCACGGGCATGGTCGCGTTGATGCGGGGCGCCCCGGACCTACCAATCATCCCTACGGCGATTGACGGGTCTTGGAAGGTGTTCGCCCACAACATGTTCCCGATTCCTTACGGGACGAGAGTCAGTGTGCGATTCGGGGAACCCATACCGCGCGAGCCCGATGAAGATCCAGCCGAGATCCTTGCGCGGTGCTTCACGTGGGCTTCGGAGAAGCCGGAGTAGCGGAAGCACAGCTTCGGCTCTACCTCCTGATAGTCTTGCGGTATGGAAGAAGTACGCATCGGGCTGTTCATCGACTACGAAAACCTGGCGATCGGGGCGAGGGAGGACCTCGGGATCACGTTCGACTTTCGACCGATCGCCGACGCCCTCGCCGAGCGTGGTCGAGTTGTGGTGCGTCGGGCGTACGCAGATTGGAGCCGATTCCACGAAGACAGACAGATGCTCGTCGATAATCACATCGAGCTGATTGAGATACCCCAGCGAAAGGGAGCGGTTCGGAAGAACGCTGCAGATATCAAGATGGCTGTCGACGCCGTTGAGCTCGCGTTCGAGCGGGACTACGTGACGACGTTCGTCCTGTGCACGGGTGACTCGGATTTCAGCCCGCTCGTGCACAAGCTGCGGGAACTCAACAAGAGTGTGATCGGGGTTGGGCTCAGGGCGTCTACGTCGAAGTTGCTCCCCCCTGCGTGCGACGAGTTCCTCTTCTACGAGAACCTTGACGGGGTGGATGTTCCTCAGGCGAAAGTCATCCGGCGTGGCAAGCCCGAGCCCTCCCAACCGACTAGGAACCTCGAGAACCTTGACGTCCTCATATCGCAAACTCTCGGAGGCCTCCATCGCGCGGCGGACGACGAGGTGCGGATCTCGAGGCTCAAGCGTGCGCTGTTGAGGAAGGATTCCACGTTTGCAGAGAGCGACTACGGCTTCCGATCCTTTAGCGAACTCCTGCGCAATCTCGCCGAACGCGGAAAAGTGCAGCTTGACTCCTCCTCGCGAAAGGGTGACCCTGTCGTGTCGTTCCCCGAAGAGGGGAGAGGGGAGGCGGCTGCATTCGAGCTTCTGGTCTCCACCATGAAAAAGATGAAGTCAGGTGAGCCGGTTGCCCTCTCCGGTCTAAAGGATGAGATGCGAAAGAAAGACTCTGCGTTCTCAGAGAAGCAGTACGGCTACGGCGGGTTTCTCCAGTTCGTGAAGGCGGCGAGCACCCAGGGCGTCGTCAACATCGACTTCGACGAGAACTCGGGTGCTTACTCCGTGAGGCTCCCTGGCTGACCGGTTCGCAATCCGCACCGGAATGAATTACAATGTTGTCATTCACTGCGGAGGCGGAGATGGCAGTAGCAGTACAGGAACCCACAACGAACGTCGATTTCGTGACCGAAGCGGTGCTGGCCGCATATCGCTCGCATGTCGACGACGCGCATGAGATGGCTCTTGCAGAGTTTCTCGACTCACCGGTCGAAGTCGGCGCGACGCGAGCCATCGTTGCGAAGAAGGCCCGTATGGTCGAGATCGTGCTCGACGGGGACACCCACATCGAAGCGCTCACGGAGGTTGCGTGGGAGCTCGACGAACGCTCGTGGCTGTTCAACGTCCTGGTGTCCTTGGACCGCCTCGGCGAAGCGCACACCGATCTTCGAGGAGCGCCGTGCACGTTGCAGGGGTGGTGGTTCGATGAGGACGCGGTCCGCTTCACTGGGTTCGAGAGGCCTTAGCCCACCATCGGCGTTTGCCCTAGGCTTCTGACATGCCGGCACCGTTGTACACCCAGACCGTTATTGCATTCGTCTGGGACTTCGACAAGACGCTCATACCCTCGAACATGCAGGATCCGATCTTCGATGCGTACGGCGTTGATCGAGACGACTTCTGGAGTGAAGTCGACGGGCTCGTTGATTACTACGGCCGCAACGGAGTCGTCATCCAGCGCGACACTGCGTATCTCGGGCACCTCCTGACCTATGTGCGTGAAGGCGTGTTCGACGGGCTGTCGAACGCGAAGCTGCGGGACCTCGGACAGGATCTTGAGCCTGTTCCCGGCATGCCTGAGTTCATGGAGGCGACGAGGCAGCGCATCGGGGAGATACCAGAGTTCGTCCACGAGGGCATCAAAGTCGAGCATTACATCGTATCGACGGGATTGCGCGAGATGATCGAGGGGTCGGTATTCGGTCCTGTCGTCGACGGCATATGGGCGAACACGTTCATCGAGGACGTAGCAGAACCCGGCTACCTGGAGCGGCTCCCCGTGCCGTCAGGCCCGGGACCGATCAGCCACATCGGCTACACGATCGACAACACGTCGAAGACCAGGGCGATCTTCGAGATAAACAAGGGTGTGAACAAGATTCCTGGGCTGGATGTGAACGCTCGCATGGCGCCGGACCAGCGGAGGGTGCCGATGAAGAACATCGTCTACATCGCGGATGGCCCCTCAGACGTGCCTGCATTCTCGATTCTGAACACTTCAGGCGGCAGGACACTCGGTGTGTATACGGTGGAGCCTGAGAACAATCACGCAAAGGTGAAGGCCCTCCAGGAACAAGGTCGCATCCAGGGGATGGCGGAGGCGGACTACCGGCCAGGGAAGCCTGCTTATCTCTGGCTCATGGACACCCTCGAGCAGATCGGCTTCGAGATCATCGAAGCCCGCCGCCAGGCTTTCGCAGCCATCGAGAACCCCCCAGGCCACTGAACCGCCCACTCCCATGGGATTCTTGCGTCAACCATGCCG
>JASJYA010000088.1 GCA_030125685.1 Actinomycetota bacterium
ACGATGAGGACGATGAGGACGATGAGGACGATGAGGACGATGAGGACGATGAGGACGACACTGGGGAACTCGAGATCGTGTCGGACGCTCTGGGAGAGTCGAGTGACGATCTCGTCGCTGAACCGGATGACGACGTTGCGGAGGCGACGAGCGATACCGTGGACGTGTCCGAAGCCACCTTCTCGACCGGCACGACTCCCGAGGTCTTTGACATCGCGCACGAGTCCTACGCCCTCACCGCCACTCGGGAGCATGCTGATCTCGCGGAGTCCGTCTCCCTTGCCGACGAGGAGGACACTCAGCAGGTTGCGCTTGCCGCACCGTTGCCCGGCCTTGAGTCGACCGTCGTCGGCTTCGAAGACGTTGTAGAGGCCGAGGGGTACCGCCGCGTTCGTTCCCGCGCATCAGGGGATCTTGTCGCCAGAGTCGTCACAGGCCTTATCCTCGTCGCTGCCCTCTCGGCATCGCTTCTGTGGCGACCAGCTCTCGTCGGCTTCGCCCTTGCGGTATTCGTACTCGGCGCCGGGGAGCTCTACACGGCTCTCCTGAGATCCGGGCGCAAGCCCATAGCTCTGTTCGGGTTTATCGGCATCATCGGCGCATCGTTGGGCGCCTTCTTCTTTGGCGCCCTCGCGATACCTGTCGCTTTCATGCTCACTGTGACAGCGTCGTTGCTCTTCTATGCGGTCGTCCCAGCCAAGGCAGACCCGATCGGGAATCTCGCTCTCACCATCATTGTGATGACTTGGGCAGGCCTCGGGTCGTTCACGATGCTCATTGCAAGATCAGATTCATACCGGATACTCATTTTCGGTGTCGTGGTCGTGGTGGTGGCCATGGACGTTGCGCAGTACTTCTTCGGGCGTGCTCTGGGTAAGCACCAACTTGCGCCGTGGGTCTCCCCGAAGAAGACGATTGAGGGGCTTGTCGCCGGTGTGGTTGTGGCGCTCACTGTCGGCTCGCTTCTGCACTTCCTACAGCCCTTCGAATTGACTTCAGGCCTCCTCATCGGCGCAGTTGTCGCGACATTCGCGCCGATCGGCGATCTGGCGATGTCAGCGGCGAAACGCTCCCTTGGGCTCAAGGACATGGGTTCCGTGCTGCCGGGTCACGGAGGCTTCTTGGACCGGATCGATGGTCTCATCTTCGCAATCCCGGCTGCCTGGGCGGTGTTCTTGTGGGTAGGTATCCTCTGAAGCCCCTCGTCGTTCTCGGGGCCACGGGTTCGATCGGCATGCAAACCCTCGAGGTCGCGGAGCGCGTCGGCGCTTCTATTCATGCGATCGCGGCGAACCGAGCATCTCAGAGTCTGCACGATTTGGCTGTGGAGTACCCGGAGGCGATTGTATGTGTTGCGAGCCCGGGGGAGGCCCGTGAGCGTTTCGAAGCCGAATTCGGGAATCGGGTTCGGTTTGGGCCGGAGGCCTTCGTCGTTGTCGCAGCGACACCTGGGAGTGTCGTCGTCAATGGTGTGGTTGGAGCGGCGGGATTACGCCCATCGCTGGCAGCGCTTGGCGCAGGAAACAGACTCGCTCTTGCGAACAAGGAGAGCCTTGTCTCGGGAGGGCCGCTCATGCTCGATGCTCTGGCGAGCGGAGGCGGGGAGCTCATCCCGGTCGACTCTGAGCATTCGGCGATCTGGCAGTGTCTCGTCGGAGAGTCCAGTGACGATGTCAAGCGACTGATCCTAACGGCGTCCGGGGGACCCTTCAGGGGAATGTCGGCCGAGGAGCTCGCATCCGTGACCATTGCTGAGGCGCTGGACCACCCGACATGGTCGATGGGTCCCAGGATCACGACGGACTCCGCGACGCTTATGAACAAGGCTTTCGAGGTGATCGAGGCTCACTACCTCTTCGGGGTCGAGTACGACGACATCGACGTCGTCGTCCATCCCGAGAGTGTCGTGCACTCGTTTGTTGAGTTCGTCGATGGTGTCGTCAAGGCTGAGATCGGACCACCGGACATGCGCAAGCCGTTGCAGTACGCCATCACCGGGCCGACCAGGGTTCCAGCAGGTCACACCCCGTTCGACCCCATCGCCACGACCCTGACGTTCGAGGCGCCGGATCGCGCGGCGTTCCCCTGCCTCGATCTTGGATATGAAGCTGGAAGGATCGGAGGCACGGCTACGGCCGTGCTCAACGCCGCCGACGAGATCGCAGTCGAGGCGTTCCTCGCCGGCCGGATCCGCTTCGTCGACATCGCCGGTGTCGTGGACGATGTACTCGGTCGGCATACAGCGGTTCGGCCGCGCACCGTGGAAGATGTCGAAGCTGCAGATGCTGAAGCGAGAGTCCACGCATCAGAGGTGTGCGCAGCTCTGATGCGCTGACGTTGGCGGCCGGATCCGGGCCGCCACGGCGCCGGTATCTTTCGCGGGATCCAAGGAGACCTCGTGTCCACAGGAAATACCGTCGATTTCGCAGCGCGCCTCGACAACGGCGTCAAGACCTACGGTGAGGGTGACGCGGCTATCCATGCACTCAACGGTGCGACAGCCGAGTTCGAGCGGGGTCGTTTTACCGCCATCATGGGGCCGTCAGGTTCAGGCAAATCGACGTTGCTCCATTGCATCGCAGGTCTCGACACGCTCACTTCTGGCAGGGCCTACATCGGCGATGTCGACCTCTCCACGCTCAAGGACCGTGAGCTCACACTGCTTCGACGCGAGCGAATCGGGTTCATCTTCCAGGCATACAATCTCATCCCGTCCCTCACCGCGGAGGAGAACATCTTGCTTCCACTCTCAATCGGGGGTAATCACGCGGACGAGGCATGGTACGACAAGATCCTCGACACCGTCGGACTCAGGCCAAGGCTCAGTCATCGTCCGTCGGAGTTGTCCGGAGGGGAGCAGCAGCGAGTCGCTGCCGCTCGCGCGCTCGTCTCTCGGCCCGAGATCATCTTTGCGGACGAACCGAGTGGCAACCTCGATTCGAAGGCTGGAGCGGAGTTGCTCGGATTCATGCGGAGAGCTGTTGATGAGTTCGGCCAGACGATCGTCATGGTTACCCACGACCCAACAACGGCGGCGTATGCGGACCGCATCATTTTCCTCGCAGACGGCGTGATAGTCGACGAGATGCATGACCCGACGGCCGGCGCCGTACTTGACCGCCTCAAGAGCCTCGGAGGCTGATCTCGTGGTCAAGACCGCGCTCAAATCCCTTCTCGCCAACAAGGTCCGGTTCCTGCTCACAGCCGTGGCGATCGTTCTCGGCGTGAGCCTCGTGGCAGGCACCTTCATCTTCACAGATACGATCAACGCCCAGTTCGACGATCTCTTCGACGACATCTACTCGGGCACCGACGTGAGCGTTCGAGCAGACGTTGGTGACTTCGGAGCTGCCATCGAACCGTTTCCAGGGGATGTGCTTGATGTCGTCCTCGGTGTGGACGGAGTCGAAATAGCCGAAGGTGGCGTGTCGTCGTTCGCTACTCAAGTACTCGACAAGGAGGGCGAACCCATTGGGGGTCAGGGACCTCCGACGCTCGGTTTCTCGTGGGGCGAGGTCCCCTCCTTCAACCCGATGCGTATCAAGGATGGCGCGGGGAGAGCGCCGTTCGGCCCCCGCGAGGTCGTGCTCGATGTGAACACGGCCAAAAACGCGGGATTCGTGCTTGGCGACGAAGTGACGGTCGTAGGTTTCACGGGGCCGGAGCAGTTCGAGCTTGTTGGATTTGCTTCGTTCGGCGATCAGGACAGTCTTCTCGGCGCGACCCTTGTGATGTTCGATCTGGAAGAGGCCAGAAACGTATTCGGGTACGGAGATGAGTTCACAGGTATCAGCGTGAAGGCTGATCCGGGCGTCGGTGCGGAGGAACTCACGGAGCGGATCGCCACCGTGCTCCCAGTTGGGGTCGAAGCAGTCACGGGCGAAACTGAACAGAACGAGCAGGCTGCAGACATCAACCAAGCGTTGAGCTTCCTCAGTATCGGCCTGTTGTCGTTCGCCGGAGTATCCGTGTTCGTTGGTGGATTCATCATCCAGAACACGTTCCGCATCGTTGTCGCCCAGCGCACCAGGGAGCTCGCCCTTCTGCGTGCAATAGGAGCGACGGGTCGACAGATTCGTTCAATCGTCATTATCGAGGCTCTGATTGTGGGGCTTATCGGTTCGGTCGTAGGTATCGGGTTCGGCTTCGTCATGGCTGTGGCGATCCGCGGCATGATGAATGCAGGTGGATTTGGCGTTCCCTCTGGAGCGCTTGTCCTGGCGCCCCGGACGGTCATCGTCGCGATGCTCGTAGGCATGATCCTTACCCTGCTCTCGTCGCTTCTCCCTGCGCGGAAGGCGTCCCGGATCCCGCCGGTTGCCGCCATGCGAGAAGAGGCGGCTCGAACACCGCGCCGAAGCCTGCGGTCCCGAGCGATCGCGGGAAGCATGATTACGGGTCTCGGAGTACTTCTCGTTGGACTCGGTCTCTTTGGAAACGTAGGCCGGGCGATCGTGTTTGTGGGAGCGGGAGCGGCGATTGCATTTATCGGTGTCTCCGTGCTCGCACCCCTCGCGGCGAGACCCCTTGCGGACATCATCGGCTGGCCGCTCCCTCGGCTGTTCGGCATCTCCGGCCACCTCGCCAGGGAGAACACAAAACGCCAACCACGGAGAACCGCGTCGACTGCATCCGCGTTGATGATTGGTGTCGCCCTCGTCGCATTTTTCTCTGTGTTCGGATCATCAGCGAAAGCTTCGATTACCGAGACGATCTTCGAACTGTTTCCCGCCGATCTGACGTTCCAGTCGACAAGCCAGACCGACCCGCAGCTGCCTGCACCGATGAGCCCATCGTTTGCTCAGGAGCTCGGCGCCTACAACGAACTTGCAGTCGTATCGGCGATGCAGTTCGGACGAGTCATAATCGAGGGCGAAACGGAGGTCATAGGGGCCTTCGATCCCGAGACGATCGAGCAGGTTTTTGTTCTTGACGCGGTCGGGGATGCTTTGGCTGCTGTAGCGGAGCGAGACACGATGATCGTCGCTACGAGATTTCTCGAGGAGAAGGGGTGGGCTGTCGGGGAAAGCGTGACTCTGAATTTCGCCCACACGGGGGAAGTGGCGGTGGACATTGTTGGAGTGTACGAAGCAGACGACTTCTCGAACTTGTACTTCACCACCAACACATACCTCGCGAACTTCCAGTATCTCGGCGACGGGATCGTGTTCGCGAACACTTCCGACGGAGTCAGTGTGGGAGCGGCACAGACAGCGATCTCTCCAACGGTCGAGAGGTTCGGAAACGTCAAGGCGCAGACGAAGTCGGAAATCGTTGAGGAGGCGGAGATGCAGATCGACCAGGCGCTCGCGTTGTTCACCGGTTTGTTGCTCTTTGCTGTGATGATCGCGGTACTCGGTATCACGAACACCCTGACACTGTCGATCTTCGAGCGCACTCGTGAGATCGGGTTGCTGAGAGCAGTTGGCATGGTTCGGAGGCAGGTACGCAGAATGATCCGATGGGAGGCCGTGATCATCGCCACTTTCGGGGCGATCCTCGGAGTCGGCATCGGGATCATCCTCGGATGGGCCGTCGTGCGGGCTCTCGCCGACGAAGGCCTCGGGGCGTTCAGCATCCCGGTGGGCCAGGTAATCCTTGCTCCGGTTCTGGCTGCGCTCGCAGGCGTGCTGGCGGCAATTTGGCCGGCACGCAAAGCCTCGCGCATGAACATCCTCGACGCGATCAGCAGCGAATAGTTATCCGCGCGCCCGAGTACCGTACGGTCACGCTGAACCGACCAGAGGGCTGCAATGGGACCATTCGTCATGATCGCGGGCATTGTCGCGATGATCGTCATACACGAAGGCGGTCACTTCCTCGCGGCCAAAGCGTTCGGAATGAAGGCGACCCGTGCCTTTTTCGGGTTCGGACCCACACTGTGGTCCACTACCAGGGGTGAGACCGAGTACGGAGTCAAGGCGATTCCATTAGGTGGCTTTGTCAGCATCATCGGGATGAATCCCTTCGAGGAGATTCCCGAGGAGGATGAACACCGAACGTACCGCGCAGCCCCGTTCTGGAAGAAAACCGTGGTTGTCCTCGCGGGAGTATTTAGCCACTTCGTCGTCGCCCTCTTCCTGCTGTGGTTCGTGGGGACCGTGTGGGGCATCGTCGTGCTCGATGCAGACGGGATACCGGAACGAACGACGACGATCGCCGCCGTGAGTCCGGTCGTGCCGGGAACTTCTGAGCCGTCACCTGCTGCTGTGTCTGGTATTGAGCCGGGGGACATCATTGTCGCTACCAACGGAGAGCCGATTGCGACGTGGGATGAGTTCTCGCTGTTCGCCGAGGAACACGCTGGCGACAGCGTAGCTGTCACCGTTGACCGCGATGGACAGCCGCTCGACCTCAGAGCGACGTTTGCGACGATCGACCGGCCCATTGTCGTGGACAACGAGTTTGTGCTCGGCCCCGACGGGGATCCCGTGACCGAGGAGGTCGGGTTCTACGGGGTCACTCCTGAGGCGGCGAGAGATGAGGTCGGGCCGATCAGAATGCTCCCCCTCGCAGCGAGCCAGTTCGGTGAAATCGCGGTCATGAGCATGCGAGGATTGGGGCAGCTCGTCATCGGTTTCCCTGAGCTGGTGCTGTCGTTGTTCGGCGGCGACGACGAGATTCTTGAGACGATTCGACCTATCAGTCCGATTGGATTGGTGCAGCTCGCTGGTCCGCTGGAGTCGACGCTTGTGCTCCTTGCTCTCGTGAACATCTTTGTGGGCGTGCTCAACTTTGTGCCCTTCTACCCCCTCGACGGCGGCCACTTCGCGGTTGCGGCCTACGAGAAGATCACTGGTCGGAAGCCGAAGGTTGAGAAGATGCTTCCCTTCGCCGCCGCGATCTTCATATTCATCGTGAGTCTCGGGCTCATTGGCGTCTATCTGGATATTTTCAAACCGATCCAGTAGCCCCCCTGGCTCGCAGGCTCGCCCGTCCCCCCTGAAGGGGGGACATTCTCTCTGTGCTCTGTATTCTTCTCACGTGGTATTTGA
>JASJYA010000089.1 GCA_030125685.1 Actinomycetota bacterium
CCGGAACCGGCGGGTACGCAGCGCCGACATCGGATGGTGCTTCTAGCTCTGTCACAACGTCACCCATGGTAGGCCACGCTGCTAGCCACTTTTGCGTCCAGGGAATCGGCGCGTAGGTCAAACCGCCATCCGCACGCTCCTGGAAAGGAGTAAGTCGGGAGAGCGGAACTCGATCCGCGTCGAATTGAATCATGCGTGATTCCGGCACGTCCAACATCTCCAACTCCTCCAGGCTCGCGGGCTCGCCTATTCCTACCCATAGGCCCCTGGCTCGCAAGCTCGCCCGTCCCCCCTGAAGGGAGAACGCGGCGGCGGAGACCCCGCTCATTTCCGAGTCGACCCGAAACTTGATAGCTGCGTTACCCGAAGCGGTAGCCGACGGAGCGCACAGTGGTGATCCATGATGAGCGTTCCTCACCGAGCTTGGCGCGGAGGCGCCGCACATGGACATCGACGGTGCGTGACCCTCCGAAGTAGTCGTAGCCCCACACCTTGGAGAGGATCTGCTCGCGGCTCCACACCCGGTTCGGGTGCTCAACGAGGAACCGCAGCAGTTCGTACTCCATGTAGGTGAGGTCGACGGGGTTTCCTGCGAGGTATGCCTGATAGGTGGCGGTGTTGAGCTCGAGATCGTCGAACCGCAGGACAGGGTCGTCTGTAGCCTCGATTTCAGATACCCCGAGCCTCGACACACGGACACGCAGCTCCGCCTGGTCGATGGGGGTGAGGAGGAAGTCGTCGAAGCCTTCCTTCTCGGCGAGATCGGCGGTGAGGGTGCGGTCTACGACGATGAGAACGGGGACGTTGTACTCGTCACGTAGTTTCCCTGCGACCGCAATGGCCATGTCAGGGTTGTCGCCGAGTTCAACAACTGCTCCAGCCCAGCCGGCGGAAGGCTCCTTGCGCCCAGCGTCCGAGACGTCTGTGATGGGTATCGGCTGGTACCCCGCGCCGATCAGCGCCTCTGTGAGGGAGGCCGACGGCGACTCGGGATAGACAGCTACATACATCACAACACCGGCAAGTATTCCCGCAGCTCGTAAAGCGATACGTGCTGCTCGTATCGAGCCCACTCACGTCTTTTGTTCCTGAGGAACCACTCGAACACGTGATCACCGAGCGCTTCCCTGACGAGATCCGACTCTTCCATTGCGCTGATCGCTTCGATGAGGCTGTGGGGGATGTGACGGATGCCGGCGTCCCTGCGTTCCACCAAAGACATGGCGAGCACATCGGAACCCGTCTCAGGGGGAAGCTCGTACGCGCCCTGCACTCCGGCGAGCCCTGCTGCGAGGATCACAGACAGAGCGAGGTACGGATTGCACGCCGGGTCGGGAGAGCGGAACTCAATTCGCGTCGAGTCGATTTTTCCCTTCTTCGTGGCGGGCACTCGCACGAGGGCGCTCTGATCGTTGCGCGCCCAAGTCTCGAATGTCGGGGCGTCGAAGCCGCTCACGAGTCGCTTGTATGAGTTCGCCCACTGGTTCGTGACCGCGGTGATCTCAGACGCATGCCGGAGCAGGCCTGCGATGAAACCTCGAGCCACCTTCGATAGTCGGTATTGACCTGACTCGTCGTGGAACGCATTTGCATCATCCTTGAACAAAGAGAGGTGGAGGTGCATGCCGGATCCGTCATACATCTCAAGCGGTTTCGGCATGAACGTGGCGTAGATGCCGTGCTCCATCGCGATCTCTTTGACGGTGAGGCGGGTTGTCATGATGTTGTCAGCCATGGTGAGCGCGTCTGTATGGCGAAGATCGAGTTCATGCTGGGAGGGCGAGACTTCGTGGTGGCTGAACGCGACGGGGATGCCGAGCGATTCGAGCGCCATGATCGTGGAACGCCGATACTCCTGGGCGACGTCGAGGGGAGTCAGGTCGAAGTAGCCGCCCCTATCGAGTACCTGTGGGTCGTCTGAGGCGTCCTCAAAGTAGAAATACTCAATCTCTGGTGACACGTAGAAGCTGTACCCGAGTTCGGCGGCACGCTCCAGGTTGCGTCGCAACACGTTGCGAGGGTCACCGCTGAAAGGCTCTCCCTCAGGGGTGACGATATCACAGAACATCCTCGCAACATCTGGGATCCCGCTCTTCCCTGGAAGGATCTGAAACGTTGCGGGGTCAGGCTTGGCGAGCATGTCAGCTTCATGGGTGCGCGAAAACCCATCGATGGAGCTGCCGTCGAACGACACACCTTCGTCGAGGGCCAGCTCGAGTTCGACAGGCGTGATTGCGAACGACTTGAGGAAGCCCTGGACATCGGTAAACCAGAGACGGATGAAGCGGATCCCGCGCTCCTTGACCGTCGATAGTACGTACTCCTTCTGACGTTCCATGTGCTCTCCGTTGTCTGATAGTTGTGATCGTATTGAATCTCCGGTCCTTGGCGACAGTTGCGAGCATGATGTAACAGAGCGTTCACACTCCGGTTACCGCGATGAAACCGCTTCCCCGCTAGCTTGCGCACCATGATTGACGCTCCGCGGTGTCAGTCTCTCGAACGCACTACTGAAAGCGAGGAACGATGACCTATCTCGCGGAATACATCTGGATTGACGGTCAGAAGCCGACAGCCAAGCTGAGATCCAAGACGAAGGTGATCCATGACGGAGACGAGATGCCGATCTGGGCTTTCGACGGTTCGTCGACCGAACAGGCGCTAGGGGGAGAGTCTGACCGCGTGCTGAATCCCGTCAAGGTCGTCCCGGACGCGATCCGTGGCGGAGACAATGTTCTGGTTCTGTGCGAAGTGCTCAACGTCGACATGACTCCTCACGAGTCCAACACCCGCGTTGCTGCGGTCGCCGCCCTCGAGAAGTACGGCGATCAGGAACCCTGGTTCGGCATAGAGCAGGAGTACACCTTCTACAAGGATGGGCGCCCCCACGGTTGGCCAATCGGCGGGTATCCAGCGCCCCAAGGCGGTTACTACTGCGGCATCGGCGCCGACGAGATCTGGGGCAGGGACATCGTTGAGGACCACACCTGGGCGTGCATCTCAGCGGGCCTCAACATCTCAGGTACCAACGCCGAGGTGATGATCGGCCAGTGGGAGTTTCAGATCGGCCCGGTAGACACTGTCGCGGCAGGCGACGAGGTCTGGCTTGCGCGCTGGCTGCTGTATCGCATTGCGGAGGACTATGACATCTCAGCGACGCTGGATCCAAAGCCGGTGACGGGGGACTGGAACGGCGCAGGCATGCACACGAATTTCTCCACGAGAGCGATGCGAGAGGGTTGGGATCCGATCATCGCGGCGTGCGAGGCGCTCGGCGAGAAGGCTGAAGAGCACGTGGCGAATTATGGGGCAGGCATCGAGCGAAGGCTCACGGGCATGCACGAGACGGCGCCGTGGTCCGAGTACTCCTACGGCGTCTCCGATCGGGGCGCCTCGGTGCGCATCCCCTGGATGGTCGATCGGGATCGGAAGGGCTACATCGAGGACCGCCGCCCGAACGCGAATGCAGATCCTTACGTCGTGGCGGCGCTGATGACCGAGACGGTGTGCAGCAAGTTGGCTTGACAGACGCCAGATACCAGATACCAGACGCCAGAGCGTGGGCTACGGAGTCAGTGCGCGAACGACGTCGAGCTGATCGGTGAAGGCTCTGGTCGTCACGGCGTATTCGGCTACGGCTGCACGCCTGAGGGTTCCGTCGTCCGGCGCCCGAAGACCGTCGATGACCGCCTGGGCTTGGTTCACGAGATCCTGTGACGCCGCGATCGTGTCGGGCCATGCAGGCATGAACGGGTCGGGCACGGATGATGCTGCGATCTCGTTGGCGAGATCCTGGGCTCCCTCCTCCACCGCGATGAATCCTGGAAGGGCCTGGTCGAAGTTCCCGCCGTCCTCTCTCGCGTTGTTCACGTCATCCATGTCCATCTGAAGATCGTTCGCCTCTTTCTGGAATCGATCGAGTTCCTGGAGGAACGCGAGGGTCTCGACCGGCAACGTTGTCGAGGTCGTTGTCTGCGGGATCGTTGTGGTCGTTGCAACCGTTGTTGTGGATGTGGACGCCGTGATCTCGGCCGGTGGAAGCGCGTTCACGAAGACGTACGTGAATCCGATCAGTCCGCCGATGACAATCGGGAGTATCCATCGCCCAGGTTTCGGATCTTCCTTGCTCACGGAAGTCAGCTTAGGGTGAATCGGCCTGGCAGAGGCGTCATCGCTACGATGGTGACATGGATCTTGCAGGAAGAACGGCAGTGGTCACCGGCGGCGCCGTGCGTATTGGACGGGCGATCTCACTGGAGTTGGCTTCTCGTGGTGTCTCGGTGTTCGTTCACTACAGCCGATCCGCATCCCCGGCGGAGTCCTTGCGGCAGGAGATAGTCGATGGTGGTGGTGTCGCGGCTATCGGCTCGGTGAACCTGTCCAATCCCGGAGATGCGTCGGGCCTTATTCGTGTCGCCGCGGAAGCTCTCGGATCACCCACGATTCTTGTGAACAGCGCGTCAGGATTTCCATCCGACACGATCACTGACGTCACCCTCGAGGGATTTCGCGACACTCAGGATCTGACGCTTGCCACGCCTCTTATGCTCACCCAGGCCTTCGCCGATCAGGTTCCCGACGAACTCGGCGGAGCGATCGTCAACGTGACCGATGTCAAGACGACCCGTCCCTATCGGAAACATGTGTCGTACATGCTCGCGAAGGGCGGCATCGACACGCTTACGCGGGCGGCCGCCCTCGCGCTTGCGCCGAATATCAGGGTGAACGCAGTCGCCCTCGGAGTCGTCCTACCGCCGGCAAACGAAGACGACGAATACGCCCGGAGACTCGCTGATGATCTGCCCCTTCGCCGCATCGGAGGTCCGCAAGTCGTGGCCGACACCGTTGCCTTTCTACTCGAGAACGACTTCATCACGGGCGAGATCATCCGCGTCGACGGCGGAGGGCACTTGGTGTAGCGACATACGACGAACGACGGCTAGTTGTCACATCTAGACAGGCTCGAACGGAGTTGCATCACGCGAGCTGGGGGCCATCGTGTTCATCTCCGTGTGGATCGCATTCCTCGTCGCCGGACTCGTCGGGTCCGGCATCCCTGTGATGTTGTGGAGATTCGGGCAGGACCCTGCTTTGGCTTCGCACATCGTCCTGACAAGGGTCACCGACGTCGTCCGGCTCACAGGTTTCCTGATTACCGCAACGTTGTAGCTCAGTTGAGAAGGCCCGGTCTCGTCATCATCCTGATTCCGCGAGCGGGTGATGTATCTGCCGCTCTTCCTCCAGGCACCCGCCTCGATCGCCGCCGACTTGTCACATGCAGATCACAGCTCGACGGACCGTGTTACCTCGCGTCCAGACACTGTCCGAAATCGGACAGTGTCTGGCCCTGCAGGAGGAGCGGAATGGTACGCTCCGCGGCAGAAGCGGCTATGAGCGGAGGGAAGGCGTGTATCGATCGTGGGTACTGTGGGGAGTCGGCCTCGCTCTGGTGGGTTCCGCTTGCTCCGGGGATTCCGCGTTCGAGAGCCTGGGCGGCACCCCCGAAGCTGTGTCTTATCTCGAGGTCGTGGCGGAGATCGAACGAGAGTACGCTCTGGGGTTCCAGCAAGTGGTGCAGGCGATCACTCAGAGTTACGCAACGAGGGGGTTGCTGTTCGAGACGGTGGGCAAGGTGGATTTCGCCGGTGCAGCGGCGACCGCGCTCGACGACGCGCAGAGTGCCACGCCGCCACCCGACTTCGCTCAGGAGCACGACGAGTGGGTTCAGTTTCGCACTGTGTTGGTCGGCGTGGTCGAGGAACTCGAGTCGGCGCTTGCACGTGAGAACATGCAGGAGCTGCTCGCGGTCAACACGAGCGCGGATCAGGCTCATGGGTCGTTCTTGAAGGGTCTGACTCGGACGTTCTGTCTCGCCGCGGCTCCTGACGACAGCTTCTGTCCCGCGGGCGCTGATCTGCCTGGCGGCGAGTACGGTCAACAGGTCTACGAGATCCTCCGCTCACACCGTCTGGATGTGCGCGGCCTCTTCTTTTTTGTCGAAGACATGTCGCCCGAGGAGAGGGCTGTCCGCCTTGACGAGGTCCAGCCAGAGATCGAGTCCCATCTCAGATCGGCTGGAGACGCCATGGCCCGCATTGAGCCGCCAGCCGAGTTCGCAATCGAACACGACGCATTCGTCCGCTTCTTCAACGAGTCTTCCGTGACAGCGGCCGCCATCACGGAGGCCAACTCAGCGCGCGACACCGAACGTGTCCTTGAGCTATTCGATGAGGCGGCCAGGAACGGCGACCGACTGGAAAGTTCTCTCACGCCCGCATACGGGCCTATCGCAGTCGCGTTCCTCGGCGCCTGAGTCCGAGTGACGGCGGTGAGGAGTAAGCCGATCATTGCTCGATGGTATTTCTTGGTTCCCTCTGCTGCTCGCCTTGAGGGAGGAGCGATCATCTAGATGATTAGTTCCAAGGGGTCAGTGATCGTAGGCGGTGAGGGAATGGTGCAGGCATCATCTCTTCTCTCTAGGACCCTCAAGGCCACACACGATACGTGTCCGGAGAAACGGGGGGAAGCTCATCAAACGCATCGCCTTCGGATGCACACGATTCCGCAACTACCGGATCCGGATCCTCCTCTACGCCCGGAAATCCAACTGGCACCTACTCGCCACCATCACACCCCGCTGAAATCCAAGGTGCCCGTAATGACCATGATCGACGGTGAGATGGCGCAATTCTCGCTCAACATTCCCTCTGGACAGGCCTCTGAGCCTCAGGTGGAAGCGAGCGGCTGGAATTTCAGCGTTTCTGGATCCTTCTTCGACATGAACGAGTTAGGCACCGTCGACGGTTCGATATCTGTGTCATGCGGAGGGTAAGGCGCGAATCGTCCTCGGTACGTTCACAGGGGGAACTCCACGTATGGGACGTGGTGGGGTTCCCCAGTAGGTAGTACGACTCGGCAGTTCGTACTACGTCATGCGTACTACGTACTACGT
>JASJYA010000090.1 GCA_030125685.1 Actinomycetota bacterium
CGCTCTCATGGACGCCAAAAGCGGGGTGCGATCTGTATTACTGTTGGCGTATGAGCGGGATTCACTTCACAAGCGAGGAAGCGGCGAACGAAGCGCTCGCAGAGAATCACTTCGCGCTGCTTGTCGGCATGACCCTATACCAACAGGTACCTGTCGAGAAGGCCTTCGCCGGGCCGTACATGCTGCAACAACGGTTGGGGGTGCCGCTTGAGGCTGGAACGATCGCCGCGATGGATCCACAGGATCTCGAGGATGTGTTCCGTGAGAAGCCCGCGCTGCACCGCTTTCCGGCGAACATGGCGAAGTGAACCCAGGCAGTGGCGAACTTCATCGTCGATGAGTACGGCGGCGACCCGTCGGGACTGTGGAACGGTGTGGATTCAGGAGCGGAACTACTGGACCGGATCAAGAAGATGCCTGGTTTTGGTGACTACAAGGCGCGGGTTTACGCCGCCGTGCTGGCTCAACACTTCGGTGTCAGGCCCGAGGGCTGGGATGACGTGCTGCCGGAGTGGCCGAACATTTCCGAGGTGCATTCCGAGGCAGACCGCGCCGAGATGAAAGAACGCAAGAAGGCCTGGAAGACTGCCCAGAAGTAGCGTCCTACACCGGTACACTTCGATCTTCAGCCGGCGTCGAGATGGCGCCGCCCTGTGAGGCTCAGGTCGCACAGGAACCATTCTGCTCCCACCACCTGTGGGGGCCTTCCGCAGAGCGGATGCCCGAAGGAGGAATATTGAATGCGCTCATATGAGCTGATGGTGATCCATCGTTACGACATGGAAGAATCCGATGTTCGTGACGCCGTGGCCGAAATCGAGAAGGCCATCACCGACCGTGAAGGAACCGTCAAGGAATCCAACTTTTGGGGCAAGCGCCGTTTCGCCTACGAGATCGACCACATGACCGAGGGCTTTTACGCCGTCATCACCTTCGACGGTGATGTCGCGCTGCAAGAAACCCTCGATCACTCCCTCGGTCTACTCGATAGTGTGGTCCGCCACAAGATCATGCGGAAGTCCAAGTAGATTGGACGCTCGGCTTGAAAGTGTCACAGTGACCGTTCACACTGGAACCAAGAGCACCTGTGCCAGAAGAATGTGATCAGGTCGAAAGAAGAGAGAGGCAGAATGAGCAACAGCGTAACCCTCGTAGGGAACCTCGTAGAAGACCCGGAACTTCGCTTCACCGCGAGTGGCGTAGCGATGGCGAAGATCCGCATCGCCGTCAATCGGCGCTATCGCGATCGCAACAACGAATGGCAGGAAGACACAAGTTTCTTTGGGGGAACCTGCTGGCGTGAGGTAGCGGAGAACGTCTCAGAATCCCTCAGCAAGGGCGATCGCGTCTTTATCACGGGGCGCCTTGAACAGCGAACGTGGGAGACGAACGAAGGGGATAAGCGCTCGGTGGTCGAAGTCAGGATCGACGAGATCGGCCCGTCGCTGCGGTGGGCTACCGCGACAGTTACCAAGACGCAGCGTTCTGATGGAGGTGGCAATTACGGCGGCGGGGCAACGACGCCCGCCGCTCCGGTTGCACGCACAGATTTCGGTCCCGATGAGGCGCCGTTCTAGAGAATCTCAAGGAGTACATACATGGCTAGTCCAAAAGCACCGGGGAGGCGTCGCCGTCGTCCCGAGATCAACCCCAAGAAGAAGCGAGCTGTGTACAAGTTTGCTGAGGGAGAGACCGTCGATTACAAGGACGTTGCGCTGCTGCGCAAGTTCATGTCTGACCGCGGCAAGATTCGTTCACGGCGTGTGACAGGGCTCTCGCCGAGACGTCAACGTGAAGTCGCTCTCGCGATCAAGAACGCTCGCGAAATGGCGCTTCTTCCGTACACATCCCAGAGATCGGGCGCCCCCCAGAGGTCCGGCGGCTCTCACAGGTCGCGCAGATGAAGGTCATCCTCACCAAGCCTGTTGCTGATCTCGGCGACAAAGGCGATGTGGTCGACGTGTCGGATGGGTACGGCCGTAACTACCTCCTTCCGCGCAAGTTCGCAGTCAAGGCGTTTCCTGGGGCTCTCAAGCAGGCTGAGGCGATGCGTATCGCGACAGAGGACGCGGCGCGCAAGGCGCTCGAAGAAGCACGGTTGCTCGCCGAGTCGCTCGCGGGGACTCGCGTCGTCGTGGCCGCGCGATCCGGGGACGCAGGAAACCTCTTCGGATCGATCGGTGCGGCAGACATTGCAGCGGCGATCATTAAGTTCACGGGCATCGACATCGACAAGAAGATCATTCAGATCGAGGATCCGATCAAAGCGATCGGTCTTCACGAGGTCGCGCTCAAGCCGCACGCCGACGTCGAGGTTTCAATCACTCTGGATGTGATACCGGTCTAGACAGCCACCAGGTCACAGGTCACAGGTCAGCACGTGCTGGCTGTCGCCTGTGACCTGACGCCTGTTGCCTGTTCTCGCGATTAACTGGTGTGACCGCGAAAAACGCTGAGTCGCATTGAGCCTTGACGTGCCGTGACTCCCCTTATGCTCGCAATGTTGGCGCTAGGCCATCAGAAAATGTCTCACCCGACATCCATGATGGTGAGTGTCAAGTCGACAACCCCACCGAGGAGGACTGGTGACAGCGGTCATCGACCAACAGATCACTCGATCACCTCGGGTTCCGCCGCACAGCATCGACGCGGAGGAATCCGTACTCGGCGCCCTGCTTCTCTCTGGTGACGCCGCCAACATCGCACTTGAGAAGCTTCATGCTGACGACTTCTATGAGCCATCTCACCAGCAGATATTCGAAGTCGTTCAACAACTATTTGACGCGAACGAACCGATCGACGCTGTCACGGTCTCGGAAGGTCTCCGACGCGACGGATCACTCGACCGGATGGGCGGCATCGAAGCCTTGACCCGTCTGATCGATTCGGTCCCCTCGACGTCGAACGCTGAATATTACGCGGGAATCGTTGAAGAGCACTCGCTCCGGCGGCGGCTCATGAAGGTGGGAGGTGACATCGGCGTCATCGCAGGGAATACACAGGATCCCATCGCGGAGGTCGTCGACCGCGCCGAGCAGGCAGTCTTCGCTGTTGCGGAACGACAGGTTGGTGAGGGCCTCCAGGTAATCGACGATCTCCTGGGTCCTGCTATCGAGAAGGCAGAGGAGTTGCAGCGAAACGGATCCGAGGTCACCGGTCTCTCGACAGGCTACCGAGACCTCGACAGCAAGCTCGCTGGGCTGCACCCGACGAACCTGCTCATTCTCGCTTCGCGTCCAGGGATGGGGAAGACCGCTCTGGCGCTCAATATCGCCCAAAACGTCGCGCTCGCAGGGAACACAGTCGCGATTTTCAGTCTTGAGATGAGTCGTGAGGAAGTCGTGACGAGAATGCTGTGCGCGAACGGCCGCATCGACTCCCAGCGTCTTCGAACGGGACGCCTCTCTGAAGCGGACTTCACGAAGTTATCGAACGCTGCCGGCGCATTGTATAAGCAGAACATTTTCGTCGACGACTCGCCTGGTCTCACTGTCACCGAGATCAGAGCGAAGAGTCGCAGGTTACGGAGGCGTCCCGGGCTCGATCTCATCGTCGTGGATTACCTCCAGCTCATGAACGGATCAGGTGAGGAGAATCGCCAGCAGGAGATCGCGACCATTTCACGGTCGCTCAAGAATCTTGCCCGCGAGCTGCACGTCCCGATCCTTGCGCTCTCCCAGCTGAATCGCGCTGTCGAGTCGAGGGAGGACAAGAGGCCCCGTCTCGGCGACCTGCGGGAATCCGGTGCGGTCGAACAAGACGCCGATGTCGTGATGTTCATCTACCGCGACGAGTATTACTACCCGGAGAAGGTCGAATCGAAGGGCGTCGCAGAGGTCATTATTGCAAAGCACCGCCAGGGATCCGTTGGAAGGGTCGAGATGACCTTCCTCCCAGAGTTCACCCTCTTTGCAGACATGGGACGCGCCGACCCGCCAATGTAGGACAGATACCAGATACCAGATGATCGGATCTGGTGTCTGGCATCTGGCAGTAGCATTTCGTGATGCGCGACGACACCAGAAAGGCCACTACAGCTCTCGTCACGCTCGCACTCCTTGCGATCGCGTGGGGTGCGATTCCGCTGTTCGTCAGAAACGATGTACCTTCGACGCAGCTCGTCGGTGTGAGAGTCACCTTCGGAGCGATCGCTCTCATCGCTGTGGCCGCTGCCACGCGTCGACTCTCGTTTCCGAAAGTCCGAAGAGG
Organism: Actinomycetota bacterium; assembly: GCA_030125685.1. Lineage (GTDB taxonomy): Bacteria > Actinomycetota > Acidimicrobiia > Spongiisociales > UBA5794 > B3-G11. Next base: position 4,210 of record JASJYA010000090.1, read on the forward strand.
GAGGCTTGCGCTCTCCGGCGTTCTGCTCGCGCTGCATTGGATCACGTTCTTCGAATCGATCAAGCTCACGACCGTTGCTGTCGCGCTCGCCGTGCTGTATCTCGGGCCTATCGGTGCAGCGATTCTCTCCGGGCCGATCCTCGGTGAGAGAGTCGATCGCCGATTGTGGATGGCGTTGAGCGTTGCAGCCGTGGGGACGCTCCTGGTCGTTCAGCCCTGGCAACCGGGAGTTGCTGCGGGGAGAGGACTCATGATGTCAGGATTGTCCGCAGCACTCCTCGCTGCTCTCATGATCGTGGGAAAGCCTGTTGCGCAGGATCTCGGTGGCCTCACCATGGCGATGGGTGAACTGATAATCGCGTCATTCCTACTCGCTCCGGCAACGTACGGCGCCCTGACTCAGAACGCGGAACACATCGTCAACTTCCTCATCCTCGGCGCCGTGTTCACGGGCTTCGCCGGCTTCCTGTACTGGGAGATGATGCGTCACCTCCCTGTTGCTGCCACAAGTGTCGTGATGTATATTGAACCGGCGTCTGCTGTGGTGTGGGCCGCGCTGCTTCTGGGGGAGATTCCGAACGTGACCGCCTGGCTCGGCGTAGGTTTGGTGGTTGGAGGAGGTCTGCTCGCCGCAACCGTCGCCGCCAAGGACCAGGAGGCGATCGGTGCCCAAGCCGCTCTTTGAAGTCAAAGACCTTCGGGTAGCTGTGGTAGACGACTTCCGCCTCGTCAAGGGACTGCCCGGACCCGTGACCGACGACGGTGAACAACTCGAGCCTGGATGGGTCGAGACCCTGCCTGGTGTCTCATACCACGTGCATGAAGGCGAGGTGCTCGGCATGGTCGGCGAATCGGCGTCGGGTAAGTCCCTCATGCTGATGGGGGCGTTCGGGCTGCTGTCGTCGGGCGCTCGAGTCATCGGCGGGACGACCCGGTACCGGGACCATGTGTATCAACCGTTCCACCCCTGGTCAGGGGAGGACGATGAGGGCTTGCGGAGAGAGTACAAGGAGCGCCGAGTCGCGGGCACCACGACTGCCGGGTACACCGATGACGCGTGGGCGGAACTTGTCGGGACGGAAGTGGGATTCTTGTTCCAGGATCCGATCGGGTCGTGGACGCCGGATATCGTCATTGGTGAGCAGTCGGGGGAGGCTCTCGCCGAGCACACAAATCTCTCGATCAAGGAGATCGAAGAGAGAGTTTTTGACGCTCTCGGGGAAGTGGGTCTGCCCAAATCCGGAAGACTCTTCCGAGCGTTTCGACATGAGTTGTCGCGCGGGATGGCGCAGCGAGCCATGCTCGCGGCTGCACTTACGAAGGCGCCGTACCTTTTGATTGCTGACGAGCCGCTCAACGGACTCGATCCGCCGGTAGCAGCAGGGATCATGGAGTTGATCATGGACATGCAGGCGAAGCGCGGCATGGCCATGGTGTTCGTCTCCCACGATCTGGCTGTCGTCGCTCGAATCGCTGATCGGGTTGCCGTGGTCTACGGCGGGGAGATGGTCGAGCACGCGTCGGTCACCGACATCTACCACCACCCGAAGCACCCCTACACCGCAGGACTCGTCGGATCCCTCCCCGGCGTCACACCGGGGCGGTTGCGCACCATCGATGGAGAGGCCCAGCTGCTGGTCGATATCGACCGTGGCCTGTGCTCCTTTGCGGATCGCTGTTCGTATGCAACCGAGATCTGCCGCTCGGTTGCGCCGAGAGCGTCAGTCGTCGGTGCGACCGAGGTGCGGTGTCATCACGCGGCGGATCTCGATCTCCCCGGCATCCGTGGTTGATCCCGTCGCCGGTCGAATCGCGTCGTCGTACCATTGAGATATGGCGATTCTCACTGCAACACCCATCGAGCGCGATGTGGTGATCGTTTCTGGCGTCGATGCAGGCGAGTATCTCCAGACACAACTCACCCAGGACGTGCTCGTTCTTAATCCTGGGGAGTCAGCATGGTCGTTTCTCCTGGAGCCGAAGAGCGAGATCGTTGCACTCCTCAGGGTGACCCGAGAGAGCGACGATGTGTTCGTGCTCGACACGGAGCCCGGTTGGGGGGACACGGTTCGCCAGACGATCGATCAGTTCCTGTTCCGGATGGATGTCGCTTTCGAACAAGCAACATGGCCGGGAATCGCGTGGCGTGGTGGAATTCCCCAGGAGCAGGACGCTCCGATAGTTGCAGAGGTCTCGTGGAGCGACGCTGAAGGAGTCGATGTCGTCGGGCCGACGGTGAAGATGCCTAGGGACGCTGATGAACTTGTCTCACACGGCCTAGAAACGCTGCGTATATCGGCAGGCTGGCCGCGAATGGGCGCCGAGATAGAAGGCAGCGCGACGCCCGCAATGACTGGGCTCGTGGACCAGACGATTTCGTTCGACAAGGGGTGTTACACAGGACAGGAGTTCGTGGCCCGTGTCCACTATCGCGGCGTCGAACCGCCGAAACGCCTCGTACATATTGCATGTGAGGCCGACGTTTCACTGCCCAAGGGCGCGGGGATCGTCGTTGACGGCGATGAGGTCGGGACCGTCACATCATCAGAGAGGGGAATAGCCCTCGGATATATCAAGCGTAGAGTCAAGACTCCAACGAACGGTTCAGTAGACGATGTCGATGTTGAGATTCGCCCAACGTCCACACGCAACACCTGACACCCGTCCACCTGTCACCTGTCACCTGTCACCTG
>JASJYA010000091.1 GCA_030125685.1 Actinomycetota bacterium
CCCTAAAGGGAGGACAAGTTTTTCGCGTACAGCTCGACGGGGTGGCGGATCTCGTAGCCTGCGCCGAGGAAGCGTCGGAGCTGCATCTCGCAGCCGGCGTTGGCTGAAGCGACCAGGGTTGCGTCAGTCGCTTCGACCGCTTCGGCCTTTCTCCGACCCAATTCGGTGCTCGTATCGGGATGGTCAAGGAGATACATGCCCGCCGCGCCGCAGCAGAGACCGCCGGGGTCAGCGTCGAGAACTTCGTAGCCGGCCGCTTCTAGGACGGTTCTGGGTTCTTCCACGATCCCTTGCCCGTGTTCGAGGTGGCAGGGGTCCTGGACCGCAACCCGCTCGCCGTTCGTCGGAAGCGCCGGTAGGCGCCCGTCCTCTATCGCCGCAGCAACCACCTCGGTGATATCCCGAACTCGACCGCCAATCTCAGGGTCAGCCTTGAGGTGTGCGCCGCAGCCGGCGACATTCACGATGATTACGTCAGCGCTCGCGAGCGCTCTCCGGTTCGATACCGCCATCCGTGCGGCATCGTCGACAAGGCCCTCATGGGCGGCCAACGCTCCACAGCACCTCTGGGCGGCCGGGGCCTCTACCCGATATCCGGCGGCCAGAAGCACTTCGATCGTCGCCTTGTGTATATCTGAGAACCAGGCGTCGGCAACACAGCCGACGAACAGGGTCGCTACGCGTGCGTCGGCGCTCCCCCACGATCCTCCCCTCGCGCTTCGATGCGGGATTGGAATCTTCCTCAAGCCGTCGGTGGGGAGCCCAACTCTCCACGCAACCTTGGCGAGACCGATTCGCTGAGCAGCGCCAATCGCAATGGCGCCGCTTCGCAAGATCGCCGGGTTCGTAAGAGCAGTCGTGACCGCGAATCGTCGTACCCTCGACACGGTCGATGGCATCTGGGCGACGATTTCCGCGCTTGCTCGCTCGATGATCTGACCGAAAGGCACCAACGATGGACAGGCCGTCTCACAAGCGCGACATTGCAGGCAGAAATCTACGATCTCGCCGAACCGGTGGTCCACGGCGATAACACCCGTGTCCACCGCGTCGATTGCTGCAAGGCGACCGCGCGGTGAAGCCGTCTCGTCACCTGTGAGGCGGTACGTCGGGCAGACCGGTAGGCAGAGGCCGCACGTGACACACGCATCGAGATCGACGCGCAATGGCGGATGCGTAGTAACCCAAGCCATCACACGCCGCCCGGGAGCACGCCTGGATTGCAAATTCGATCTGAATCGAACAGCTCCTTGAGGCGGAACTGTATGTCGAGAGACGCCGGGGCTCCTCCCCACTTCGACAGCGTTTCGCTCAGAGGACCGCGCCTGTGGATCACGAGAGATCCGCCGCCGGCTTCTGTCCACGCCCTCAGCTCGACGATCTGCGCCTCATCGATGTCCGCCCACCCGACATCAATAACGCCAACGCCGTGCTGCGCAACGAACCGGGTCGCACCGGAGTCACCCAAACGAGCGATCGCTTCGGCCACGAGGCGAGCAGGAACATTGACGGCTGCTACAACTCGTTCATCGATCGGATCCGGCCAGGTAAATTCTTCAGTTACCGGCCCTTCCAGGGTCGAAGCGCCTGGATCCGAGGTGTACAGGAGGCCCCCGGTCTCCGTCTCGAGTGCCGCTATCGGCTGATACGTCCGGGTTCGGGCCGAACCGGCGTCCTCGACCCTCACGGTTCTCGGCGCCGATGGCGTCGGCCAGAGTTTGAGCGAGATCTCCGCGATGAAGCCGAGCGAGCCGTAGGATCCGGTCACTAGCCGCGGGAGGTCGAACCCGGTGACGTTCTTGACGAGTTGCCCGCCAGCGTGCACGACCTCCCCGTAGCCGGTCACGATCGTCGCACCGATCACCCTGTTACTCGTTGGGCCGTACCGGTGCCTCCTGTATCCCGAAGCACCCGACGCCACAACACCGCCAACGGTTCGGTTGGGTGTGGTCTCCGGCAGGACGGCACTCTGCCCGTGCTCCTCCAGGGTGTCATCGAGTTCCGCGAGGGTCGTCCCTGCTCGCACGACGACGATCAGGTCGTCCGGCTGGTAGTCCACAATCCCTACCAATTTCTCCGTCGACATAGTGAGGTGATCGCTGGGCGTTTCAGTGGATCCAGAACCCATGAACCAGAGCGGTTGCTGATCGTGCCTCGCATCTCGAATCAGAGCGACAACCTCGGCAATGGAAGAAGGGGCGACCTTGCTCATAGGCGTACACCGCTCGCATCGAAGCAGCGTGATCCTTCGGGGAGCACCTTGGACGGATTCATCATCCCTGCTTCGTCGAACGCTTCACGAACCCGTGCCTGAGCATCCAGGTCGACGTCTGAGAAAACGAGATGCATGAGGTCTCTCTTCTCGTGTCCGATGCCGTGCTCTCCCGAGAGCGAGCCCCCTGCGTCGATCGAAACTTCGACCATCTCCCGCGCTGCGGCCTGTACCTTTTCGAGCATCCCGGGTTCCTTCGAGTCGAATGCGACGAGGGGGTGCAGGTTGCCGTCGCCTGCGTGGAACACGTTGAGCATCGTGAGGTCGTAGCGGTCGCCAATCTCGTAGATTTTCGACATGACCTCGACAAGGGCGGTGCGAGGCACCACTGTGTCGTGGAGGTAGTAGTCAGGAGCAACCTGCGCGACCGCACCGAACGCGGATTTACGTCCCTTCCACAGGATCGCCCGCTCAGCGTCGTCCGTCGCGACGCGAACATCCGTTGGAGCGTGACGCTCCGCGACAGAACGGATAATCTCGACACCGGCCGCTACAGACTCGGAGGTTCCCGTCACCTCGGCAAGCAGCACCGCGCCGGCGTCCGTCGGATATCCGGCGTGGACAAAATTCTCGACAGCCTCGACCATCGGCTGATCCATGATCTCGAGAGCCGCGGGGATCAGGCCGGACGCAATGATCCCTGAAACCGTTGCAGCTGCGCCTTCGATCGTCGGGAAGCCGATGAGCATCGTTGCAACATCGGGAGCGTTCTCGGTGAGACGAACCAGCACCTTGGTGATGATCCCGAGCGTTCCCTCTGATCCGACGAGAACGGCACGCAGATCGAGACCGGGTTGATCCGGAGCCTCGCTGCCAACGGTGACGATGTCCCCTTCCGCTGTCACGAACTCGACGGCGAGTACGTGAGCGACCGTGGTTCCGTCCGCAAGACAGTGCGGCCCCCCGGCGTTCGTGGCCACGTTTCCACCGATGGTGCACGCCTGCTGGGAGGAGGGGTCGGGCGCGAAGTGCAGCCCGAGCGGTTCAACCTGTCTCGAAAGATCGAGGTTGATAACACCAGGCCCGACCCACGCCGTTCGACCAATCTCGTCAACCTCGTGAACCCGGTTGAGTCTTGTGAGCACGATGAGCAACCCTGGGTCAACTGGTACCGCACCGCCTGCAAGCCCTGTCCCTGCGCCACGGGGAACGATCGGAACGTCATGCCGACGCGCGATCCGAACGATCGCTGCAACTTCCTGGGCGGTCTCGGGCAACACCGCAGCAATGACCTCTCCCTTCAGAATCCCCGCGTCTTTCGAGAACACAGCCCGGTCGAGAGGATGGTGGCGCACGCTTGTAGGGCCGAGCAGTGCAACAAGCTCCTCGATCAATGGCATGGATTCACAATAGACCGCCAACGGCAGTGTCAGGACAAAGAAGGCCGTTCGTCCCCGGTGATGTACCGGGCGCCGGTACCAAATGTTGCAGCGCGATCACCAGGGTTGAACAGAGCACAAGATCTCAAGGAGAGGCAGCCACAACCGATGCAATCATCGAGTTCGTCGCGCAGAGCGATCAGTTCACCGATTCGCTCATCCAGCTGTGTCCTCCAACCGCGGGAAAGCTTGGTCCAATCCGATTTCGTCGGAGCCCGGGAGTTGGGCAATGAATCGAGAGCTTGTTCGATCTCAGCAAGCGTCAGTCCAACTTCTTGGGCTGCACGAATTACTGACACGGTTCGAAGCACGGATCGCTGATAGCGCCGCTGGTTCCCGTCGGTGCGCTCCGAAGAGATGAGACCTCGCTCTTCGTAGTACCTCAGGGCCGACGTCGCGACGCCGGCCCGTTTCGCCAGGTCACCGATCGTCAAATAGTCGTCCATGAAAAAACTCCTTGACTTCAAGTCTACTTGAAGTTGTATGTTGTGGATATGTTACATACACAGCCAAGTCAGGACATCGAAAGTCGGGTCGAGTTCGGATACGAGGAACTCGGCGGATTCATGTCCGCAATGATGGGTGACGAGAAGCACTCGCTCGCCGCGACGTCGACACTCGACGTCATCTGGACACTGTACGACCGGGTAATGAACGTCGATCGTGACAATCCCAGAAACCCCGACCGTGACAGGTTATACCTCTCAAAAGGCCATGGACCGATGGCCTACTATGCGGTTCTTACCGCCAAGGGATTTCTCGAACCGACGGATCTCGCCGGCTTCGGTTCTTACAACTCGATCCTTGGCCATCACCCCGACCGCTTGCTCGTGCCCGGTGTTGAGATCTCGTCAGGGTCACTCGGTCACGGGCTTCCACTCGCCGTGGGTGCAGCGATCGGCATCGGGATCGCCGAACGAATGGGACGCGTCTTCTGCCTCCTCGGTGACGGTGAGCTTGACGAGGGATCCAACCATGAGGCGATCGCCGTCGCGGGCCGACTCGGACTCTCGCGGCTCACTGTCGTCGTTATCGACAACAACAGCTCCATCTTGGGATGGCCAGGAGGCATCGCCCGTCGATTTGAGGTGGAGGGTTGGACAGCCACCACGGTGGACGGGCGAAACCACGACGACATCGAGCGCGAACTTACCGGCCATCGGTCCGGATCGCCGCACGTGGTCGTAGCAGATGTAGGAGCCCATCGTGATTGAGTCAATGCGTGAACGGTTCACACGAGTCGCTGGTGACCTCCTTGCCGAGGACAACCGCACGGTGATCGTACTGGCAGTAATCGGCCACGCCGCGTTCTCACAACAGGGTCTCGTCGGGCGCTACCCGAAGCGGATCGTCGATGTAGGCATCCGGGAACAGGCACAAATCGGCGTCGCTGGCGGGCTTGCTCTCGAAGGCTTCAAGCCGATCGTTTCCGGATACGCACCATTCCTCGTCGAGAGGCCGTACGAACAGATCAAGCTCGACCTCACACATCAGGGAGCCGACGCGATCTTGGTCTCAGTCGGGGCATCGTGGGACTCTTCGGGTTCCGGGAGGACTCATCTCGCTCCAGAGGACGTAACACTGATGGCAACACTTCCTGGATGGTCGATACACGTCCCAGGACACCCGGACGAACTCGAGATGCTGCTCCGCCACGAGCACAGTCTTGGCGCCTCCGCCTACATCCGCACCTCCGTTGACTTAAACAGCCGCCCGTACTCGACGGCTCCGGGCATGATCTCGACTCTCAAACGCGGCAGTCATGGGTCACCGACAGTCCTCGTCGTGGGACCGCTTGCAGATGCAACCTTGGATGCTGTCGATGATCTCGACGTTTCGGTGCTCTACTCCTCCACGCCGGCGCCCCTCGACGGCGACGCTCTTCGAGCGTTGGTCTCCGGCACCGACGTGATCCTCATCGAACCGTACCTCGCAGGCACCTCGGCGGCGAGGGTCATGGAAGCACTCGCTGGTCGGCCGATCCGGCTGCACTCCCACGGCGTGACTGAACCCGACTTGAGACACTACGGGACACCTGGCGACCATCGGACCGCACACGGCCTCGACGCTCCAGGCATTCGCGACTTCGTCCTGCGATCGACAGCCACTCCTGCCTGGCATGCTCACTGATCAAGGGCGCCTGCGGTGGCGATCCACTCAGTTGACTGGTTGGTAACTTCAGAGATGCGGTCAAAGTCGCTGTCATAGTGGAGCACGGTGAGGTTCGCCGCCTCAGCTGCAGCAGCGATCACCAGGTCGACCGGCTTCGCTCCTCGGTGATGACCGGCCTGAGCAAGCAGGCCCGCGACCCGAACGGCGCGGCTGAGTACTCCGTCATCAATCGGTGCTGAAGGCAGGGCCGCCCTCTCCTGGATCACGTCATCGACTTCTCGGGCTCGTGATCCGTATGTAATTTCGAGATCGATCATCCCGCATGTCCAGAACTGTCCACTCCGGGCCAACTCCTCGAGGCGATCTCCAACGAGTTTCTGATGGGCGCGGCCCAACACGGAGGTGTCAACCAGATAGCGAACCTCAGGCATTAGCGCCGAGTCGGGGTCTGCGAGCATCTTCAAGGTGGTCCGCTTCGAGGGCGTCGGTCGACCTCAATCTGGCGACATGCATCAGTACGGTGTCGCGGTCGACGAGGATCTGGAGCGCTGTCTCAACGGTTGCCTTGATCGTGTTTGCGCCTGCCACAGCGCGGGCTCGGGCGAGAAGCACATCATCGATTTCAACAAGTCGTTTAGTCACACACGCAGTATATACGATGAATCCATTCAGATATACCCCCTCGTGCATGTCAGGGTCTGGTACCGCTCGTGACGAATACGCGATGCGGGACCGCGAGTTCGCCGGGGAACTCGCTCGCGAGAAGGTCGGCAAGTTCAGCATCGAATCGCTCAACCTGGTCCGCATCGAGAGCCTCTACGTGTTCGGGATGCAGGCCACTCCAACCGGCATTCGGCCAGCCGGGGTTGTGCTCGAGGATCAGATCCTCGGTTCGACCGGCGATGGTTCCGGAGAGCGGCAGATACGAGAAGCTAGCGATGAGCAGGCGGCCACCGGGGACGAGGATTCGGACAGCCTCTTCGATGGCCGCATCCGAGTCGAACCACCACCAGCACTGGCCGGCACTCACCAGATCGAAGCCGGCGCCGTCCTGGCTCGTCGCCTCCGCCCGTCCTTCCACGAAACGCGCAGTCAAGCCTCGGTCCAGCGCTGCCTGTCGTGCAACGTCGAG
>JASJYA010000092.1 GCA_030125685.1 Actinomycetota bacterium
TGGGCCACATTGCGTATTTGTGGACTAGAACCCTGGGTACGCGACGTTTGGGGGGCTCAAGCGACGATGGATTCGGCGTCGGGCTGTTGGATAACGAACGCGACCACGAGCGATGCACGCGAAGGCCAGATACGGAGCTTGTCCGCAGCGGTTGCGTTCGCGTACATCCTGAACTCGGACCACGACATCATCGACTGGGGAGTGATAACGAGATCAAGCTGCGGGCGCGCGATGAGCTTGCCGCCTTCGAGGTCGAATCCCTCCATCTCGATGACTGCAAGGTCGAGTTCCTCACATTTCGCGATGAACGCCTCTGCCGGTCCACGTTTGAAGAATCCTTCGCCGTCCTCGGTGCGGTGCACGGCCTGGTCGTCGAATTCGTTGAGGAGCGCAGCCGTTGTGGGATGCAGTTCGTCGGAGTCGTCCGCCGCACCAGAGACCGCCGCGCGGAGGTCCGTCAGGTCTTCATCGAAGGCGTACGGGTCGATGATCTGGATGGCGGTGTCGAGGAGGCGCTGGAGTTCACCGACGTCCAGATCCTGAGCGTCCCCGGCGCCATCGGGGTAGATCTGGACGATTGCGGACTCTCCATCCCAGAACACCATTCCGATGAAGTCGTCCTCACGCCACAACTCGACGATCGGTCCGTCGAAGTCGTCGCGCTCAGTTTCAACGATACGGATTGGGAGCATGGGAATACCCTAGGCAGATGCCAGATGCCAGATACCAGATCCGGCCTGTGCTCTGTGCCCTACACGACGAAGGGAATCAAGCTCCAGGGCACCCTGGATCGATACGCGCGATAGCCGTCGACGGTGTCGACCAGCATCTCCTCCTCGCGGCCCGTCTTGGCCATGAAGAACACGAGGAACGTCACAGAAGACAACATCGCGACAGGGTTCGCATACGCCAAGCCGACCCCGAGCGTGAACGCGACGATACCCGAGTACATCGGATGGCGCACGTAACGGTACGGCCCGGAATCAACGAGAAGGGCGCCCTCCGCGGGCCTGGGGAAAGGTGACACGTTCCATCCATGTTGGAGAAGAGCCCAGAGGGACACCCCTGCACCCCCGGCGCCGATGATGACACCCACGATCTGGGCGAAGATGAGGCCGGGGATCTCATCGACCGGTTCACCGAATATGATGGCGGTGAGGAAGAAGGCGAAGAGCACTCCCTGGGCCGCGACCCAGCCGACACCTCGCCCCATATCTGAGTCGGATCGACTCATATTATCTGGCATAAGCTACACTACCTCATGACTGCAGTTGGTAGTATGTCACGAAGGGCGCGCGGAACCGATGGAAATCAACAAATTCACCAAACGAAGCCAGGAGGCGATCCTCGCTGCGAGGGGTGGCGCTGAACAGCGCAACCACCAGTATGTGCAACCGGCCCATCTGCTTGACGCGCTTCTCGCACGGACCGACGGCATCCTGTACCCCCTCCTCGCCAGTCTCGGCGTGCATGTGGCGGATGTACGCGCTCCCATCGACCGCGCCCTTGACTCCATCCCGACCGTCATCGGTGGCGGAGACGTGACCTTCGCTCCCGAGACGATCGAAGTACTCGACGCGGCGTCTCGCGAGAAGGACGCGCTCAAGGACGCGTACATCTCGGTCGAGCACATCATCCTGGCCCTTGCCGAATCACGCACAACGATTGGCGACGCACTGCGCGCAGCGGGAATCACGAAGGACAGCGTGCTCGGTGCTCTCACCGAGCTACGCGGCGCCCAGCGCATCACGAGCCAGAACCCCGAAGACACATTCGCTCCCCTGGAGCAGTATGGGCGCGACCTCACCGAGGACGCCCGGGCCGGCAACCTCGACCCTGTGATCGGCCGAGACGATGAGATCCGCCGTGTCATCCAGGTGCTATCGAGACGCACCAAGAACAATCCCGTACTCATCGGCGAGCCAGGCGTGGGGAAGACAGCGATTGCGGAGGGGCTCGCCCAGCGCATCGTTGACGGCGACGTACCCGAGAGCCTGAAGAACCGTCGTCTCGTCTCACTCGACATCGGGGCGATGGTGGCAGGCGCCAAGTACCGCGGTGAGTTCGAGGAGCGCCTCAAGGCGGTCCTGAGCGAGATCAAGGCGTCTGAGGGTCGCATCATCACCTTCCTCGACGAGATGCACACGATCGTCGGTGCAGGCGCTGCCGAGGGATCGATGGACGCGTCGAACATGTTGAAGCCGATGCTCGCGCGTGGTGAGCTGCGCATGGTCGGGGCAACGACGCTCGACGAGTACCGCAAGTACATCGAGAAAGACGCTGCGTTGGAGCGGCGCTTCCAGCCCGTCCTCGTTGAGCCGCCGACCGTCGATGAGACGATCGGGATCCTCCGCGGGCTCAAAGAGCGCTACGAGGTGCACCACGGTGTCCGCATCACCGATGCCGCGCTCATCGGGGCGGCGGTTCTGTCCGATCGGTACATCACCGGACGACATCTGCCTGACAAGGCGATCGATCTCGTTGACGAGGCAGCGTCAAAGCTCCGCATCGAGATCGATTCGATGCCGGATGAGATAGATGAACTCGAACGACGACGCCGTCAACTCGAGATTGAGAAGCAGGCGCTGTCCAAAGAAGAGGATAAGGCCTCGAACGAGCGCCTTGTCACCATTAAGAAAGAGCTTGCCGACCTCGCTGAGACGCTCGATGCTCTGACCGCCCACTGGCAGCTCGAGAAGGACTCTATTGCGCAGATCCGATCGACCAAGGAGCAGATCGAGGAGGCCCGGAGCGAGGCGGAGCGGGCAGAACGCGAGGGCGATCTCGAGAAGGCCGCAGAGTTGCGGTACGCAACCCTGCCTGCCCTGCAGCAGCAGCTGACCGAGGGTCAGGAGAAGCTGATCGAGCTTCAAACGGATCTCAAGATGCTCAAGGAGGAGGTCGACGAGGAGGATGTCGCCGATGTCGTGAGCCAGTGGACGGGTGTGCCGGTCTCCAAGCTCATGGAGGGCGAGATGCAGAAGCTCCTCCGCCTCGAAGAGCATCTCCACGAGAGGGTCATCGGCCAGGACGATGCCGTGTCCGCTATCTCAAACGCGATCAGGCGGTCACGGGCCGGGTTGTCGGACCCGAACCGTCCCATCGGATCGTTCCTCTTCCTCGGGCCGACAGGCGTAGGGAAGACCGAGCTTGCACGGGCTTTGGCCGAATTCATGTTCGACGATGAACGCGCCATGGTCCGCATCGACATGTCCGAGTACATGGAGAAGCACTCCGTGAGTCGTCTCATCGGCGCACCACCCGGGTATGTGGGCTACGACGAGGGCGGGCAGCTCACCGAGGCGATACGGCGTAGGCCGTATTCGGTCGTGCTGCTCGACGAGGTCGAGAAGGCACACCCCGAGGTGTTCAACGCCCTGTTGCAGGTCCTCGATGACGGGCGCATGACCGACGGGCACGGCCGAACGGTTGACTTCACAAACACGGTGCTCGTGATGACATCAAACCTCGGCTCAGAGTTCATTGACCAGGACATGCCCGATGACGTCACTGAGTCGCGGGTGATGGAGGCCGTTCACAGTCACTTCCGCCCCGAGTTCCTTAACCGTGTGGACGACACGATCGTGTTCCACAGACTGACCAAGGACGACCTGCGCCAGATCGTTGAGATCCAGTTCGGGTCCCTGCGCGAACGATTGGCGGACCGCAAGATTGACGTCGAACTCACCGAGGACGCCATCGACTGGCTCACGGAGAATGGATACGACCCTGTGTACGGAGCGCGCCCCCTCAAACGCCTCCTCCAGACCGCAGTGGCCAACCCCCTCGCGAGCCGAGTCCTCGAGGGCGATCTCCCCGAAGGCTCAACAGTCACGATCGGGGCGAACGACTCGGGCCTCACCTTCACCTAACCGCACTCTTGCGTAGATTCCGGACGTATACGTCCGGAATCTACGCAAGAACCAAGGGGAGGGACCATATGCTCTGGCGTCATGTCACGAATTGGGGCTATAGCGATCGGGGCGGCGCTGGTCGCTGCTGCGTGTTCGCCGAGCGACGTAGCGCCAGCAACATCCACTGCGCCGACATCCACGATCGCGCCTGTCACGACTCTGGCGCCCGTGACAACCAGCACCTCGACAACCGTGCCGGAGACGACGACAACCTCCGTCGCCCGCCCTGAGTACGACTGCGAGGTCACTCCCACGTCTGCCGTTGAGGGGTACTCCCAGGGCTGCACCATCTTGGGACTGGAGGTTCTCGCAGCCGAGGAAATCTCTCCCGAGGCGATCAGAGAACTGGCGGCAAGGGCATACCAGATGCTCGTGAACCGACCCGAATACGCAGAAGCCATCGTCGGCTACCCGATCGGTCTCCGGGTGATCGGCGACGACCAGCGCATCATGGACCTTCCCGAGTTCGACGACATCTACTTCCATCATCCCGGTACAGACTGGCGCAGGCTCGGGCGCGCCTTCCCAGGTTCAGAGATCATCCCGTTCGCCGCTGGGGGAGAAGAGAACTTGCTGTGCAGCGAGGACGACCGCTTCGCGGGTGAGGACAACTTCCTGCGTGCGTTCGCCATCACCATCAGGCGGTTCGCGATGGATGTAGTCGACACGCCCACATCACGAGCGATCGAGCAGGCCTACGCCGTTGCGATCGCTGAGGGAAAGTGGAAGAACACGCTTGCTGAGATCAATTCAGACCAGTACTGGGCCGAGGGCGTCCAGAGCTTCTTCGACGCCAACCTCGAGGACACCACGGAGGAACGCGCACCGAATTCTTCACACAACCACGTGAACACCCGTGAAGAACTCCGCACGTATGATCGTGCGCTTTATGAAGTTGCCGTCTCCGTGTTCGGCGACACCGAGTGGCGCCCATCCTGTACCATCTAGCTCAAATGCGTGGCAGTAAAGTGAACGCCTCGGCCTCAGCGCCGGGACCAGCCGTGTCACGAAAAGGAGTGCAACCGTGACAGATCCAACCGAGTCCGCCACCCCTCCGAACTCGGCGCCTCGAGACGACCACTCTCCCATGTGGGGGCTCTGGATCGGACTGGCTGCGATCGTCACTCTCGTTGTCGCAGTCGCCGTGTTGGCGCCCCGAGACGAAACGGTGAACACGGGTGCGTGGATGGCCATGTGGCTCATCGCAGCCGCAGTGCTCGCTGTCGGAGAGATGCTGACGGCTGGGTTCTTCCTTCTTCCGTTCGCAGTAGGCGCAGCAACCGCAGGAATCCTGGCGCTGTTGTCGATCGGTGTGCCGATCCAGATCATCACCTTCGTTCTGATCTCTGTCTTGGCGCTCTGGCTCATGCAGCGCTTCGCAAGGAAGGACTTTCACGGGGAGCTCCTCCCGGTAGGCGCCGCCAGATACGTTGGAACAACCGTCCTGGTGATCGAGCCCGTCAGCAGGCTGCATGGCACAGGCATGGTGAAACTCGGCATGCAGGACTGGAGAGCCACGACAGACGACAACGAGGAGATCCCTCTGGACGCCGAAGTTAGGGTCGTCGAGGTCAGAGGAGCGCGGCTCGTCGTCGAACCACTCGGCTAGGAATCAGAAACTCAACCGAAAGGAAAGGGCATCATGGAAGCAGCAGCGATCGTTCTGATCCTGATCTTCGTATTCATCATCTACGTTGCTATGGCGATCAAGATCATCCAGCAACACGAATTGGGGCTCTCCGAAAGGTTCGGACGGTACCGCACGACCCTCCAACCCGGATTCAACATGATCGTCCCGTTCATCGACAGGGTGCAGAAGGTCGACATGCGCGAGCAGGTCGTGGACGTGCCCCCCCAGGAAGTCATCACCAAGGACAACGTCGTCGTGACGGTGGACGCCATCGTCTACTATCAGGCGACCGACCCGGTGAAGCTCAAGTACAACGTTGCGACCTTCATTCTCGCGGCCACAAAGCTGGCGCAGACGAACCTCAGGAACGTCATCGGCGACATGGATCTCGACGCTGCGTTGACCTCCAGGGAAGTCATCAACACCGAACTCCGCGCCATCCTGGATGAGGCGACCGATGTCTGGGGCACGAGAGTCGTGCGTGTCGAGATCCAGCGGATCGACCCGCCTGCGGACGTCACGGAAGCGATGCACCGCCAGATGAAGGCTGAGCGCGATCGCCGAGCCGCCGTCACGGCAGCCGAGGGGGAGAAGCGTGCCGCCATCCTCACCGCCGAGGGCGTGAAACAGGCTCGGATTCTCGATGCAGAGGGGCAGGCGCGCGCTATCAAGGAAGTCGCAGACGCCGATAAGTATCAGCTACTGACCGTCGCGGAAGGTGAGGGACAGGCAATCGAGCGGGTGTTCAGCGCCATCCATGCCGGGAATCCGACTCCAGACCTCATTGCGATCAAGTATCTCGAAGCTCTCGTGGGTATCGCGAACGGAGAGGCGACGAAGATCTTCCTCCCGTTGGAGGCGACCGGAATCCTCTCCAGCATCGGAGCGATCGGCGAACTGTTCCAGGATCAGCAGAGCGAGTAGCCGTTCCCGCGTCCCCCCTTCAGCTCTCCAGCCACTCCAGGCTCGCGGGCTCGCAGGCCCCCCTAAAGGGGGGACGGTTTCTTGGCTGATGGTTGAGGAGACAGGAACGATGATTCCCCGATCAGCGTTCGCTCCTCCGCCCGCTTCTGCGTCCACCAGACCCAGGTCACGCCACCCAGAACGACCGCTATTGAGATCCAGCCGTTGCGGCTGACGCCGAGCAACCGGAATGTGGTGTCTGTGCGCAGCAGCTCCATCATGAAACGGATGAAGCCGTACATCGCAAGGTAAACACCGAACGAAGCGCCCTTCGCGAGCTTCCCCTTCTTCTCAAGCCACAGGATCGTTGGCACGATGATCAGAATGTTCCACATGGACTCGTACAGAAACGTTGGATGGAACGTCTCGAATTGCGCGTATCCT
>JASJYA010000093.1 GCA_030125685.1 Actinomycetota bacterium
TCCCCGTCGACTGACCCATCCCCGTCGACTGACCCATCCCCGTCGACTGACCCGAAGAGAAGCACGAGCACCTCGTCGAGCGTGTCCGCAATCTCAATCTTGCTGTCGAACGACGCCACAACTCGCTTGAACTGAGGGATGCCCCCCTCCTCAGCGGTGAGGTAGATCGGCTGAACATACAACAGCGAATCCTCAATTGGGACAACGAGGAGATTCCCCCTGATGACGGTGGATCCCTCCTGGTCGAGCAACGTGAACTCCGCCGACACCCTCGGATCCTGGTCGATGAAGTCCCCGACCTGTCCGGGGCCGTTGATCTGGCGATCTACGGGCATCGTGTACGAGATCAGGTCACCGTACTCCTCGAGTGGACTGCTCTTGGCGACCACGAACGCCGCCATGTTCGGCCGATCCTCAGGCGTGAACGGCTGCATGAGGAGGAAGGACAATCGATCCTCCTCCGGCAACACCATCAACAGGTAGTACGGGAGCATCGGCGCTGTGTCGAAGGTCGCACGAAGTTGCGGCTTCGGGCTCGTTGAAGGATCTCGGGCGATCTGCCACGGTGTGTTCACCTGGTACAGATCGACAGGATCGGTCATGTGATAGAGCGTGTAGACGTCGGTCTGGACCCTGAACAGATCCTCCGGATACCGGATGTGATCGATCAACTCCTCGGGGAACTGATCGAGCGGCTTGAAGAGGCCGGGAAAAATCTTCTGGTTCGTCCGGATCAGCGGATCGTCGGCGTCAAAGACGTACATGTCAATCGTGCCGTCATACGCGTCGATGACGGCCTTGACAGAGTTCCTGATGTAGTTGAAGGTCCGCGGCAGGGCTGAGCCTGCGTTCAGCCTCGCCGTGTTTGCAAGCTGTGAATACGGGATGTTCCCCGAGACCGTATACAGATCCATGATCCACACGAGACGGCCATCGACCACGACCATGTACGGATCGTCATCGGCGTAGAGGAACGGCGCCATACGCTGAATCCTGGTGTGGATGTTCCGAGCGAACATGACCTTGCTGTCGACGCGAACCTGGCTGGAGATCAGCGTGTTGAGATCGCCGAACCGCAGCGCCCAGGCGACCCGGGTGAAGAACCCGCCGATCTCCACGCCGCCGGCGCCGTCGTAGTGCATCGTCGTAATGGTCTCTCCCCCACCATCGGTCTGCGGGACGTCGACCTCCCCCTCTTGTGACCCTGCGATAAGGAAGTCGTTCTCCGAGTCGTCCGAGAAGTAGATCCGAGGTTGGGTGACAACGAGAGAAGGTTCCGTGGTGCGGTTCACCGGCGGAATGTCCGAGACGAGGAACGCAGGCAGGCCGTCGGATGAGACATCCCCTGCAGGGCTCAGCACGGCGCCGAGACCGTGGGTATAGACGAGACGTTCATTGACCCACCCTCCCCCAGGTATGTTCGGCTCGTCGAGTCCGCGTGCGGCGATCATCACCTGGGTGAGTTCACCGTTGATCACGTATCGGTCAACATCGACGTCTGCGAAGTTGTAATACGTCTTGATGTTCTGGAGTTCCGGATACGTCAGAGCGAGGACGCCAGGATCCCACAACCTGATGTTGTCGATGGTCGGGCGGTTCTCCTCGATCGTCTGTGCGGTGAGGCCCAGGGATGCGCTAAACGGCCGAACATCCACGTCTGCGAGGCCGTAGGCGAATCGCGTGAAATCGAGGTTATGTTGCACGTACGGCAACTCCCGATTGAGTTCGTTCGGTTCGACCGAGAATCGTTGCACCAGCGCCGGATAGATCCCGCCGACGCCGATGGAGGTGACCAGCCAGAGCCCGAGCGCGACCGCAGGCAGCGTCCAGCCACGGAACCAGACGTTGACGAGAAGGATGATGGCCGACACGATCGATATGAAGACCAGCAGATTCAGCGCCGGAACCTGCGCGGTCACATCCGTGAATGAAGCCCCGAACACCGCTCCTCGAGTCGAATACAGGAGCTCCCACTTGTCGAACACGTAGCCGACCGCTTTCAGCAGGGCGATCATGGCGACCAGGATCGAGATGTGGGCCTTGACGCCGTCTGATGTGCGTTGGCCAGGCGTTCCGATCTTGATGCCACCGTTGAGGTAGTGGACGGCGATGACGATCAGGGTCGTAATCAAGAGAAGTTGGAAGGTCCACCCATAGACATCGCGGTAGAGCGGGAGGCCGAAGACATATCGAGAGATATCGACCTCGAAGATCGGATCAACCAGGCCGAACGGTACGCCATGGCGCCACTGCAACCAGTTCGGCCACCACGTTGCAGCGCCCAATCCAACGAGGAGAGCAAAAAACGCTGAGAATCCGAACCGAACGAGACGGGCGCGCGGCTCCACCCATTCGTGGTAACGCTCCAAAAGCTCCTCATCGGGGGTCTCTGCGAACACAAATGTACGGGGCGATATCCGGTCGACAACAAAGAGATTGATCCAGACCACCAGGAATGCGATCGTGATCGCCGCGGCGACGAGCCACACCTGGGTGAACGTGAGCGTGAACCACACCTCCCTGGCGCCGAGGGACCGATACCACAGGTAATCCGTCCAGAGCGTTGCGATCCATCGTGCCATCAGGAGCAGGATGAATGCCCCGACGACTAAGAACGTGGCGACGCGACGCAAGCCTGAAGTCCTGCCGTATGGGATGGGCTCTCTATTGATCACAAGCGAGATTGTACGGCGTTACCGGAGATTCACGCCACTGGTCAGATGCCAGATGCCAGATGCCAGAAACCAGTAACTGGCACCGGGGATTTCTTATCTGGTGTCTGGTGTCTGGTGTCTGGTGTCTGCCAGGCTCTGTGCGGTGTCTGCGACGCGGCGTTCCGCCTCGTCCGCCCGCCACATCCTGAATACACGCGACACGTCCGATGCTGTCTGGCGATCACCTGCGCCCGAATCACGCGCCTTGCTGATAGCACCGGCCACAGCCCCGTGGAGATTCGAACTGAACATCTTGGCGGCGCCACCGTCATCCTTCGATCCCGTGATGCCCAGGGCGAGTTGAGCGTACGGCGCCCCAAATCGGTTGGTGAACGTCTTGCGCGGCGTCCATGCGCTGTCGATCCGCAGGTATTCAAGAGCGTCGCTCTGGAGATCGACGAGCGTACGCTTGATTTCCTTGAGAGCGGCATTCTGCAAGGGGATGAGAGTGGATACGTCGGTGGTCTCCAGCACGTCTGGACCCTCCGGACCACCCTGGTTCGATGCCTCCAGCTCCTCCAAGCTCGCAGGCTCGCGGCCACCCCTGGCTCGCGAACTCGCCTGTCCCCCCTGAAGGGGGGACGCGCTTTCTGCTTTGAGGCTTGCGAAGAGCGATCCGATGTCGTCAACACTCTCCGCCGGCGCGGGAGGCGTCTCGGTAGCCGACTCTTCGGTTTCCACCGTCCGGCTGCTTGAAGCCGCCGGCTCCTCCGCCAGGGGAGGAGCGATGACCGCGACCGTCTCCGTGACGGCGGGTATGGCCTCGGGAGCGATCTGTGGCGCCACGGTGCTTCGCAGAGCCACAACATCGGCTACGAGCTCCTCGGCGTCTACCGGCTTCGGCCTCACCGACCGAGTTGAGGCCACAATCCTCACAGAGCCGCCATCGGAGGAGTGGTGCGTTCTCGGATCCGGTTCAGGTACGAGTTCCGGTTCGGGGGTCTCGAGCTTCTGGCGTCGAGACTCAATCTCTTCTTCGAGCTTCCCGATGGACGATCGCGTCGACTCGAGCTCCGCGAGCAGTTCGGCTCGTCGATCTTCGAGGAGTCTGGCACGCTCCTGTGCTTGCTCAGCCTGCTGGTTCGCTGCTGCGAGGATGCCGTCGCTCTCGGTCCTCGCGCTCTCAAGCATCTGTTCGGCGTCCGTTCGCGCGGCCCTGATCGACTCTTCCCGATCGCGTTTCGCGTCACCCGTCAGCCGGATCGCCTCACGCTCAGATTCGGCTCTGATGAAGAGAGCGTCCTCTCTGGCTGCAAGAACCTCTGAGCTCGCCGCGGCAGATGCGGATGACAACATCGAGGAGCCCTCGTTCCACGCCGACGCCCGCATCGATTGGGATTGTTCTGTCGCCTCGACCAGCAGCTTCCGTGTCTCGCCCTCTGTCGTCGAGCGCCAATCGTCGGCGTCGTGCGAGGCGCGGGTACGCATCCCTTCTGCGGCAGCCCTCGCGGCCTCTAGGATCGTCCCGATATCTTCAGCGATCGTGCCGAATTCGAGCGCGAACGCTTCCGGGTCGTCGAGTCCGACCGCGAGCTCCTTCGCCTCACGAGTCGCAAGTCTGTCACGAATGTGATCGACCTCGTCAGCGATGGCGCCCAGGTAGCTCTCAACCTCAGCGCGGTCATACCCGCGGCGCGTAACTTCGAACCGACGCGCCCGAACCTGGCTCGGTGTCAGATCTTCGGCCATATGCGGCATCGTACCGCTCGACTCGCCTCTGTCCGCGGATTGTCAGAGAGAATTCAGGAACTCGAGTGCGTCATCGATGGTCTCGACCCGCACCACCAGGATATCATCTCCGGCCGCATCGACCGCGTCGTCGTAATTCGCCGCCGGAATCAACACAGCGATGGCGCCGATATCGATGGCGCCGAATACCTTCTGGCGCACTCCTCCGATCGGACCCACGGCGCCATCTCGTCCGATCGTGCCGGTTCCTGCTATTCGGTGTCCCTTAGTGATCTCATCATCCGTGAGCTGATCCATGATCTGGAGCGTGAACATGAGACCTGCAGAGGGGCCACCGATGTTGTGAGAGTCGATCTCTACTTCGACAGGGAACTCGACGATCGGTTCGTTGTTGCCCAAGAGAACGCCGATCATCGGCCTTGAAGGATCGTCCACATGGGGACCGAGTTCGAGTCCGACATCGGTCTCGCGGTACTCGTCGGTCAATTCGCCGACGAGCCTTTCGACGACCATCGTCAACGCGTCTCCGACGTCCAATCCTTCGAGATAGTCAATGATGTCACTGCGGAAAGCAACGACCTGGCCATCCATCTGAATGATGATGTCGTTTGGTAGGAGGACTCCATCTGCGGCAGAGTCGGGCACGGTCTCGATCACGAGAGCACCGGTGCCGATGAAGGTGACCTCGTACCCCAGCTTGGTCAAGGCGACAAAGGTAGCGTCCTGCTTCGACTGCTCCATCGCCTCGAGGCTCTCTCTCCTGAGATCCTCTTGGGACACGCCGATCGGGCGAATGACCTCCCGCTCACGCAGCGAGACCTTCCGATCGAGCTGCCCGGCGGCGTACTCAAAGATGTTTGCCTCTTTCAGCGAAACGGTCAAGAAGAACAGTTCCCCCTGATCACTCACATGGCCGCCTTCGATCTCGATGAAGTCGGAGGTGTCGTACACGGGGCCGGGGCTGAGCGTGTAATACGGCACGGTGATCGGCCACGCGATCGCGGTGGCGACGCCGACCACGATCAGGAACGACGCCAGCATCCACGGCCACTTTGGGTAATGCCGGGGTGGCTGCACTGAAGCCGGCACGTCTGGGAAGATTAGGGCTTCCTCGCCGACCTGTTGGTCTTGATCCATTCAGTCGAGGTTAATGGCAGGAATGAGCTGCATGCACACATCGACAGAACTGAGAGCTGAGCTAAAAGGCAGTAGTACGTACTACTTCTGTTCTTTGCTCGCCTACGCGATGCGGCGTCCCGCCACCAGGTCGGCCCTGACCATGATGCGGAAACGTTCAGACCCCTTGGGATGACAGGCGAACATGGTCAGCGTCGAAGCCCCGGTGTCGTACGTGATCCACAGGTCGGTTGGGTCGACGATGAAGGTGTCGGACACCCTATGCATGACTTCGAATCCGGAACCGTCGGTAACAAAGATGAGGTCCCCATTGTCGAGTCTGTCGAGATCGCGAAACGGCGGGTCTTGGTCGTACGATGTCCGGCAAGTACGACATTGCCGTATTCGCCCGGCCGCGCCGTGCTGGACCATTGCGCAACGCCCCTGTCGATCACAGACATCGCGACGCCCGACCGTATCGTCTCGTAGAGGCCGATCGCAGGAATCCGAAGCGTTCCAAGGTCATGGCCGGATGACTGAGTTCGGTGGAACACCGGCTGTCGCGCCGCGTTCGCTATGAGCGGGTCGGACGGCGACGCGGCAAGCGCCTGCGCCATCGAGGCAAGCACTACCGTTGTAACAATCACGAAACGTAAAATCTGTTTCATCAGTCTCATTGGAAAATAGATCGACCAGAGTGCGCCGTTCTACAGCAGAAAACACCCAACCCGCCCCGGAGGCACGAATGCAGACCACATATCAGCCACGAACGATCGCGAGCGCGTTGCTACCTCGCACCGCGGCCACCACACTAGCTCTGATAGTCGGATTCGCCCTCCTCACCGCGCTCGCAGCCCAGATCCGCTTCCAATTACCAGGAACGCCTGTGCCCATCACGGGCCAGACCTTCGCGGTGCTCCTATCCGGAGCTGCGCTCGGTTCTCGGGCGGGCGCAGCCAGCCAACTCGTCTACTGGCTCATGGGTGCGGTTGGCCTACCGGTCTTTGCCCAGGCGTCGGGTGGCTGGGAAGCCGCCACCGGCGCCACATTCGGATACCTATTCGGGTTCGTCATGGCGGCATGGCTCGTGGGCGCCCTCGCTGAACACGGCAAGGATCGCACCGTGCGCTCCGCGATTCCCGCCTTCTTTGCGGGGAACACCGTGATCTACCTGTTCGGAGTGCCGTGGCTCATGTACTCGGTCGCGAGCATCAACACGATCGGTGCAGCTCTCGCCGCGGGCTTGGTTCCCTTCGTCGTCTGGGACATCATCAAGATCATCGGCGCAGGGGTGGCGTTGCCGGCGGCATGGAAGCTGACGGGACGACTGGCGAACGAGAGCTGA
>JASJYA010000094.1 GCA_030125685.1 Actinomycetota bacterium
AGGCGCCGATTTCGGGAGACACCTCTACCCAATCGCCTGGAGCCCATCGACCGGCCGAATCGCCCTTGCTCGGCTGGCGAAATCCTGAACAACGACTGGGTCTGGTGACTCGCCGTGCTCGAACATCGCGACCTAAAGCTTCGGCCCGTGCGAGCCGTGCTTCTCCATGGCCTGCTGGTCAATTGGCTGCTCCACGTAGTGAATGTGGCCCGGGTGACCCCCAGCCTGGACACCTTGCACCGGGTAGCTGACGCTCTCGGTCTCGAACTGATCGTCAACTTCCGCCGACCTGCAGCCACTTGAACGCCGCTGATCGTCCAGGATCAGGCCGGTAATGTTCCGAGATGCCCAACCGACTCGCTGATTCCACGTCGCCCTACCTGCTCCAGCATCAGGACAACCCTGTTGACTGGTTCGAATGGGGTGACGACGCGTTCGCTGAGGCTCTGCGGCGCGATGTGCCTGTGATCCTTTCCGTCGGCTACGCAACCTGCCACTGGTGCCATGTCATGGCGCACGAGTCGTTCGAGGACGAAACAACTGCCGAGTACATGAACAGGCACTTCGTCAACATCAAGGTCGACCGCGAGGAACGTCCCGACGTCGACCGTATCTATATGGACGCCGTGACCGCGATGACCGGTCGGGGTGGCTGGCCGATGACCGTCTTCCTCACCCCGGACCAGAAACCGATCTACGCAGGCACGTATTTCCCCAGGGCGCCCATGGGAAACCATCCGTCCTTCATGGATGTGATGTCGTCTGTGTCCGAAGCATGGACCACCGATCGCAGAGGCGCGGTCGAACAGGCAGATCACATCGCGGCCAGGATCGCTGAGCGGACAGCCGACGCCTCGCCGCTCCCGCGCCTCGGGGACATTGAACGGTCCGTCGACCGGATGTCATCTGTCTTTGATCGAGTCAACGGCGGCTTCGGAACAGCCCCGAAGTTCCCACAAGCCCCGGCGCTTGAGCTGCTACTGCGCACCGCTGCGCTGCGACCCGGGACCGACGCCGCGAAGCAGAGCCTCGACATGTTGACGCGCCAGCTCACCGCAATGGCCCAGGGCGGCATCTACGACCACCTCCTCGGCGGCTTCGCCCGCTACTCGGTTGACGCCCAGTGGCTCGTCCCGCACTTCGAAAAGATGCTCTACGACAACGCACAGTTGGCGCGGATCTATCTCCGTGCGTGGCAGCTCACTGGTATCGACCTGTTCCGAGACGTCGCCGTCGACGTGCTCGACTACCTCGATAGCGCAATGGCAGATCAACACGGCGGCCTGCATTCTGCGGAGGATGCGGATTCTGAGGGTGTTGAGGGCAAGTTCGCCGTCTGGTCATGGGAGGAGCTCGACGAGGTACTCGGGGAGGATCGAGATCTCGCAGCCGCGATCTACGGCGCAACTCCTGAAGGGAACTTCGAAGGCACCAACAACTTGCATCGCTTCGTCGGACTCGCAGAGATCTCGTCGGCGACTGGGATGGACGTCGACACAATCATGGAACGGAAACGATCGATTGACGATCGGCTCAGATCGGTGAGAGCCGAACGCATCGCGCCGAGTCGCGACGACAAGATCGTCACGGCATGGAACGGCCTTGCAATCCGAGCCTTTGCAGAAGCGGGGGCGATTCTCGAAGAGCCCCGGTATATCGCCCGCGCCACAGCGATCGCTGAGTTCCTCCTCACCAATGCTTCTCCAGACGACCACCTTGTGCGCTCCTGGAGGGGACGGCCCGGGCACAGGGCCTTTGCCGACGACCACGCGGCTCTGGCAATCGGGCTGTACACGCTGTCTCAGGCCACGGGCGACGAGACTTGGTACACGGCCGCCGAGCAGCACGTTGCACATCTGCGTTCGGGGTTCGCTGATCCGGCAGGTGGCTTCTTCAACACCTCTGTGGACAGTGGCCCCCTGATCGCCCGTCCAAAGAACACTCAGGACAGCCCGACGCCATCCGATAACGCGCTCGCTATGGAGGCGCTCCTCCTCCACGCCGCGTTCACGGGGGACACCGAAGCGATTGCTGAGGCAGGGAGAACCATGCAGATACTCGCGCGAGACGCGCTCCATCATCCAATGTTCGGGGGCTACGCGCTGGCCGTCTGGCTCACTCATCTCTCCGGAATCAATGAGATCGCGATTGTGGGGCCTGGCGACGAGCGCACTGCAATGGAACGCGTGATTTGGGACGACTTCAGGCCGAACAGTGTTCTCGCATCGAGCGATGGGCGTGGGACGAGCATCCCCCTCCTCGCAGGCAGGACTGACTCAACCGGCGCCAAGGCTTACGTCTGCAGACAACTCGCGTGCGAACTCCCTGTTGAATCAGCCGAGGCGCTCCGCCTGAAACTCCAGCTCGGAGCCGACTCGGACTGACACGGTGAGTTCCCGGACTCCGATACCGTGCCGGCATGGCATCAATCATTCTGCTCATCCGCATCTGGATCGCCGCGAACCTCGCGATCGTGCTGCGGACGTTCCACAGGCTGCTGCTCGGCCCATCTGTACCATCATGGTCGTGGCGCACCGAATGGGCCGTGGCGTCGGCCAGGGCGGTGATTGGCGTCGCTTCCGACCATCACGATGATCCGTGGATACGCACCATCGGAGCGCGGTTCAAGATGCCTCTACCGCTATCGCTCCGCGGTGCTGTTCGCGTCTCAACCCAGCTTCTGGGACACGACCTCGCCGACAAGTACGAGCGGATAGGGATGACGAAGGACGCTGCAACCATCCTGTACTTCCATGGGGGCGGATACGTCTTCGGAAATCCTGGTACCCACAGGGAACACATTGCAAGGCTGGCTGCACGCACGGGCGCAACAGTGAGCGCCCCCTCCTACCGCCTCGCCCCGGAACACCAATTTCCGGCCGCGGTTGACGATGCGATCGACGCCTACCGCGCACTCCTTGCGTGCTGCAGCGAATCGTCTGAAGTGATCGTCGCAGGCGACTCGGCTGGAGGGGGGCTCGCCGTTGCAATGGTCCACAGAGCCCGCGCCGAAGGGTTGCCACTCCCCGCAGGCATCATGCTGTTCTCACCGTATGTCGACCTCGACCACGGCGGTTACACGATCCAGACGAACGCGTCTACCGACTACCTGCCCGTGCAGGAGCTCGCGACACCCAACGACTGGTACGCCTCTGAGAAAGACCGGCGTCATCCCGAGGCCTCACCGATTCGTGCGGACCTCACCGGTTTCCCGCCGATGCTCATATTGGTTGGAGGATCTGAGATGCTCCTCGCAGACTCCCTCCGCCTTGCGGAGAACGCAGAGCGAGACGGCGTTCAATGCGATCTCGTGATTGAACCGGACATGGTCCACGTCTGGCCCGTCCTTGTCCCCTGGGAACCGGCCTCCAAGCGCGCTCTCGCCGTGTGCGCACAATGGATACCGAAGACCGTGAACCGTGAACCGTGAACCGAATCTGTGCTCTGTGCTCTCTATTCCCACAGCACAGACAGCGCATCCCCGATGGTGTCCCTGCCGTCCTGGACCCACGCAACGTCCGATACCACCTGGGGCGCTCCGATAGCCGATGGCACGAAGTGCTCCATGGCCGGGTCGAGAAACCGGCTCGGGAGCGCGTATGAATGCTTCCCGTTGCTCGAGTACCTGTGGTGGTAATAGCGCTGCGGAACAGTGACTGCGAGATGATCCTTCGCTCTGGTGAGCGCCACGTACAGCAGCCGCCGCTCCTCTTCAAGTCCCCCCGGCTCGCCGAGCGCCATGTCAGAGGGGATATTTCCGTCCGCTGCATGGATCACTGTCACTGCCCTCCACTCCCCTCCCTTGGCAGAGTGGATCGTCGACAGGATCAGGAAGTCGTCGTCAAGATGCGGCGTATCAGCGAAGTCCGACGTGCTGTTGGGCGGGTCAAGGGTGATCTCGGTCAGGAACCTGGAGCGGTCCGGGTAGTCGGCAGCGAGAGAAGCGAGATGCTCGATGTCTCCGAGGCGAGGCCCGGCATCGTCATACATGCGCTCGAAGACGGCGCGACAGAAGTCAGAGAGACGATCGATCTGTGCTGCCGGCCGCGGCGCGTCTCTCCCATCCGCCCTGCAATCATTGAGGACGTCGCGCAGGAGGCCGAGCACTTCCCTCGTCACGTTTGCGACCGGCAGGTCGTACGTGCAGAAAGCGTCGAGGGCGTCGGTACCAGCCGAAGCTCCCACCTCCTCGATATGGGCGAGGATCTTTCCTGCCGTCGCGGGGCCGACGCCCGGCAGCATCAGGAGCACCCTGTTCCATGCAAGCTCGTCCCTCGGGTTGTCAAGGATGCGCAGCAGCGACAACAGATCCTTGACATGGGCTGCTTCGAGGAACTTGAGACCGCCGAACTTGACGAACGGAATGTTCCTGCGGGCGAGCTCGATCTCGAGTCCACCGGAGTGGTGGCCTGTTCGGAAGAGGACGGCTTGGTCCCGCAGGTCGATGCCCTGCTCGCGCAGCTCAAGGACACGATCACACACCCAGTCGGCCTGTGCAGCCTCGTCGTAGCACGTGATCAGCTCTGGGATCGGGCCGGAGGGTCGTTTGGTCCAGAGCTGCTTGTCGAACGCGGTGTCAGACGCGCCGATGACAGCGTTGGACACCGCGAGGATCTGCGGGGTGGAGCGGTAGTTCTGCTCCAGTGTCACGACGGTCGCGCCCTGATACTCCTCGGGGAACCCGAGTATGTTCTCCACCCTTGCGGCCCGGAATGAGTAGATCGATTGGGCGTCGTCCCCTACCACCGTGAGATTGCCGTCGGGGCCGCAGAGGGAACGGAGGATGTCCGCCTGGACAAGGTTTGTGTCCTGGTACTCATCGACAAGCACGTGATCGAAGAGACCCCGGACGCTGTCCCCGGCATTCGAGACGAGGAGCGCTTGCCAGAAGAGCAGCAGATCGTCGTAGTCGATGACGTTGTGTTCGCGCTTGCGTGCGGTGTACGCGACAAAGAGCGTCTTCAACTCACTCACATGATCCCGGCACCAGGGGAACCGCTGCTCAAGGGTGTCAGACAGCAGCGTCTGCGCGTTCGCGACGCGTGAGTAAATCGCAGCGATCGTTTCCTTGCGAGGGAATCGGGTCTTCGACTTCCCGTAGCCGTGCTCGGTGCGCAGGATCCCGAAGAGCAACTCGGTGTCGGTGCGGTCGATGACGGTGAAGCCTTCGTCCAGGCCGACCGCTCTCCCGTATTGGCGCAGGAGCCGGTTCGAGATGGAGTGAAACGTGCCACCCCAGACCCGGCCGGATGACCGGTCTTCGATGGACGCTCCCGCCCTCTTGAGCATCTCTGCTGATGCTCGTCTCGTGAAGGTCAGAAGCAGCATGCGTTCGGCGGGAACCCCTCGGTCGATGAGATGCGCGACCCGGGACGCGAGCGTCTTCGTCTTGCCTGAACCTGCACCGGCAATGACAAGCAGGGGGCCATCACCGTGTAGCACTGCAAGGCGTTGGTCGGCATTCAACCCTTCGAGATAGGCAGGATCGTCGGCATCCGTATCGAACATGTGTTCGAGCCTAGCAGACGCCGGACACCAGATACCAGAACCCAGATACTGGTGCCTGGCGTCTGGTTTCTGGCTTCTGGCATCTGACACTTGCGAACGTGTGTTCGATCACGCTAGGTTGGTGGTTCGGTCGGTCAAGCGGGGGCGCGATGAGTCACCAAGACGATGCATATGGAGCGGAGATTCGGGATCTGAGCGCGAAGCTCGGCCAGCTCCCAAGCGCCATGCGCGACCCGGCGCTTGAAAACCGAATACACGAGCTTCAACGTGAGATCAACGTCAGCGAGGGTCCTCTGCGGTCGGCCAAGTACCGTCAGGACGAACTCAAGACGGAACGCCGGTGGATCGAGTCCGATGTTCACGGCTTTAAACGCGCTCTCGTTCTCGTCGGTCAACCTGACGGCGTACCAGACTCGAACCGCGGTGGGAGCGCTCAACGTTTTCGCACGAAACTCGAGTCCCGGGTTTCGCGGACAATCGAGTTGACCGAGGAGATCGACGAGTTTCAGAACCAAATCGACCGTATCGAAACGGTCCGGCTTGCGTTGAGCGTGGAACTCGTCGAGATGCTACATGGCGGCGTCGCGGATGCAGAGCGCAACGTACGCAAGGAGGACCTGGCTCGAAAGAAGCGCCTTGCTGCGCTCCGTGCCGAGATGGGTGCGGTCGAAAAGGACATCCTGTGGTCTCCAACCGCGGTACACGGTTACCGGGTGTGGACCTTCGAGAAAGATGGCCTCTACGGTGCGCAGCGACCGTGGCGATCTCCCCGCTTCTCGGCCAGGTGTTCCTTCGACGGGGAGATTCCCCACACCGATGGGCGGTGCGCGACGGTGGCGTTCGGTTGCGGCATCTACGCTGCGAAATCCGTCGAGGTACTGATGGACGAAGTTGACGGCGACCTCGGCAGGCAGTTCGTTGTTGGCCTCGTCGGACTCGAGGGCAGGGTCGTCGAACACGATCGCGGCTATCGAGGCGAGCAGGCGACAGTCCTTGCTGCGACCATCGTCAATCGGGGAACACTCCTGATGACCGACGACGCTGGGGAGCTGCAGAGAATGTTCAGAGACCCGAGGCAGTCGTTCGGCGTCGGAGCGGTGTCTCCGCCGTCTGGAAACAGCGACAGGACGATGCAGGCAGCGATCCGAAATTATCTAGAAAAGAAAGCAGAGAGATATCAGACATGGACATCGGCAAACAGCAGCGAGTGATCAAGGTCTCGCCCCTTGAGACAAATCCAGCAATCCGGCATTCCACCCAGGAGGAGCCCACAACGATCCAAAGACCCGAGACGGCGGAGGTTCCGGAGCAAGCACCACGGGCTACGACCCGGCGCC
>JASJYA010000095.1 GCA_030125685.1 Actinomycetota bacterium
CAGGAGACGCGGGTCGCGGTGGCGGGGCGTGCAGGTTCTCGGTTCTTCTCTCTCCCACGCCGCAGGAGAGAGAAGAATCGTGCTTCCTCTCCCCTTGCGAAGCAGGGGGAGACGCGAGGCGCCAGCCGAGCAGAGGGGGGCACAACGCTTCAGCGAGAGCGCGTCCAACGGACACCGAGGAGGCGCGGGATGTGTTCCTGGCCGACGTACTCGGGGAATCGAGCGATCGTCTCGGCGCTGAGACCGCGTTCGATCAGGACATCGAGCACCCAGCCGGAAGCTGCCGCGGTGGTCAACAGGTCGGCCATCGGCCGGTGGAAGAACTCTACCTCTCCGGCGCCCGCAGGCTCGAGCGAGGATCCTCTGTCAAAGTATGAGCCCCATCGCCACAGGATTTCGCCGTCTGGATCCGTGAGCGGCGCCGAGCCTGGCGCCGTGTACGCAGGATGGTTGATGACGATCACAAGCACTCCCCCACCCCTCACGACTCTCGCGGTCTCCCTGAAGAACCCGACGTAGTCTTCGATGAGGTCAAGGAGGTACACCGAGGACGCGGTGTCGAGTGACCCGTCACGAAGCCAGCCGAGGTCGGGGAGCCTCGTCTGGACCACGGAGCCGGACCCCGCCGCCCGTCTCAGCAGACTGATGCTGAGATCGCAACCGAACGTCCCACGACCCACGAGCCGCATCCCCTGGCCCTCCCCGCACCCGAGATCCATCGTGACACCGGGCTCACCGGGGAGAAGCTCAACCAGGATGGGGTGCACGTCTGCGGCGTACGCCGGATCCTCCGCTACCTCCGCGGCCCACCACTCTGCACGCCCATCCCAATCGCTCTTCATAGAATGCCTCTCAACAACTATCTCTCACGCTTCAGTGTTCAGAGAACGTCCCTCAGAAACTTCCCTGTGTAGCTTTGGGATACGTCTGCGACTTGTTCCGGCGTACCGACAGCGACTACTTCTCCGCCGCCCTCGCCTCCGTCTGGGCCAAGATCGATGACCCAATCTACGGACTTGACGACGTCGAGATTGTGTTCGATCACCACAACGGTGTTCCCTCCGTCGACGAGCCTCTGGAGAACCCCGAGAAGCTTCCGAATGTCGTCGAAGTGCAACCCCGTCGTGGGTTCGTCGAGGATGTACAGCGTTCGTCCGGTCGACCGTTTCGAGAGCTCAGCGGCGAGCTTGACGCGCTGCGCCTCTCCGCCGGAGAGCGTCGGCGCCGGCTGGCCGAGGCGCACATATCCCAAACCAACGTCGAAGAGAGTGCCTAGCACCCGCGAGATCCTCGGCTGGTTCTCAAAGAACGCAACCGCCTCCTCGATCGACATGTCGAGCACGTCAGCGATCGAGTGGCCCTTGAACTGGACTTCGAGCGTGTCCCTGTTGTACCGCAGGCCTTCGCACGTGTCACACTGCACGTATACGTCGGGCAGGAAGTGCATCTCGATCTTGAGTGTGCCGTCACCCTTGCACGTCTCGCATCGACCGCCGGCGACGTTGAACGAAAACCTCCCGGGCTTGTAGCCACGCATCTTCGCGTCCGGTGTTGCAGCAAAGAGCTGCCTGATGGCGTCGAACACTTTGGTATAGGTCACCGAATTAGAACGAGGTGTCCGACCGATCGGTGACTGGTCGATCTTGATCACCTTGTCGATGTGCTCGAGCCCGTCGATACGTCGATACCTGCCTGGCATCTTCCGCGCACCGTGCAGTGATGCGTGGAGAGCCCTGCTGAGGATCTGGTCCACCAACGTCGATTTCCCGCTCCCGGACACACCCGTGACGGCGGTGAACGTGCCGAGGGGGAACGACACGTCAATATCCTTCAGGTTGTTCTCTGCTGCGCCGAAGACATCGATCGACTCCCCCCGCCCCGGCCTCCGCTGCGTCGGAGTCGGGATGGTGCGCGCACCGGACAGGTACATGCCTGTGATCGATTTCGGTTCGGCTTCGAGATCCGCCACCTGTCCCTGGGCGACGATCTGGCCTCCGTGCTCCCCCGCTCCAGGCCCGATGTCAACGATCTGGTCCGCTACCCGGATCGTGTCTTCGTCATGCTCTACGACGATGAGCGTGTTGCCGAGATCACGTAGACGCAGGAGCGTCTCGATCAACCTCTGGTTGTCGCGCTGATGAAGGCCGATAGAAGGCTCATCGAGAATGTAGAGCACTCCGACGAGACCCGACCCGATCTGGGTTGCGAGACGGATTCGCTGCGCTTCCCCCCCGGCGAGCGTAGCCGCTGATCGGGCAAGCGTGAGGTAGTCGAGGCCGACGGATACAAGGAAGCTCAGGCGTTCCTCGATTTCTTTGAGGACCGGTTCTGCGATCGTTCTGTCTCGGCCTTCGAGCGTGATCGAGCCGAGGAACGTTCTGCTTACCCCCAGACTCAGATTCGAGATCTGTGCGATGGAACGACCACCGATCGTCACTGCGAGAGAAATGGCGTTCAGGCGCCCCCCGTCACAGCGTGTACAGGGGATCTCGCGCATGTACTGCTGATAGCTCGCTCGCGCTCCGTCTGACTCCGAGTCCCTATAGCGGCGATCGACCCAGTTCAGGGCGCCCTCATAGTTTGCGCTGTAGGAACGCTGGCGACCGAAACGGTTCTCGTACCGGACCGTGTAGGCGCCACCCCCACCACCGTGGAGCAGGAGTTCCTTAGCGTCGTCGCTCAATGAATGCCAAGGCGTGCCCATCTCGATGTCGTGGACTTCGGCGACCGATGAGATGAGACGCTGGTAATACGTCATACGGTGCCTCCCGCGCCACGGCGCGATGGCCCCCTCTGAGAGAGACAGATCCGGTTGTGGGACAACGAGCTCCGCGTCAACCTGATATTTCGTGCCGATGCCGGAACACCCCTGACAGGCGCCATAAGGGCTGTTGAAGGAGAAATTCCTCGGCTGGAGCTCCTCGAAGGAGAGCGCACACATCGGGCAGGAGTACGCTTGGGAGAACGAGAGCGAAGGCCCGTCGATGATGTCCACGATCGCTGTTCCTTCTCCGAGCTGCAAGGCTGTCTCCATCGAGTCGGCAAGGCGCCGCTCCATGCCGGTAGATCTCACCAAGCGGTCGACCACGACCTCGATTGTGTGCTGCTCGTAGCGAGCGAGATCGAGACCCTCGGTGAGGCTCCTGACCTCACCGTCGATGCGAGCCCTCGAGAAGCCGTCCTTCACAAGCTCTGCGACGAGGCTCTCATATTCGCCTTTCCGTCCGCGGACGACAGGTGCAAGAACCTGAAACCGTGTGCCATCTTCCAGCTCGAGCACGCGATCCACGATCTGCTGGGGAGTCTGGCGGGTGACGACTGATCCGTCGTTCGGACAGTGCGGCACGCCGATGCGCGCGTAGAGGAGCCGCAGATAGTCGTGGATCTCGGTGACTGTTCCGACGGTGGAGCGAGGATTGCGACCCGCAGTTTTCTGGTCGATCGAGATCGCGGGCGACAGACCCTCGATGAAATCGACGTCCGGCTTGTCCATCTGGCCGAGGAACTGCCTGGCGTACGCTGAGAGGGACTCGACGTATCTCCGCTGTCCCTCCGCGTAAATCGTATCGAAGGCAAGGGAGGACTTCCCCGAGCCTGAGAGTCCCGTAAAGACGATAAGCTGATTGCGAGGCAGGGTCAGGTCGATGTTCTTCAGGTTGTGCTCTCGGGCGCCCTGAATGACGATCTCTTCACTCGCCATCGTGCCGTCCTCATCTTCGTCGTCGCAGCGGAGCCGGATTGTACCGAGAGAAGAGGCAACAGGTCACAGGTCAGCACGTGCCGGCTGTCACCTATTACCTGTCGCCTGGTTTCTCCTCCCTGCTATCAGCCGTAATCTCTTTCAGTTCTCGCTTGAGCTCGTTGATCTCGTCGCGGAGGCGGGCGGCGTACTCGAAGCGAAGGTCTCTCGCGGCCTCGTTCATCTCCTCCTCGAGACTCTGGATGAGCCTCCGGAGATCGGGGGTCGTCAGGTCAAGTGGCTCCCGCCTCCGAAGCTCCTCGGCGCGCCTGCTTGGTGAAGAGCCGCCGCCCGTCGAGACGAGCTCCAGGATGTCCGAGACCTTCTTGCGTATCGTCTGAGGATCAATCCCATGTTCCTTGTTGTAGGCAACCTGTTTCAGACGGCGGCGGTTCGTCTCGTTCAACGCCCTCCTCATCGAGTTCGTCACCTCATCTGCGTACATGATCACGGATCCGTCCACGTTTCTCGCTGCTCGGCCGATCGTCTGGATGAGACTCGTCTCTGATCGCAAGAACCCCTCCTTATCGGCATCGAGGATCGCAACTAGTGCAACTTCCGGCAGGTCAAGACCCTCCCTCAATAGGTTGACACCGATGAGGACGTCGTACTCGCCGAGGCGCAGATCTCGGAGTATCTGTACCCGTTCCAGCGTGTCGATGTCCGAGTGCAGGTATCTGGCCCTCACGCCAAGCTCGAGGAGATAGCCGGAGAGATCCTCCGCCATCTTCTTCGTCAGGGTCGTGACGAGCACGCGGCGATCCTCCGCCGCGGCTTCCTGGATCTCCCCGATGAGGTCATCGATCTGGCCCTTGGTGGGTCGCACGATCACTTCGGGGTCGACGAGGCCGGTCGGCCTGATGATCTGCTCCACGATTTGAGCAGACTCGCGAATCTCCCACTCTCGCGGCGTCGCCGAGAGCAGCACAGCATGCTTGGCGCGCCCGTACCACTCGTCAAAGGTCAGCGGACGGTTGTCGAGCGCAGAGGGAAGACGAAAACCGTGCTCGATCAACGTGACCTTCCGGGACCGGTCGCCCGCATACTGGCCGTTGATCTGGGGAATCGTCACATGGCTCTCATCTATCACCATCAGGAAGTCGTCAGGGAAATAGTCGATGAGCGTGAAGGGCGCCTCTCCCGGCGCACGGCCGTCGAGGTACCTCGAATAGTTCTCGATACCTGAGCAGAAACCGATCTCACGCATCATCTCCATGTCATGCCTGGTGCGCATACCCAGGCGCTGCGCTTCGAGGAGTTTCCCTTGTCGTTCGAAGATCGCGAGCTGCTCTTCGAGTTCAGCTTCGATGCCGACGATCGCCTCCTCGATGATCTCCTGACTGGTGACGTAGTGGGTCGCCGGATACACCCAGACCTCGGACAACTCTTCGATCACTTCCCCCGTCACAGGGTTCATGCGCAGGATCCGCTCGACCTCGTCCCCCCAGTACTCAATGCGGACAATGGTCTCGTCGTACGTCGGAAACACTTCGAGCGTGTCCCCCTTCACCCTGAACTTTCCCCGAGTGAGCTCGACCTCGTTGCGGTCGTACTGGATGTTTACAAGCCTCTTGATGGCTTCGTCAAGAGGGAACGCGACACCCCGCACGAGGCGCAGGAGCTGACCGCCGTAATGCTCAGGCGACCCCATTCCGTAAATCGCGGAGACCGAAGCAACGATGATGACGTCTTCGCGAGTCAACAGCGCGGCAGTCGCGGCGTGCCGCAGCCGATCGATCTCGTCGTTGATCGTCGACTCCTTCTCAATGAACGTGTCGGTCTGGGCTATGTACGCCTCAGGTTGGTAGTAGTCGTAGTAGGAGACGAAATACTCGACGCGGTTCTTCGGGAAGAACTGCCTGAACTCGTTCGCGAGTTGCGCGGCGAGAGCCTTGTTCGGAGCGAGAACGAGTGCTGGCATCTGGACCTGCTCGATCGTCCACGCGATCGTCGCCGACTTTCCTGAGCCTGTGATACCGAGCAGGGTCTGGAAACGGTCCCCCCTCTTGATGCCCTCCGAAAGGAGTGCGATCGCCTCTGGCTGGTCCCCGCTCGGACGGAAGTCGCTGACCACCTCGAAGGGCACAGAGGAGGTCATCCCCAACGCTCATCGATCATGGAGGCCACGATCCGCTCAGTCGCCGCCCAAGGCCCGTTGTTGTCGATCACCACGTCTGCCCAGGAGATCCACTGCTCAGTCGATGCCTGAGATCCCATCCGTCTGGCAATGTCGTCTCGGTCTCCACCTCTTGCAATCGCGCGCCCCAAACGCGTCTCCGTGTCTGCAATGACAGCGACCCTCGTCCACGCTCTAATGATCTGTAGGTGCAAGAGAGGGACTTCAACGACGATGTCCCTCTCGGTGTTCGTGACTCTGCGTTCGATCTCGGCCGCGATTGCGGGGTGTGTCACAGCCTCGAGCTTCCGAAGCTCCGACGCGTCACCAAACACAATCGTTGCAAGCGCCGCGCGGTCGACGACACCGTCAGCCACGACGCTGGGCCAGAGCTCCTGAACCGCGGCCGTCTCGGGTGTTCCGACAGCTAGGAGGGAGCGCCCGATCTCGTCCGCCTCGATCACCAGGAACCCGGCTCTCTCGAAGATGGCCGCGACTGCTGACTTGCCTGCACCGATCCCCCCGCCGAGGAGGACGCGAGCAGCCGCCCGATGGTGCGATGATCCCGCTGATGTCATGGCCGAGACTGTACTCTGGCGTTGTGACGCAAAACCCGCTGTGGACCCGAAGGTTGCAGATTACTTCTCACGCTGTGCACGGTGCTCTGCTCCTCGTCGCAGCCGCAGGCGCAGTGTTGTTGAACGGCCCAACGGCGTCCACCCTGACGGCTATCGGATTGGCGAGCCTCGGCGCGGTGTTGTCTGTGTCGCTCCGAATTCCTTTCGATAGCCCCTCGCGCCGGCCGACAGGTCAACTCGGCGCGAGCATCGCCTTGTACGCGGGCGCCATGGCTCTCACCGGCGGCATCGTGAGCACATTCACCCTCCTCGCTATCGCCGCAATATTCCTCGCAGCCGCGGGGGGAGGCTACCGATTCGCCGTGCCGACCGCGTTCGCCTCAATCGCGGGGATTCTCGCCG
>JASJYA010000025.1 GCA_030125685.1 Actinomycetota bacterium
CTGCGAGCCTGGAGTGGCTGGAGGCCTAGACCCTACTTACCCCTCATACGCCTCGATGGCGTCCGCGAGGATGTCGATCCCCCGGTCAAGGTCATCTTGGGACACGTTGAGGGGGGGGATGAACCTGATCACGTTTCCGTCTGGCCCGCAGTTCAGGATGAACATCCCCGCGTCCAGGGCATGCCGTCCTATCGCAGCGAACGCCTCGGTGTCGGGCTCATTGCCCTCCTTGACCAGTTCGATACCGATCATGAGGCCGAGACCGCGCACATCGCCGATGGTGTGTCGCTGTTCCTTGATTTCGGCCCACCGCGAGAAGGCGTATCCGGAGAGGCGGTTTACGCCGGGCACGAAGTCGCGCAGAGCGTCGACATTGGCTGCGCACGCCGCGCAGGACACGGGGTTGCCGCCGAAAGTCGTTCCATGCGAACCGACCGGCCACTTGTCGAAGAGCTCCGCCGAGGCGCCGACGGCTGACAAGGGCAAGCCGTTCGCTATCGCCTTGCCCATGACAAGGATGTCGGGGCGAACGTCGTACACCTGGCTCGTGAACCAGTCGCCGGTGCGCCCGAATCCCGATTGGACCTCATCTGCGATGAGGAGGATGCCGTGTTCGTCTGCGATTGCGCGGAGCGCGTGGATGAACTCGCTGCTCGCCGGGTAGTAGCCTCCCTCTCCCTGCATCGGCTCGAGGAGGAATGCCGCGATCTCTCCCGGCGTCACTTCGAACTTGAACTTGAACTCGAGTTCTCGAAGCGCGTAGGCGTTCGCGTCCTCCTGGGTCATTCCCCACCCGTACGGATGTGGGAAGGGAGTGACGAACGTAGAAGGCAGGAGCGGGTGATAACCCTGTCGGTACTTCGCCCTGGACGTCGTATACGTGACCGACCCCATCGTTCGGCCGTGGAACCCGCCTCGGAAGGTGATGATCCCTTGGCGGCCGGAGACCTTCCGGGCAAGTTTCACCGAGGCTTCGACTGCTTCGGCGCCTGAGTTCATGAACAGCACCTTTTCGATCCCGTCTGGTGCGACATCCACGATCTTCTCAGCCGCGTCGACTATGGAGTCGTACAGGTATGAGCCGCCTGCGTGCCATAGTCGGTTGAGCTGGTTCTGCGCGGCGGCGACGACGGCGTCGGGCCGATGGCCCATGTTGGACGTCGCGATACCGCAGGTGAAGTCGAGGTACTGCCTGCCGTCGGCGCCGGTAACCCAGCTTCCCTTGCCGTCGATGATCTCGACCGGGTAGTCGAATTCGATCACAGGGGCGATGATGTCTTGAAATCTCTTCTGGAGGTCACTCATTGGCTGCTCCTATCGGTGTTGAAGTTGGTAGAACACGACGAAGAGGAACCACTAAGGGGAGGCGAAGAGATGGCTTCGTGAATGACGCGGGATCCTCAGCATTCCCGAAATATAGCTTTGCTCGGGAGACTCGCAGCCAGGGCGGGCCTTACTCGCCGGTGAAGTCCGGCGTTCGCTTCTGGAGGAAGGCAGATGTCGCCTCGATGAAATCGTTGGACATGAGGAACGCCGCGTTCCACAGAGCCACGTAGTCGAGGCCATCTTCGACCTGCCGACCTTCTCCTGCCGAGAGCACAGACTTCGCGCCCTGGACGGCGAGGGGGGAGTTCGCTGCGATCTCTTGCGCAAGATCGTGGGCAGCTCTCTGTGTCGCTAGGCCGTCCGGGTAGACGCGCGAAATCAGCCCCATACCGAGTGCCTCGTCGGCGCCGAAATCTCTGCCTGTGTAGATGACCTCGGCTGCTCGCCCCGGGTCGATGATTCGCGGGAGCCGCTGGAGGGTTCCGACGTCGGCGACCATCGCGATCTTCGTCTCCCGGACTGAGAAGGTCGCATCTTTGGAGGCATACCGGATGTCACAGGCGGTGATCAGGTCGATTCCTGCGCCGATGCAGTGTCCGTGGATTGCCGCGATGACAGGCTTGGAACAGTTCGCGATCGACGAGAACGCGCGTTGCATGTCCTTGATCGACCGGTACAGGGCCGCACGTTTGCCGACTTCCGATCCGGGTTGGCGTACGGCGTCCGGGTCGACCCCACCGCTGATGAATAACGGCCCAAAGGCTTTGAGGTCGATCCCGACGGTGAACGATTCGCCCTTCGCGGCGATGACGACAGCTCGTGTCTCGAGGTCTGCGCCGAGCGTGTCCATGATCTCCGGCAGGTCGGCCCAGAAGTCCTGGGCGAACGCGTTCCGCTTCTCTGCCCTATCGAGCCATACGGTTGCGACGTGCCCGTCGAACTCAACGCTGAGAACGTCAGAGGTAAAGGTTTCGGTGCGGGCCATGAAGTCTCCGGTGACGGTTAAGGGTTGACGGTTGACGGTCCAGGGGTCAGGATTTCAGAGTGAAAGGGGGATACTCGTCTGTCAGGGCTGCGATCCAGGCCCAGGTGCGTGCCCACCAGCGGTGGAACCCGACAAAGTAGAAGTGCAGCGCGAGCGGAAGATTGCCGTTGATGAGGATCATCAGGTAGCCGAGCCAGGCTGCGGCCAGCGTTCCGAGAGTGAGCCACCCGAGGACGAAAAGGTGTGGCAGCGCCATGAGCGGCCTGATGAGCAGGATTCCGGCGATCGCGAGCCAACGGCTCTGAGGCTCCGGCGCCTCGACGACCGTCACTTGCGCGGGATGGTTCTCATCGGTTCCGAAGGTCGGGAACACGTCTGTGGTGCTCGTGAACCATGCGAAAACCCGGCTCGCCCACTCGAGGAAGATGATCTCGAGGTTCTCCACCCAGAACGGTTTGCCTCCTTGGATGAGGATGTACCAATAGCCGAGCCACACAACGAATTGCACCATGATGAAGTAGGCAGCAAGTAGGAAGATGTGAGGGATGAGCAGCAGTGTTTTCGCGAAGAGCACGACGCCGAGTGTGGCGAGTCCCCGGTCGCGATATCCGTCATCTACCGGAACGATGAAGTCAATGGGGTGTGTCTGGTCGGCCATATCTTCCCGTATCGCTGGTACCGCCAGGTTACTCGGTACCCGCCTCACCGTGAACTGGTACCCTGGGTTCCTGTGCACGTACAGGTGCAATGTGGCCCACAGAAGAGGGGAGGATGGTGTGGGGCAGCGGACCCGGGGGTTAGCGGAGCTCGACGCCGCGGTCGCCTGCAACGATCCTGCCGATCACGACTGACTCGAGATCTGAGGTCTCGAAGGCTTTCAGCGTCTCGTCTGCATCGCCCTCCTCGACCACGCACGCGAATCCGATACCCATGTTGAACGTGCGGAACATGTCACCGAGCGACACCTTGCCGAAGCTCTGTATCACCTTGAAGACGTGAGGCGTTTCCCACCGGGATCGTTCGATCACCGCGCGGGTGCCCTCAGGGAGGATCCTGATCACGTTGCCTGGCAGCCCGCCTCCTGTGATGTGGGCTAGGCCGTGGGGATGTACCCTCGCGAGCAAGTTCATAACTGCGGGGGAGTACACGACGCTCGGATCAAGCAGTACCTCAGCCGTCCGTTTGTCGGTGTCGGGGAAGGTGTCGTCGAGCGGCAGATGCTTTGCAATGATGGACCGAACGAGGCTGAATCCGTTTGATCGAAGGTTCGGAGACGTCACACCGACGATCACATCCCCTGGAGCGACTCGGGAGGAGTCGATCTCCTCTCCGTACTCGACGATGCCAAGAGCGGTCGCGACGAGATCGAATTGGTCGGGAGCCATCACGCCGGGATGCTCGGCTGTCTCTCCTCCGAGGAGGGCCACGTCGGTCTCGTTGCACGCGTCAGTGATCGATTCGATGATCGTCTCGACGCGGTCCACATCGAGCTTCCCAACCGCGATGTAGTCCGTCATAGCGATCGTCTGAGCGCCCGCAGCCGCGAGATCGTCTGCGACCATCGCGAGGAGGTCGTATCCCAGTCCCTCGAAGAGTCCGGACTGTCGTGCGATCTCGGCCTTCGTGCCGATGCCGTCTGTCGACATCATGAGAACCGGATTGTCGAACCCTGCCGGAATCCGAAGTCCGGCGGCGAACCCTCCGAACCCGCCCACAACGTCTTCTGTCCACGTTGAAGTCACGCGCCACTCGATTCGCTCGACGAGTTGGTCAGCAGCGGTGAGATTCACCCCGGCCTCTTCATAGCTGGTCATATCGACCCTTCAAGTAGAAACTTGCTGTCAGTCAAGGGCACATTGGTCGGGTACTCACCAGACAGGCACGCGGTACAAAACGAGTCTGGCTCGGCGCCTGTGGCTTCGATGAGATGGTCGAGCTCGAGATACTCGAGAGAGTCGGCGCCGAGCACCGAAGTGATTTCGTCCAACGATCGATCCGCGGCAAGAAGAGTCGAACGGTCGCCGGTGTCCATGCCGTAGAAGCATGGCCAGCGATAGGGAGGTGAGGAGATACGGAGATGCACTTCCGTCGCGCCAGCCTCGCGAACCATCGTTACAAGCTGTCTCGTGGTCGACCCCCGAACGATCGAGTCGTCCACCAGGACCACGCGTCTGCCTGAGATGACGCCCGGCATCGCGTTGAGCTTCATCCGCACGCCGCGTTCGCGCATCGATTGAGACGGCTCGATGAATGTGCGCCCGACGTATCGGTTCTTGACGAGGCCGTCGACGTAAGGGATGCCGGACGCTTCGGAGAAGCCCTGGGCCGCGGGCATGCCTGACTCCGGCACAGGCACGGTGATGTCCGCATTGATCGGTGCCTGGGCTGCGAGCCTGCGACCCATTCGGAGTCGTGTCTTGTGAATCGTCTGGCCCATCAGTATGGAGTCGGGCCGTGCGAAGTACACGAACTCGAAGAGGCAGAGTCGCGATTCCGCCGGCTCGAAGGGGAATCGGCTTGTGACGCCGTTCTCATCGATAACGACCATCTCCCCTGGCGCCACTTGGCGGACGTAGTCGGCGCCGAGTATGTCGAGTGCGGCTGTCTCGCTCGCCAGGATCCAGCTCTCGCCGAGCTTGCCGAGACACAGCGGCCTGAACCCGCGTGGATCTCGGACTCCCACCAGCGTCGTTGTGTCCATCACGGTGAGTGTGAAAGCGCCCTCGAAGCGAGGAAGGGCCGCCGAGAGGGCTTCCGGCAGCGAGAGGCCGCCCTCGGACATCTGCTGAGCGATCACCTCGGTCATGAGCTCGGAATCCGTTGTAGCTGCGAGCGGTCCAAGCGTGCCTGCCAACTGTGAAGTGTTGGTGAGATTGCCGTTGTGGGAGAGCGCAATCGCGTTCCAACCGAAGTGTCTGAACACCGGCTGTGAGTTCTCCCACGAGTTCGATCCCGTCGTCGAATAGCGAGTGTGACCGACGGCGATCGGGCCGGAAAGCCCTGCAAGAGTCGCCTCGTCGAAGACTTGAGCGACGAGGCCGAGATCCTTGTACACCGTGATGTTTTTACCGTCGCTCACCGAGATGCCTGCGCTCTCCTGGCCACGGTGCTGGAGAGCGAAGAGGCCGAAGTACGTGAGTCTCGCCGCGTCGATGTCGGATCCGAGTATGCCGAACACGCCACAGGCCTCACCCGGGCGATCGGAGAGCGTCGGGTCTTCGAGTGGATGCTCGCTCACGGCGCGGAGTGTACCCGTCGCAAATCGCAGCCGATCACACCATCATGGTGATGAGTGCAGCCCCAAGAGCGACCGCCGAGGCTGCGATCGTGCGAATTCTCCGAGCGTTCGGCTTCCCCACAGCAAGAACAGACCAGAGCCATGCGATAAGGATGCCTCCAAGGAGGCCGCCGACATGCGCCCGCCAATCGATCCCAGGAACGAGCAGAGGGAGGGCAAGGTTGATCGCGAGCAGGACGCCGAGCTGGTTGAACATCGCGCGGCCACCGGGTGTGCCCCGCATTTTCCACGCAACGAACATCCACGCTCCGAAGAGTCCGAAGATCGCGCCGGACGCGCCCATCGAGACCTGGTTCAGGGGGCCGAAAAGATAGGAGATCATCCCACCCGTACCTGCAGTCGCGACATACAGCGCGGCGAACGCGGGGCTTCCGACCTGCTGCTCAAGGCGGGGGCCGA
Organism: Actinomycetota bacterium; assembly: GCA_030125685.1. Classification (GTDB taxonomy): domain Bacteria; phylum Actinomycetota; class Acidimicrobiia; order Spongiisociales; family UBA5794; genus B3-G11. The sequence continues at coordinate 6,009 of JASJYA010000025.1, forward strand.
AGAGATACAGCGCGTACATATTGAACGCAATGTGCATGAACCCCCCGTGCAGCAATGCAGCGGTGAAGACGCGGTACCAATCGCCGAGGGACACGAGCACGTTGGCTTGCGCGAAGGCCTGGAATAGCCAGCGGTTCGCCTCTGGTGAGAGCATGCCGATGACGAAGATCCCTGCTGTGATCGCCATGATGGTGAATGACACCGGCGCCGTCTGTGACGTGGGCCTGCCGAACGACGCTCGTGCGTGCACCACTCTGGCTCTCCCCCGGGGCGTCGCGCACTCGGGGCACTTCTGACCTACGGATGCGTCACTGGAGCATTCGACACAAATCGGCTTGCCGCACGATGTGCAGCTCAATCCCGTGATGCGGTCGGGATGCCGGTAGCAGGTTGGAACAGTTTGGTCGGTCATGAGGTGAGAACGGTAGCGGTGTTTGCCAGACACCAGACACCAGACACGTGGTATCTGGTATCTGGCATCTGTTCATTCCATCCGTCTTGGCAGGGCGTTGCGCCAGATGTTGGCGGCCTCGGCGACGTCGATGGCGCCGGCATCGCCGAAGTCGAGAGCGTCTCCGCCAACGACGCCGATCTCGCGGTGAGGGGCGTTCGTTGGCAGCTCATCGCCGTACGTAACCGCGATGAAACGGAGGGGAGTCTCGTCGAAGAGATCGGGGCCGGAGACGCCTTCGATCTCGAACCCGACGCCAGACTTGATCGCCACTTCCGCCAGTGCGACGGCCAGGCCTCCGATGGAGATGTCGTGGAGTACGGGTGTTTCGTACGCGAGCGTCGTTGCGGCTTCGACAACGCGACGTGCGGTTTCTGCGTCCACATCACACGGTCGGCCACCGAGGGCGCCGTTGATGATCCGGTCGTAGGCCGACGCGGCGAAATCGCCCTGGGCGTCCTGGCCGACGAGCCAGATCGTCATGCCTTCTTCGGCCCGGTCGAGGCGGGGAGGCTGTTCGGGCATCGGCTCGCAGAATCCCAACATCCCGACGACGGGGGACGGATAGATGTCGACGCCGTCCGTCTGGTTGTAGAACGACACATTGCCCCCGACCACCGGCACATCGAGCGCTTCGCAGGCCCACGCTATCCCCTCGACGGACTCGATGAACTGCCACATGACGCCGGGTACCTCGGGATTGCCGAAGTTGAGGTTGTCGACGAGTGCATATGGGGTTGCGCCCGTGACAGCGACGTTGAGGGCTGACTCGAACACGATTCTTGCCGAACCGCGTCTCGGGTCGAGATAGGTGCGGAGCGAGTCGCCGTCTGTCGATATGGCCAGCGCTTTCTTCGTCCCCTTGATCCGAAGCAGTGATGCGTCGTGGCCCGGCTCGATGACGGTATTGAGGAAAAGCATGTGATCGTACTGGCGCGAAATCCACGTGCGGTCCCCTATCGCGGGATCGTCGAGCAGCACTCGCAGGACTTCGGCTGCATCGAGACTCTGAAGAACGTGCGGCTCACTCGCCCACGCCTCATCGAGGTAATCCGGTCGCTCAGCAGGCCGGTCGTACCTAGGGGCGTCGTCGGCGAGGGACGCCGCGGGTACGTCGCCTACGATCTCCCCCCCGGAGTACACGACAAGCTCCGGCCCGGTCGTGATCGTTCCGATCGTCGAGGCATCGATCTCCCACCTCTCGGCCACAGCGAGTACCTCGGCCTCATTCTCCGGCGTGACCACCGCGAGCATGCGTTCCTGGGATTCAGACATGAGGATCTCACCGGGGTTCATGTCCGACTCGCGCAGATGCACTCTGTCGAGGTCGACATCCATGCCCAAGCCTCCGGAACCAGCGACCTCGGAGGTGGCGCACGAGATGCCCGCAGCCCCGAGATCCTGGATAGCGACAACGAGGTTCCGATCAAAGAGCTCTAGGCACGCTTCGATGAGCTTCTTCTCCTCGAAGGGATCCCCCACCTGGACGTTCGGCCTCTTCTCCTCGTCCCCCTCCTCAAAGGCGGCAGACGCGAGGATTGAGGCGCCTCCGATGCCGTCCCGCCCTGTTGCGGCGCCGAGCAGTATCGCGACGTTCCCCACCCCTGAAGCAGCGGAGAGCACCAACTGATCTCGCTTGAGGATGCCGAGCGCCATCACATTCACGAGCGGGTTCTTCGAGAAGCGGTCCGCAAATTCGACTTCCCCGCCGAGTGTCGGAACCCCGACAGCGTTGCCGTACCCGGCGATGCCTGACACAACCCCTTCGAAGAGGTATCGGTTTCGGGGTTCGTCAAGCGGTCCGAATCTGAGCGCATTCCAAAGGGCGATCGGCCTTGCGCCCATCGTGAAGATATCTCTGAGGATGCCCCCGACTCCCGTCGCTGCTCCCTGGTACGGCTCTACGAACGAAGGGTGGTTGTGGCTCTCTATTCGGAGGGCTGCGAGCCAACCGTCTCCCAGGTCGACCACTCCCGCGTTCTCACCCGGTCCCACAACGACCCACGGCTGGTCGCTCTTGAATCGCCCGAGGTGTGTCCGGGACGACTTGTACGAGCAGTGCTCGGACCACATCACTGAGTACATGGCGAGCTCGGCAGCGAGCGGCTCGCGCCCGAGAATGTTGATGACTCCCTGGTACTCGTCGTCTGTCATCCCTAGCTTTCTGTGGTCAGGCAGGCGGTCAGGCGCATCGACGGTCGTCACGCGCGCGCCAGTTCGGCCGATGCGAGGAAGCTCTCGATGAGCACCATTCCATCCGTCGAGCCGAGGATCGCCTCCGATGCCCGTTCGGGGTGCGGCATGAAGCCGGCCACGTTGCGGGCTGCGTTCGTGATCCCGGCGATCGAGTTGGTTGAGCCGTTCGGATTCGTTCCGTCGTCTACCTCCCCGCCGGAGCCGGAATACCGGAGAATCACATCTCCTTCGGCTTCGATCCGTTGGATGTTGTCCGCGACGTAGTTTCCTTCATACGAGTTGAGGGGTATCCGCAGTACCTGGCCGACTTCGGCCGCTCTCGTGAGGACGCTGTCTGTCGATTCAACACGGATGTGCACCGGCTCACAGATGAACTTGAGATCACGGTTCGCGACGAGGCCGCCCGGGAGGAGGCCGGCTTCACAGAGTATTTGGAAGCCGTTGCAGATGCCGATCGTCGGCGTTCCCTCGGTGGCGAGAGTCACGACGTCGTCCATAATCGGGGAGAAGCGAGCAATGGCGCCCGTGCGGAGATAGTCGCCATGGGCGAATCCCCCCGGGAGGACGATTCCGTCTGCACCTCTCAGGTCCGTGTCACGATGCCACACCATCTCTGTGTCTGCGCCTGCGAGTTCGAGGGCGTGGACGATGTCGTGCTCGCAGTTGGTTCCGGGGAACACGACAACCGCGATCGTCACGATGCCGGTTCGATGTGGTAGGTCTCCATCACGGGGTTCGCAAGGAGCTTCGCGCACATCGCCTCGACCTGTGATCGGGCCTCATCCTGGGACATCGCCTCAACGTCGATTGAGATCGTCCTGCCGAATGCAACCATAGACACCCCGGTGAAGCCGAGGTCTGTGAGCGCCTTGTGAGTGGTCGCGCCTTCCGGATCGGAGAGGCCGGTCTTTCGGGCTATCGACACGATGAACGAGTACGTCAGGATGCCCCCATCTTCGCACAATATTGCGCGAACAAAGTTCCTGTGAGCCTCTCGAAGACCTCGACGTAGCGGTCCGATGTCTGCTGGATGACGTCTCTGGGCAGTATCGGCGCGGGGGATGTTTTGTCCCACTCCTCCTGGCTTTCGAGCCAGTCGCGGATCGGCTGTTTGTCGAATGACGGCATCACCGCCCCGGGCGCCCAGGCGTCTGCGGGCCAGAAGCGAGACGAGTCAGGAGTGAGGACTTCGTCGATGAGGATGATCTCGGCGTGTATCCAGCCGAATTCGAACTTCGTGTCTGCGAGGATGATTCCCCGTTCGGCCGCATACTCGGCGCCCTTGAGGTAGATGTCGATCGACGTTGTGCGCAGCTCATCGAACAGGTCATCTCCGACGAGGGCTCTCGCCCCCGCTTCGGTGAGGTTTTCGTCGTGGCCGCTCTCGGCTTTGGTCGCGGGCGTGAAGATCGGTTCTGGGAGCTTGCTTGCAATGTCGAGCCCATGGGGCAGGTGTTCGGTGGTGGGTCCACCACCCGCGGCGTACTCCTTCCACGACGAGCCGTACAGATAACCCCTGACGACGCACTCGAGGGGGATGACCGTCGCTGCGTGGACGAGCATTGCTCGGCCTGCGTACTCGCGCTTCTGCTCGGGAGTGAGGAACTCCATCGTCGATGCATCGATCGAGATGAGGTGGTTCGGTTCGTCGAGGGTGTCGAACCAGTGGTTCGACAGGCCGGTGAGCACATGGCCCTTGTGGGGAATGTCGTCACTGAGTACCACATCGAATGCCGAGATTCGGTCGGACGCGACGATGAGGAGGAGCTCGTCGTCGACCCGAAAGATCTCCCGTACCTTGCCCGACCCAACGTGTTCCATGCAGAGCAGGGTAGCTCTCAGCTCTCAGATCTCAGATCTCAGCTCTCTGTACTCTCCCGTCCATGACGCGTGCAAACCATCCTTGGGGCCCTTTCGATACTCCATTCGAGGCAGTTGGCGGGGAGGGGAAGTTGCGGTCGATTGTCGACCGGTTCTACGACATCATCGACGCCGAGGCGTCGACTCTCCGCGCGATGTTGCCGAAGGACGACTCAGCGTCGCGCGACAAGTTGTACTGGTACCTTGTCGAGTGGTCCGGTGGGCCTGCGCTGTATTCTCCTGAGCGGGGACATCCGGCCATGCGGATGCGCCATCTCCCGTTCGAGATCGGTGCAGACGAGGTCGATACCTGGCTCACATGTTTCGGGAGGGCGCTCGACGACAACGACGTCACGGGCCAGGTGCGCGACTTCCTCGACGAGCGCATAGGCGCGCTTGCCCTCCACATGCAGAATCAGCCTTGAGACAGGTGTCAGCTTTCAGCCTTCAGCCAGCAACGAATGTCCATCTCTGGCTGATAGCTGCTTCCTGTTCTCTGTTCTCAGCTCTCACGGCCTGGTTCGGCGTGCCGATTCCTGCGCCTCGATAGCGAGCGCCATCGCTTCGTCCTCGGGCATGTCGTCGCGTGCCGATACGCCGCTCACGAGATCTGGGCTGGTTGCTTCGAGTCGTTCGAACACGATGGCTGCGTTGCACAGGGCTCGTTCGGGGGTGAAACACGCCGTGAGGGTGTCTTCGTCGAGAAGGACATCGTTGTCTTCGGCGAGGTTCTCGTGAAGGGTTCCGGTCCCGTCCATCGTCTTTATGGCGTTTCGTTGCACGATGCGGTACGCCTCGTCACGAGCAAGCCCGGAGTCGATGAGACCTAGAAGCACGGCCTGGGAGTAGACGAGTCCGTTGGTAGCTTCCAGGTTGGCTGCCATCCTCTCTTCGTCCACCACCAGATGCTCGACGAGCCGCGCCATGCGCCCAAGCGCGTAGTGCAGGAGGATCGTCGCGTCCGGAAGTGCCACCCTCTCAACCGCCGAGTGCGAGATGTCCCGCTCGTGCCACAAGGCGACATTCTCCAGACCGGACGAGGCGTATCCGCGCAGCAGACGAGACACACCGGTGAGGTTCTCGGACGCGATCGGATTCCTCTTGTGAGGCATGGCCGAGGAACCTTTCTGCCCCGCCTCGAAAAGCTCGCGCGCCTCCGCAACTTCGGAGCGCTGGAGAAGCCTGATCTCAGTTGCAAACCGTTCGATCGACGATCCGATGAGAGCGATGACCGATAGGAAGTGCGCGTGGCGGTCCCTCGGGATCACCTGTGTCGAAGCGGGCTCGATACTGAGCCCGAGGGCGCCACAGACAAATGCTTCGACGGCGGGTGGCGTGTGCGCGTAGGTGCCTACGGCCCCGGAGATTTTCCCGAACGACACTCCGCTGACCGCTTCAGTGAGGCGTCGATGATCGCGTTCGACCTCGAATGCCCAATTTGCGAGCTTCAGCCCGAAGGACGTCGGCTCCGCCCACATGCCGTGAGTCCGACCGATCATTACCGTATCTCTGTGCTCGAACGCTCTCGCCTTGACGACCTCGAAGAGATGGGCCATGGAGTCGAGCAGCAGCTCGCCCGATTCCTTCAGCATTGCTCCCATGGTTGTGTCGAGTACGTCGGAGGAAGTCAGGCCGTAGTGGATCCACTCGCCCCCGTCTCCGACGGACTCAGCGAGGAGATCGACAAAGGCGGCGACGTCGTGGTTCGTGATCTTCTCGCGCTCCTTCCACGCGACCGGGTCGACCTCAGGTGTCCGCCTAGCGGACGCCGCCGCCTCAAGCGGGGCGACACCGAGCTTGGCCCAAGCTTCGACGGCGAGGATCTCCACCTCTCTCCACAGGGAGAGTTTCCGCTCCTGGGACCATATAGCCGTCATCTCTGGGGTTGAGTAACGCTCGATCATCCGACGCCTCCAGCCGTGTCCGCAGCGATATCGCTGCGGAACTGCTTCCCTGCGAAATCGATCCGCCGAGCCGCATCATACGACCGCTCCCGAGCCTCGCCCACGCTCCTCCCGAGGCCGACCACGTTGAGGACCCGACCGCCTGCCGTAACGAGGCCGTCATCGGTCTCGCGGGTGCCAGAGTGGAAGACGAGCGCGTCGGAGAAAGGTTCGAGGCCCGAGATAGCGAGCCCTGTCTCCGGCGACTCCGGGTAGCCGGGAGCAGCAAGAACAACGTCAACGGCGGCCTGGTCAGACCACGTGACGCTGTGGTCACCGATGCCCACCGTCGCCGCGGCGTGCAGCACCACGAGGAGGTCAGATGTGATGAGCGGCATGAGTACCTCCGTTTCAGGGTCCCCGAGACGGCAGTTGAATTCGAGCACTCTCGGTCCATCGTTCGTGAGTATGAGGCCGACGTAGAGGAACCCGGTGTAATCGACATCTCTTGACGCCAATTCGGCGAGGGTCGGCAGGACGACGTTGAGCGTCGTCCAGTCGACAAGGTCCGCGTCGAGGTTTTCTACAGGGGAGAAGGATCCCATCCCGCCTGTGTTCGGTCCCTTGTCTCCGTCGAACAGCCGCTTGTAGTCGCGCGCAGGCTGGAGGGGGATAGCCTCTCGATCGGCGCATATGTAGAAGATCGATAGTTCCGGCCCATCGAGGTAGTCCTCGATGAGGACGGAGGAACCTGCCTCCCCGAACTTGCCTCCGAGACAGTCATTCACCCAGCCGATAGCGTCTTTGATCGAATCAGTGACGAGCACACCCTTGCCCGCCGCGAGTCCGTCCGCCTTGACGACGTACGGACCCGGCGAATCCTTGAGATGGAGGACAGCGGATTCGCGATCACTGAACGTGGCCGACGCCGCCGTCGGCACACCGGCGCCGGCCATGACTTCTTTCGCGAAGGACTTCGATGATTCGAGTCTGGCGCCGGATCGCGTCGGGCCGAAGACGGGTGTCTCCGCGTCCATGAGAGCATCAGCGATACCTGCGGCGAGCGGCGCCTCGGGTCCGACGACCACGAGGTCGATGTTGCGCTCGGCGCAAAGCTCGACGATCGCTTCGGGATCGGTCGGGTCGACGTCAAGCACGACGTCTCCAAGCTCGGCGAGGCCAGGGTTTCCCTGACAAGAGATGAGCGTCTCGAGCAGTGAGCTTTGGGCGAGCTTCCATCCCAGCGCGTGCTCCCTGCCGCCTCCGCCGATGAGAAGGACGCGCACGTCTCTCAGGCCTTTGTCAGCGTTGCGTCTCGGCGCGGTCCTACAGAGACCGTCTTGATAGGTACTCCGGCGAGCTCCTCGATGCGTTCAACGTACTTCCGAGCGAGTGCGGGAAGATCCGCGTAGTTCGTCACCGAGGTGATGTCCTCGCTCCAGCCCTCGTGTTCCTCGTAGACCGGTTCGCAGTGGTAGAGGACGCGTTGCTGGAGCGGCATCTCGGTGAATGTCTCGCCCTCCGCCTCGTACGCGGTCGCGATCTTGATCACCTCGAAGTTGGAGAGCACGTCCAGCTTGGTGAGGGCGATCTCTGTAAGTCCGTTCACCCGTGTCGCGTACCTGAGGGCGACAGCGTCGAGCCACCCGCAGCGACGGCGCCTGCCTGTGACCACCCCGTACTCGCCCCCTATCTCGATTAAGCGATCTCCGATGTCGTTGAGTTGCTCGGTGGGGAAAGGGCCGGTTCCGACTCGCGAGATGTAGGCCTTCGCCACTCCGATCACGTTGTCGATCATCGTCGGCCCGATGCCGATCCCGACAGGAGCGCCGCCCGCAGTCGGGTTCGATGAGGTGACGAAGGGATACGTCCCGTGGTCGATGTCGAGAAGTGTTCCCTGACCACCTTCAAACAACACGTTCTTTCCCTCGTTGAGCCCTTCCCAGACGAGGAGGGAGGTGTCAGCAACATAAGGTGCGAGCCGTTCTGCGTAGTCGAGATATTCGTCAGCGATCTCATCGAAGTCGAGGGGGAGCTGGTTGTAGACCTTCACGAGCAGTTTGTTCTTGTGCTTCAGAACTGTCGCAAGCTTCTCTCGGAAGATCTTCTCGTCGAAGAGATCCTGAACCCTGATGCCGGACCGGGAGAACTTGTCCGTATACGCAGGTCCGATCCCGCGCTTGGTCGTCCCGATCATCGACTTGCCGAGATACCTCTCGATCACGGCGTCGAGTTTGCGGTGGTAGGGCATGATGAGGTGCGCGTTGTGGGAGATCTTCACTCTTGAGGGATCGATGCCTTTGCTGGTGAGAGTCTGCATCTCGGTGAAGAACCACTGCGGGTCTACGACGACGCCGTTTCCAATGACCGGGGTGACCGTCGGGTAGAGGACGCCTGAGGGAATGAGGCTCAACGCGAACTTCTGGTCAGCGGTGACAATCGTGTGCCCGGCGTTATTCCCACCCTGGTATCGAACAACGATGTCCGCCCTCTCGGACAGCAGGTCTGTGATCTTTCCTTTGCCCTCGTCGCCCCACTGCGCGCCGAGAATTATTGACGCCGGCATTGTTTCCTCCAGATCGCCGTGTCGAATCGGAGTCTACATCGAGGGCTGCAGTCGAGGAATTTCAGCGCATCGGTTGCCAATACCGCCTCGATGTGACTAGGTTGCAGTCACTCGATTCCAGAATCGAGAGCGGCGAGACAATTTGCCGTGTGATTTCCAACAAGCAATTATGAGGAGAAGTATCAGCATGCTTAAGAGACTTGCTGTGCTCTTTGCCGTTCTCGCACTCGTAGCCGCGGCTTGCGGCGGAGGCAACGGCGCGGAGACTACTACGACTGAGGGTCCTGAAACGACGCCTCCCGGCCAGGAGACAGGCGATAGCACGCTTGCATTAGTGCAGGCACGCGGCAAACTGATCTGTGGTGTGAGCGGATCAGCCATCGGGTTCTCTGAAACCCAAGCGGACGGCACCACGACCGGTTTCGACGCTGACTACTGCCGCGCTGTTGCAGCGGCTGTGCTCGGTGACGCATCCGCCGTGGAGTTCCGCGCATTGACCGCCGCTGAGCGCTTCGAAGCTCTCAAGAACGGTGAGATCGACGTGCTGATCCGTAACTCGACATGGACTCAGAGCCGTGACGGGGACATCGGTGTGCAGTTCGCCACAACGACGTACTACGACGGTCAGCAGATTCTGGCGAGCACAGACGCTTTCCCGAACCTCACTCCGGACAGCGGCATCGCCGACATCGACGGTGCGACGGTCTGCGTGAACGCAGGTACGACGACAGAGAAGAACATCACTGAGGGTGCCCAAGTCAGTGGCATCACCATCACACTCGAGACGTACGACACGACGGCCGAGACCCAGGAATCCTTCTTGGCCGGTACGTGCGACGTCTATACGACGGATGGTTCGGGCCTCTTCGGGTTCCGTTCTGCACAGGCGCAGAGTGGGAACGCGGCTGCCGATTCGTGGATCATTTTCCCGACGGCCCCGATCTCGAAGGAGCCACTCGGTCCTGTCGTCCGTCAGGGTGATGACGCGTGGTTCGATATCGTCAACTGGACGGTGTTCGCTACGTTCATCGCGGACGAGAATGGCGTCACGTCAGGAAACGTCGACGACACGATGGACAATACGCCTGAGCTCACTCGCCTCTTCGGCGGCCAAGGTGAGATTCAGACTGCGATGGGCCTGAGCGCTGACGCGTTCCTGCAGGTGATCAAGCAGGTCGGCAACTACGGGGAGATTTTCGAGAAGAACCTCACAACTCCTCTCGGTCTGCTCCGTGTCGGCAGCTTCAATGAGCAGTGGTTCGACGGTGGCCTGATTTACGCACCGCCGGCTCGATAGAAACCAAATCAACCAAGTGAAGCAAGGGGCCGCCCATTGGGCGGCCCCTTCTTCTTTCTTCTCTCCCTGTCGCGCGGTGGCGGCCTGTGCCTCGGTCGTGCGCGCCGTCGAAGAATTGTTGTTGGTTTACCGACCAAGAGACTCGTATCACGTCTAGGGTGCCGCCAAGCAATGCGCGGCCTCGCCCCCTGTAGCTAGGCCGCGTGGGAAGGCTGTGGCGTGACCGTACGGGTACGCGAGCATCAGAAGACACCACTGTGGCGGAATGCCACCGTCCTGAAGTGGACCGCGCAGATTGTTGTGCTACTCGCGGTGGTCGCTCTGTTCGCGACGCTCGCTTCGACGGCGTTCGACAACTTCGAACGGTCCGATATCTCTTTCGGTTGGAAGTGGCTCTCCGACCCGACCGGCGTTCAGATCAGAGAGGGGATCGACATTCTCCCTGACAGCGGCGCCAGAGCACTCGTGGTTGGCATCGTCAACACGTTGCGTATCGCGATCTCGGGCATCGTCATCGCGACGATTCTTGGTACCACGATTGGTGTTGCTCGTCTCTCGAGCAACTGGATCGTCAACAAGATCGCTACCGTCTACATCGAGACCATTCGCAATATTCCCCTCCTCGTCCAGATCTTCTTCTGGGCGGCCCTTGGGAAGGGTCTCGCTGACCTCACCGCCGCTGATGTGGACGTCTATTGGTTCAAGGCTTCGAGCCGCGGTTTCGGTCTTTCGTGGATCTTTCCTGGGGGCGGGTTCTGGCCGTGGCTTGTGTTCGCGGTCGTCGGGGTGCTCATCGGGCGCCATGTGTCGAGGAGGAGGATGACACGCCAGGAGGAGACGGGTCAGCCTGGCCATGGCGGACGGTGGATGCTGCTGACAATTCTTGCATTCGCGGTCATCGGCTGGTTCGCTTGGCCTGTCCTCGGATTCGTGGCACCGGTCTTGAACGCCTTTTCTGACATCATCCTGCGGATACCGGCTGTTGTCATACCTGCGACGATCGCTATAGTCGCTGTCGCAGCGGCCGGCATGTGGATACGGAATTTCTTCGAGGCGAGGAGAACGCCGGCAGGTTTTGGGAAGATGACTGATGACGACTGGTTCCGCGTCATCTTCGCCGGTGCCGCGGGGCTTCTCGTTGCCGCCGGAGCATTCGTCGTCGCGGGAGTCACGATCCAGACCGTCGCAGGCGACACGCTCGCGCTCGCAGATCTCGTTCTCAAAGGTATCTCGAACTTCTTCTCGTGGTTGGGCAATTCGTTCTCGCCCAATATTGCGGATCAGGCGGTCGCGGGCGCCAGATCCGCCGGCCCTTTGGTATTCGAAAGGCCTGAGGTGATTCTGCGGGGCACAGCCAAGATCCCACAGTTCGGCACGACGGGGATGGTCATCACGATCCCGTTCTTCGCAATCGGGTTCGGCGTGACTGTGTACACGGCAGCGTTCATCGCCGAGGTCGTCCGCGGGGGAGTCCTTGCGGTACCGAACGGACAGACCGAGGCGGCAAAGGCTGTCGGGTTCACACAGGGTCAGCTTCTGCGCCTGGTCGTCCTTCCTCAGGCATTCAGGATCATTCTCCCGCCGCTCGGAAACCAGTACTTGAACCTCGCAAAGAACACCTCGCTTGGCCTCGCCGTCGCTTATGCCGATATCGTCGCCGTCGGATTCACCTTATTGAACCAGACCGGTCAGTCGCTGCCTGTCGTGGTGGTGTGGATGGCGTTCTTCCTGACGATGAGCTTGACGATCTCCTCGATCGTGAACTACTACAACCGCAAGATGATGCTGGTGGAGCATTGATATGTCAGATGTAGCCACGGTGCCGGATCTCGAGTTCGCCCCAGAGCCACCGCCCAAAGGGCCTGCCCTCTGGTTACGACATAACCTGTTCGCAACGCCGTTCAGCGGCGTCTTGAGTGTTGCGGCGATCGCACTATCTATTTTCGCGTACAAGGGGCTCCTCACCTTCGTCATGGATCCAACGCGTCGTTGGGACGCTGTGACGTTCAACATGAAGCTGCTCATGGTGCACGCCTACCCCGCGGACCAATTGTGGCGCGTATGGCTCACCCTCGGAATCGTGGTGTTCCTGTTGGCGGCTTCATTCGGCGTATGGAAGATTGGTGGAATGGCGGAGCCTCGCGCGGTTGGTCGAGTACTCATGGGTATGGGCGCCGTCTTCATTCTCGGAGGCGTCCTCGCACCGGTGTCGAAGAACCCTCAGATCGCTTGGATCGCCCTTGGAGCCGCGATGATCGCTGCCGGCTATGCCCTGCGGGCGTTCACGGGCGAGAGGGCGAAGGATCCCACCATTCCGATTATGGGGATAGTGGGAATTCTCATAGTGATCGTGCTCGGCCTGATATGGACGATAGAAATCCCGGTGCCGGCCAAGATCATTGATGGCCAAATCGTAACGGACAGCGCAGCAGCGGCAGCGATTCGCGGCAACCAGATCCAGGTGCTCAGGCCCATTGCGGAGAGCACAACACTGCCATGGACGATTATTGCCGCCGTTGGGGCGATCTCTTACATGTTGTTCCGGTTCATTGCCAGCCGCGGCGAATCGGGCACGTTGAAGAAAGTCTTCACAATTTTGTGGGTGCTCAGTTTCCCCGTGCTCGTCCTCGTCCTGCTGCGCAATCCAGTGTGGGACCTCGACAAGGGTCTCAGTGTGCACTTGCCTGCTCTCGTCATCTTCGGAGTCTTCGGCACAGCCGTTTTATGGTTCGTCGCGCGCCCCGGGTCAGGGGAGGCTGCGCGTGTGGTCGGAGGAGTGCTGCTCGTCGCAGCGTTTGTGACCTTCCTGTTCCCTATGCCCTTCATTATTCGCCTCTTCATGCTGGCTCTCGCGCTGTTCGCTCTCGCAGGCCCAACATTCGGCGGCGAAGGTTCGAAAGGACTCATCACCGGATGGCTGATCGTGGCGTCTCTCCTTACGTTCTTCACGTTCACCATCTCGACGGTATCCGGCATCGACGTACCTGTAGCATTCTTCTTCGGCGGCCTGGGACTCACAATCATCATCGCGTTCGGTGCAGTCGTGCTGTCGTTACCGCTGGGGTTGATTCTTGCACTCGGTCGAACATCTACGATGCCGATCTTCAGGCTGCTGTCCACTGCCTACATCGAGGTGATACGTGGCGTACCACTCATCACATGGTTGTTGATTGCGATCCTGATGCTGCCGGTAGCCCTGCCGGCGGGCATCCACATCGGTGGAGTCGTGCGTGCGATTGCCGCCATGGCGCTCTTCAACGCTGCCTATCTCGCAGAGAACGTGAGGGGTGGTCTGCAGTCGGTTCCTGTAGGACAGAAAGAGGCGGCGAAGGCGCTCAGCCTGTCCAAGCTGCAAGAGACCGTCTTCATAACCCTGCCTCAGGCGCTCCGTGCCGTTCTTCCGGCTCTGGTGGGCCAAGTCATCGCCACGTTCAAGGACACATCGCTCGTGACTATTATCGGACTGTTCGATTTCCTCCACATAGCGCGTGCGGTCATTCCGGCGCAGAGCCAGCCATTCAACTTCATCGGTTCCGTCAAGGAGACTTTGATGTTTGCTGCTTTGGTCTACTGGATGTTCACGTTCGTGTTCTCACGTGTCAGCCTTCGCATTGAGAAGAAGCTCGGAGTGGGCGAGCGTTAGGTCAAAGGATTAATAAAAGGAGTCGATATGGAAAACGAAGAGAGAACACGAGCGACACTCGGGGATCCGATCATCATCACTGAGGGCGTCAAGAAGTGGTTCGGCGATTTCCAGGCGCTCAAAGGTATAACCGCGACGGTGCGTGAACGCGAGGTGGTCGTAATCATCGGCCCTTCGGGGTCGGGGAAATCGACCTACATCCGGTGTATCAACCGGCTCGAAGCCCACCAGGAGGGTACGATCATCATCGATGGGATCGAGCTGACCAACGATGTCAAGAACATCGAAAAGATTCGCTCCGAGGTCGGGATGGTGTTCCAACAGTTCAACCTTTTCCCCCATCTCACAGTCCTCGACAACATCACGCTCGCTCCTCAGTGGGTCAGGAGAGAGCCCAAGGTCGAGGCCGAGGAATTCGCCATGGCGCTCCTCGAGAGGGTCGGCATCCCGGAGCAGGCGGAGAAGTATCCCGGTCAGCTCTCCGGCGGTCAGCAGCAGCGGGTGGCGATTGCTCGCTCGCTCGCGATGAAGCCGAAGATCATGCTCTTTGACGAGGTGACATCGGCCCTTGACCCTGAGATGATCAAGGAAGTACTCGACGTGATGATGGAGCTCGCCGCGTCCGGCATGACGATGATCGTCGTTACCCACGAGATGGGGTTTGCTCGCTCGGTCGCTGACCGTGTGTTGTTCTTCGATTATGGGCTGGTTGTCGAGGAAGGTACTCCTGAGCACTTCTTCACGAACCCGCAGCACGACCGCACAAAGCTTTTCCTCAGCCAGATCCTGTAAGTCTCTCTCCCCGCTTGCCGGGGAGAGATGGCCCGAGGTACGAGGGTCAGAGAGGGG
>JASJYA010000096.1 GCA_030125685.1 Actinomycetota bacterium
ATGACGATGACGAGGCCGCTCATGAGGCCGGGGCTGAGGACGTCGTTCTCGTGCTCGCGGCTGGTGAAACGGGCACACTCGTGTTCACGTTCCCGGAGAACGACCACGATTACACAGCGATCGTCTGCCTGATCCCCGGCCACTATGAGGCCGGCATGACAACCGACATCGCCTTCGGCGCCTGACCCGGATCGAAGAGAGCCGAGACTCTGACGGAACCCCGACACTACGAGGAGTAACTCGTAGTATCGGGGTTCTCTCGCGGTCATGCCGACTGGATCGCGGGTTTATCACGTTCGGAGCGTTGAGAGGTACAGATGAGTAACAAGCCCAGAGCACGCAATACCTCCACGAGGTCGGCCGCATCCGTTGAATCGCCCTGGGCGAAAAGGCTGGTGTGGATCGCAGGCATCGTTATCGTCGGAGGATTGTCCGCCATCGTGTGGTTCTCCCAACCTGAGATTCGGGGAGTGCCGGACGGGACCCAGACGGTCGCGGTTGGTGACCCGCTGCATGTCGACGGAGATATCCACGCTGAGGGAGAGGTTCCCGCGGGAGGCGCACACGATGCGATCTGGCAGAACTGCGGGTTCTACGCTGAGGAGATTCGATCGGAGAATGCCGTCCACTCCCTTGAGCACGGCGCCGTGTGGATCACGTACGACCCAAGTCTCTCCGGTGAGGACGTACAGTCGCTCCGCCGGTTCGTGAAGCGAACCGAGAAGGTTCTTGTATCGCCGGTTGCTGGTCAGAGCGCACCGATCATCGTGACGGCATGGGCGACTCAGCTTGAACTCGATGATCCGACGGACCTGCGACTTGAGCAGTTCGTGAACGAGTTCTCGGGCGCCTCATCTGCGCCTGAGCCCGGTGCTCACTGTACCGGTGGCGTCGGCCACCCGGAGTTCTAATCCTCTGTGGCGGGTTCGATTGGTGCGAAGTTTCGAGGGTCGAGGTTCCGGTGCCTACCTGTACGGAGATGACAGGCGGCAAGATGGCTCTCGTCATGCTCCGCCGGAAGCAGCTCGGGCCTCTCTGTGTCGCAGATACCTGTCTGCGCGATTGGACAGCGGGGATGGAAGTAGCAGCCGGAAGGCGGATTGATCGGGGAGGGAACCTCGCCCTGGAGAATGGTGCGATGCCGCGGCCTGTCCGGGTCGGGGATGGGTATTGCGGATAACAGAGCCTCGGTGTACGGATGGAGTGGATCTGAGTACAAGTTCTCCCGCTTGGTGATCTCAACGATCTGGCCGAGGTACATCACCGCGACCTTGTCACTCACGTGCTCGACGACTGCAAGGTTGTGAGCGACGAACAAGAGCGTGAGCTCAAGTTCTGACTGCAATTCCTTGAGCAGATTCAGGACCTGAGCCTGAACGGATACGTCCAATGCGGACACGGGCTCATCTGCAACGATGAAGTCTGGTTTCAAGATGAGTGCGCGTGCAAGCCCGATACGTTGACGCTGACCACCGGAGAACTCGTGGGGGTACCGGCTGGCGTGGCTCCCTTCAAGACCGACAAGTTCGAGCATCTCGATCACCCGTTGGCGGCGCTCGTCGGCGTCATTCACTCCATGAAGCCGGAGACCTTCCGATATCGAGTTGCCGACTTGTGCACGGGGGTCGAGGGAGGAGTATGGATCCTGGAACACGATCTGAGCACGCCTGCGGAAAGGCTTCAGCTCGCGCCCTTTGAGATGTGTGATATCCGTGCCCGCGAATATGATTTTGCCGGAAGTCGGTTCGAGGAGGCGGACGAGCATGCGACCAAGCGTCGTCTTACCGCATCCTGACTCACCAACCAAACCGACCGTCTCTCCGCGGTTGATGGTCAGGTCGACACCCGCTACGGCGTTCACGGTTGCGACCTCGCGCTGGAGCACACCACCACGGACAGGGAACTGCATGACCAGATCCTCGATGATTACGAGCGGTTCAGTCAACGTCGGCCTCCGGATTCCTGAGCCAGCACCGCACGTGGTGGCCGGGAGCGACAGGCAGAAGCTGAGGCGCCTGCTCTAAGCAGATGCTGAGGTTGTTCTCGACGCGTGCGACACACCTCGCGGCGAACCGGCAGCCCTTCGGCAGATCTATAAGTGACGGAACGACGCCAGGGATCGTCTCGAGTTCGTCTTTTGGCGCGCCGAGTATCGGTATCGAAGCCAGCAAACCCTGGGTGTAGGGGTGCTGCGGCTCGTTGAACAGGGTGCTGACGTCCGTTTCCTCAACGATCTCGCCTGCGTACATTACTGCAACCCGATCGGCCATCTCGGCGATGACCCCCAGGTCGTGGGTGATCAGGATGACGGCCGTATTCGACTTTTTTTGGAGGTCCCTGATGAGATCGAGTATCTGCGCCTGGATCGTCACGTCAAGCGCTGTGGTTGGTTCATCTGCAATGAGGAGCTCCGGCTCACATGAGAGAGCCATTGCGATCATGACTCGCTGAGCCATTCCGCCGGAGAGTTCATGCGGATAAGCCTTCGCTCTAGCCGGAGGGTCGGGGATACCGACTCGTTCGAGACTTTCGATTGCCTTTTCTCGTTCAACGTTCCTTGACCAGTCTCTGTGAAGCTCGAAGACCTCCCTGATCTGGAGACCGGCCCTGTGCACAGGATTGAGGGCGGACCCGGGCTGTTGGAAGATCATCGATATGTGCTCGCCACGGAGCGCGCGAACCTCCTTTGCAGTCATGTCAGCGAGGTTTCGGCCGTCGAAAGTGATTTCGCCTGCAACGATCTCCCCCGGCTTCGGCACCAGGTCCATGATCGACAGCGACATGACAGACTTGCCGCAGCCGGACTCGCCGACGACGCCGAGCACCTCTCCTCTGTTCACGTACAGGTCGACTCCGTCCACCGCTTTGACGACTCCGTCTCTCGTGTCGAAGTGAGTCTTCAGCCCCTTGATCTCAAGGAGGACATCACCGGAGTGGCGTGGCTGGGTCGCCGGTGGTTCTGGAACGACTGCGTCCTCTTGGAGTTCAGGCACGATCATTTATTCAGTGATGGGTCGAGGGCGTCACGAAGTCCGTCTCCCATGAGGTTGAAGCCCAGGACGGTGATCATGATCGCGAGGCCGGGAAAGAACACGAGGTGCGGGGAAGTGAAAACGTTGTTGCGTTCGTTCGCCAACATGGATCCCCACTCTGCGAGCGGCGGCTGGGCGCCGAGTCCGAGGAAGGACAGGCCGGCAGCCTCGAGGATCGCGGTGGCAACGCCGAGTGTGGCGAGAACCACGAGGGGGGTCAGAGCATTCGGGACGACGCGTCGGAGGAGAATTTGTCGGGGCGTTGCACCAAGAGCGATTGACGCTGCGACGTAATCCGTCTCCTTGATCGAGAGTACCTGCGCCCTCATGATCCGCGCGTAGGAAGGTATTGCAACGATCGCAATCGCGATGAGGGCGTTTCTCAGGCCGGGTCCGAGCACAGATACGATCGCAATCGCGAGGAGCAGGGACGGGAATCCCAGGACCACGTCCATGATCCTCATGATGATGTTGTCTAGCCAGCCTCCGATATATCCGGCGACCGCTCCGAGGAAGCTGCCGGTCAGGAGGGCGATCGTCACTGTGAAAAACCCGAGGGTGAGGCTAACGCGCGACCCGAAGACGATCCTTGAGAACTCGTCGCGCACGTTGGCATCGGTTCCCAGAATGTGCTGCGGATTCTCAGCATCGCAGCCGAGAACGTGCACACACGGCTTTTCGCGTGGACTCACGTCCTCCTTTCCGATGAGGACCTCGTTTGGGGGGTAAGGAGAAATGAGCGGAGCGAAGATCGCTGTGAGGACGAGGAACATGACTATGCCGAGGCCGATCATTCCCGACCGCCTGCCTCGGAATCGTTTGAGGGTGAGCGCCCACTGGCTGATCGGACTCTCTGTCAACAGGGTGGCCTCGCGTGCCGACGCTTCGAGGATTTCTATGGTCTTCTTCTTGCTCACGGTTTCACTTCTGCCTGATTCTGGGATCGAGATAGCCGTATGACAGGTCAACGAACAGGTTCACGACCACATACCCGGCGGCGATCACGACCGTGAAGCCCTGGACCACGGGATAGTCCCTTCCCGTGATCGCATCGAACAGGGCGGTGCCGACACCGGCAAGCCTGAAAACGGTCTCTGTGAGCACGGCGCCACCGAGGAGCAGCCCGAGCTGGAGGCCAATGATCGTAACAACGGAGAGCAGCGAGTTCCGCAGTGCGTGCCGAGTAACAACCCTGCTCTCCTTGGCGCCCTTGGCCCTCGCCGTGCGGATGTAGTCCTTGCTCATCGCCTCGAGGAGAGAGCTGCGTGTGATCCTGGCGATGATTGCAAGCGGGATGGTCGCGAGGGCGACCGCAGGCAGAATCATGTGGCGAACCGCATCCCCGAAGATGCTCCACTGCGCCGTGATGAACGTGTTGAAGATGTAGTGGTTAGAAATGTATTCGTTGGATCTTGCCCAGAAGCTGCCTTTGGTCAGGTTCCAGCCCCAGACCTCGTAATAGGGGACGGGGAAGACGCCGGCGGAGAGTCTGCCCCCGGGCGGGAGGGCGAAGGGCGTGCCCTTGAGGACTACCGCAAAGAAATACGCGAGCATCAGGCCGAGCCAGAAGACAGGCATTGACACGCCGATGTTGGCAAACGCCATGGTTCCGGTGTCCACGATCGTGTTGTGCCTACGCGCCGCAAGGATGCCGAGCGGTACGCCGCCGCCGACGGCGATCATGAGCGCCGAGAGCGCGAGTTCGGTCGTTAGCGGCAGTCGCTCGATCAGGAGCTGGGTGACGGGGCGGGAGAACCGTATCGACTCGCCGAGGTTGAACGTGAGGACGTTCTTGATGTAGATGACAAGCTGCACGAAGACCGATTCGTCAAGCCCGTTCGCCGCGTTGAATCTGTCGCACGCCGCTTCGGTGGCGCGTTCACCGAGCATCGCGGTGCAAGGGTCTCCGGGAATGGCTCTGAGTAGCAGGAACACGACAACCATGATCCCGAACAGCACAGGGATGGCGAGCAACGTTCGGCGGGCAATGAAACTGAGCATGAATTCCTACATCAGTGAGCGTAGATAGTGGGGGAGGCGCATGCGCCTCCCCCACTATCTGGTAAGTCGCCGGTTCAGCCTTCTGCGTTGATCAGGCCGTTCCAGAGATAGTCGTAGTACTCGAATGCTCCCGTGTTGCCAGTGTGCAGAGCGCTCGTCGCGTCAAGACCCGCGGTGAACGATGCAATCACATCGTTAGCGTCGAACGATGAACCGTCGTGGAACACGACGCCCTGTCGGAGCGTGCATGTCCAGATAGAGAGTTCGTCGTTCGGCACACAGGCCGTAGCGAGCTGCGGCTGCACTTCGCCTGTGGTCGTGTACGAATACAGTGCTTCGATGACCTGGGCGCACGCGCGGAGGGACTCCCCGTCTGACTCATCGGCGCAGTACAACGAGATCGGCTCATTGCCCTGGACGAACACGAGCGTGTCCTTGCCGTTGTCCCACAGATTGAGGTTCACATGACCCCACGGCGGGGCGTACGTGCCCTTGACGTTCGCCGCTGCTACAAATGCAGCGCCACCGTGAGCGATCGGCACCATAGGAACGAGCTCCTTGATGGCGTTGTTCGCCTCTGCGTACAGCGGGGCGGCTTCCGTAGCTGACGCAAGCTGGCTTGCCGTCAGGAGCGGATCGTAGATCGAGGCATGTCCGGCGCCGAACTGCGGATTCCCTTCAGAGAAGTGGAAGTCCAGGAAGTTCGTCACATGCGGGTAGTCGCCGGTCCAACCGAGAAGATGGATGCCGTCACACGTGCCTGCAGCTGAACACTGCTGGATGAAGTCTGCTGACTCCATGACGACGACGTCTGCGTCGATGTTCAGGTTCGCTTTGAGCTGTGCCTGAATGTCGGCAGCGACGTTGCCGGGTGTCGGCAGGTAACCGCGAGTCACATCACGGTAGAAGATCTTCGTCGCGAATCCATCGGGGAACCCGGCGTCCGCGAGCAGCTGTTTCCCAGCTACCGGATCGAAGTCGTACCACGAGTCACCCTGACAACCGTTATCAACAGAACACGGTGTGAAGTGTGTCGCGATCTCAGACCCCGGTGGGTAGAACGTGTCGACAATTCGTTGCCTGTCGATGCCCAGAGCTATCGCCCGTCGCACCTCGACGTTGTCGAACGGCTCAAATGTGTCCGTGAATCCCATGTAGAACACGTTCGGTTCCGGCTTGTCGAGCAACGTCAGGTTCGGGTCAGCCTCGACCGTGGCGTAGTCCTCCGGACCGGGGAACGTCATGCCGTCGGCATTTCCGCTCTGCAGTTCGATCAATCGCCCAGAACTCTCCGTCGCCCATTTCAGCACCGCGATGCTGTGCGTCGGCTTCACGCCGTAATAGTCATCGTTGCGGGCGTAGACGACAGAATCGCCCCTGACCCACTCCTTCAGACTGTACGGTCCCGTGCCGATCGGATTGTCGAGCGGCGCTCCGCCGGTGGCCTCAAGATGCTCAGCAGGCTGGATGCCGAATACGCCGAAAGCGATCTGAGCGAGGAACGCCGGGTGTGGACCACAGAGTGTGAATTTGACCGTGAACTCATCAACTGCCTCAATGGTGTTGATGCGACCGCCATAGTCGCAGCCACCCGCATCGAGGATGTCACCCACGAAGTCGGGATCGGGCGCAACCGTGTCGGTGGCGCCGCCTCCGTCCGCTGTCGTGGTCGTGTCGCCGCCCGGTGCTTCGGTCGTGTC
>JASJYA010000177.1 GCA_030125685.1 Actinomycetota bacterium
CTTGAGACAGATGCCGGATGCCAGATGCCGGAGATACGAGGTATCCGCGGCGATTGATCGGGTCAACGGTCGCAGTTGACCGCGACTGCCAGCGCATCGCAGATTTCGCGTATGCGGACGTCGCTGAGACGACCGAGGCGATCGGTCAGCGTCGCGATCGGAACGGGCTCGACTGAATCAAGGTTCGCGGCGCAGGGCAGAGGCACCGGATCAACGCCCGGTTCGAGCACGACCTCACTCGCGAGGCCTCTGATGGTCGTTGTGCAGGGTGCGACGACCGCTCGTCGAAGCCTCGGGATCGCAAGGGCAGAGACGTCACGCCTTTGCCGCTGCTTCGTGGAATGACGCCAGGTCACCCCAAGCATCCTTCTCGTCGGTCGGCTGATCATCGTATGCCGAATAAGAAGCATCGATCTCCGCAGCTCGATTGCGAGAGAGAAGCGCGTTCAGGGCTTCGTCAAGCAACGCCGAATCGTTCAGTTCCGATCGGAGCCGCCTTGCGTCGGCAAGCAGCGCCCCATCCACCGTTGTGCTAATTCGATCTCGAGCCGTGCCATAAGCATGCCACAACTACGCCACTACGACAATAGTTCTGTGGTCTGTGGCCTGATAGCATTCCTACATGAGACGGCTGCTTGGTGGGGGTATGGCCCTTGCTCTTGTGGTGGCGGCGTGCGCAGAAGGTGGAACGGAGATCGCCGACACGACGCCCCAGACTCTGGCGACCACCTCAACGACGGTTCCGCCTCCTACGACTTCAACGACCACGACGACACGCGCTCTTTCGGGCCCTGGCTACGGCGGAATCGCCATCATCGCAGACGACCAGGCGCCCCCGACGCTCAACCCCTTCGCTCCCCAAGGAGACAACTTCATCGTTCAGATCATCGCGCAGGCGTGGATGACGGGTGTGTGGGACATCGATGGGCACACCCTCGAACGCATCCCCGAAGTCGTCCCGGAGCTCCCAACCGTCGCGAACGGCGGCGTCGTCGTGAACCCCAATCGCACCATGACCGTGACGTATCACATCCGAGAGGAGGCCGTGTGGTCAGACGGCGTCCCGATCTCCGGGGACGACTTCCAGTTCACCTTGGACACCGCCCTTGAGATAGAGAAAGAATCCGAGCACGAGTCGGACTACACCGACGCCGACATCATCGCGACCGAGGTTGGCGACAAGACGTTCTCGATGACGCTGCGGCGTGCCACGATGCTGCATGAAGCTTTCTTCCAGTGGCTTATCCCGAAACACGCTGTCGAGGGCACCGACATCGCCGAGGACTGGAACACCACCACATGGCCTTCAGGTGGCCCCTTCGTCCTCGACACGTTCGAAGAGCACAAGCAGATCACCTTCGTGCGCAACGAGAATTACTGGAAGACCGATCCTGACACAGGCATGCAACTCCCTTACCTCGACCGGGTCGAATTCACGTTCATCCCTGAGACCGGTGAAATCGTCCGCGCGTTCAGGGCACGCGAGGTGGACGTAATCCAACCGCCGCCCTCGATCGAAACGACCAAGTCTCTTGAAAGGCTTGAGAACCAGGGGGCCGTCATCGAGGTACTCCAGGGGCCCGTATGGGAGCACATCAACTTCCAGTTCAGTGACGACCGCCTCGGCATCTCGCCGAACTCGTGTAACGACAACCTCGCGTTCCGCCGAGCTGTGATGCACGCCATCGACCGCGACGCCGTCGCCGAGTCCGCCTATTCCGGATACGGGGTTGCCATGCAGTCGTATGTCGAGGCCTACACGCCCTCCCTCTCGACGAATGCTTGGCGCCGATACGAGTACGATCCCAAGATTGCCCAAGCGTTGTACCAAGAAGCGGTCGCGGAGACCGGCCGTGAGTGCGTCGCCGTGTTCTCCACCACATCGAGCGCTGACATACGCCCGAGACTCGCCAAGCTGTATGTGGAGATGATGGAGGAAGCTGGAATCCCGTTCGAACTCGAGCTCAGGGACTCCTCCGTCTTCTTCGGTGAGATGCTCGACGAC
>JASJYA010000026.1 GCA_030125685.1 Actinomycetota bacterium
GATCTGAGACCTGAGATCTGAGACCTGACCGTCCTCGCTGTATCGTGCACAGATGCCAGAAGCCGAAAACCAGAGACCAGACTGTCGAGAAGACATCGTTCGGCGGGCTTTCGACAGGGACCCGTACGCCGACGCACTCGGATTCACACTCAGGAGAATCACCGCGGACTCGGTTGCAGTGTCCATGGTCGTGCGACAGGATCACCTGAACTTTCATGCAGTGACCCACGGAGGCGCCCTGTTCTCCCTCGCGGACTGCGCCTTCTCCCTCGCGTCGAACGCTTACGACGAGCCGGCAGTCGCGATAGATACCCATCTCGTCATCACCGCGTCCTCCCGAATCGGGGACACGCTCACCGCAACCGCGGTGGAAATGACCCGAGGCCGAACCCTTGCGACCTACCGGGTGGATGTGTCTCGCGACGACGATCGAGTAGTCGCTCTATTCACGGGAACGGTGTTTGTGAAAAAGAGCTGAGAGCTGAGAACTGTGAGCTCGCTTCGCTCAGCTACCGAGGGTCGTGGAACGACAGGAAGGTTGCTGCGACAAGCGCTGCCCAGACAAGGGCAGCGAGGCCGAGATGGAGGGTCACCACCGCAGTCGACTCGACCTCGGTCACCACGTGCAGCAGCCCGACACCGACGTTTGCGGCGTATAGCGCTGTTGCCCCGACCACGAGGTAGCCCTCGACGTGAGGACGCCTGACCTTCGCCCCGCGCCACACGAGAAAAATCAGATACAGGAGCACGACGGCGCTCACCGTACGGTGCAGCCAGTGGATGGCCAGCGAATTCAATCCCGCAAAGTCGGGGATCCACGCACCGTCCACCAACGGCCATCCAGGCACATACACGTTGTGGACGATCGACCCGAGGATCAGCACGAAGAGCACCGAAATGGCGCCGATGCCGAGTTGCCTCGACCAATCCCGCTCGAGTAGGTGCGGCCCATCGACGGCCCTGCGCGTCGTGACCGCGACGATCACGAACAACGCTACAACGATCATCGAGACGAAAAGGTGGATCGCCACGAGATCCCGTTCAAGATGTCCTTTCACCACCATCCGGCCGAGCCACGCTTGGATGCCGATGGCCACGACCGCAGCAACGGCGGGGGCGACCACCCAGCGGCGGTCGAGGCGGGCTTTGAGCGCGCCATACAGCAACAAAATCGCAACGACGCCTACGAGCAGGGCGATCCACCGGTGGGTCCACTCGATGAGCATCTCAGCCTCCAGCCGCGGGAACCATCCCCCGAGGAGGCCCCCCTCACACAGCGGCCAGCGATCCTTGCAGCCGAACCCACTTCCGCTCCCCCGCGTAAAAGCGCCGAACGCAATCAGGAACAGAGTTGACCAGACGGCAAGAGTCGCCAAACGATGAACGGAGGAACGGTTCACGATTGGTGAGTTTAGCCATGAGGAACACCGCAAAAACTGGCTCGATCGATGGGTGGGTGGGTGAGAAACCGAGGAGCCACGCAATGTGGACCTAGCGGGATCAGTGCGAAGAGTTCTGCCCCCTCTGCGAGGCTGACGCCTCACTTCTCCCCCGGCGTCGTGTCAGGCACAGGATCCCTCTCTGACCCTTGTACCTCGGGCCATCTCTCCGGCAAGCGGGGAGAGAGTATGCACGGTTCTTCTCTCTCCCGCGCAGTGGGGGAGATGCCGAAGAGCGTCAGCGAGCTTAGATGTCCAATTCCTCGCCGAGGTAGGCCTTGATCACGTTCTCATCCCTCTGGACGACCTCCGGCGTACCGGTGGCGATGACCACTCCGAAGTCGAGCACCATTACCCGGTCTGCGATGTCCATGACGAGACCCATGTCATGCTCAACGAGGATCATCGAGATTCCCAATTCCTCACGGATGTCGAGAATGAACCGCGCCATGTCCTCTGTCTCTTCGAGATTCATGCCTGCTACGGGCTCATCGAGCAGCAACAACTCGGGTTCCATAGCGAGCGCCCGCCCAAGCTCGACACGTTTCTGGATACCGTACGGCAGCATCGCAACGGGATAGATTCGCCACGCCTGGATCTCGAGCAAGTCGATGATGCCCTCGACGAGTGCGCGGTTGGCCATCTCTTCTCGCTTGGCCTTGCCGAGCCAGAATCCACCTGCTAACCAACCAACCTCGGTGCGTACATGCCGCCCGAGCATGATGTTCTCGAGCACCGTCATGTGGGCGAAAAGCTCAATATTCTGAAACGTCCGGGCTACACCGAGCTCGGCAATCCGGTCGGGGCGCACGCCGATGATCGACTTGCCACGCCACCTGATGTCGCCTTCTTGAGGCTTGTAGACGCCGTTGAGGCAGTTGAACGCGGACGTCTTGCCTGCGCCGTTCGGGCCGATGATGGCGAATAGCTCATCTTCGTTCACCGTGAAATTTATGTTCGACAACGCTTTGAGGCCCTTGAACGACAGGCTGACGTTCTCGAACTCGACGAGCGGAGCGCTCACGACAACCACCGCTTTCTGCGCTTGTAATGTTTGACGTCACGGAAGGACTTGCGCTCACCACCCTCGGAGTGAAGGCCGAGGTAAAATTCCTTGACATCTTCATCGGCGAGGAGCTTCTTTGAGTCGCCGTCCATGACAACCTTCCCCGTCTCCATGATGTAGCCGTACTCCGCGATCGAGAGAGCCATCTTGGCGTTCTGCTCGATCAGCAACACGCTCGTGCCTGCCTTGTTGATGTCAACAATGGTGTCTCGAATCTGGGCGACGAGCATAGGTGCGAGGCCGAGAGAGGGCTCGTCAAAGATCAGGAGAGACGGATTCGCCATCATCGCTCGACCGATGGCGAGCATCTGCTGCTCACCTCCGGAGAGGTAGCCTGCTGTGTCCTTTCTTCGCGAAGCAAGAAGAGGGAACATCTCCAGCACTCGATTGTACGCATCCTTGACTTTCGCCGAATCCTTGTTGCTGATCGCCCCGGTGCGGAGATTGTCCTCAACGGTCATTTCGGCGAAAACACGCCGACCCTCCATTACCTGAGCAATACCGGCCTTCACGATCTGCGAGGCGTCCTTGCGATGGATCTCTGTGCCGTTGTACGTCACGGTCCCTTTGGCGATATCGCCCTCGTGGATGTCGAGAAGGCCGGTGATCGCGCGTAGCACAGTCGTCTTGCCTGCCCCGTTCGCACCGAGCAGCGCGACGATCTGTCCCTCGCGTACCTCAAGCGAGAGCCCTCGGAGCACGAGTATGACGTCTCGGTAGACGACTTCGAGATTGGCTACTTGGAGCATATGTGGATGGGGCCCTTCACGTATGATTCGTGTGGGGGTGCGGGGCGAACCGCACCCCCACAGAATTCATTCCCTTACAACTGGTAACAAGGCTCCGTGAATTCGAACTCCGCGGCAGCCGAGCCAACGAAGAAATCTTTCACGACGGCGGAACCCGTCGTTCCGTCTGCCTGTGACAGGGTCTGGTCGAATCCACCTGCAGCCGTGTACAACGCAAGATCCGGCTTCATGATCGCAAGCGAGCGCAGAACAAATTCGTTCGGCGTGCCTGCATATGACTGGGTCGGCGCCGATCCACCGAAGTCGATGTCAGTCAGGTTGTTGGCAGCTGCGACAACGCCCTCGCGGGTGAGGTCACCATTCGCGATCGCTGCAGCGAGCACCTCGTGCATCGTTATGGCTTCATTCCAACCGATGATGAACGAGTCAGACGGCCGGCGATCAGGGAAGGCTTCCGACATCGCGGCTCTCATCTCGTTGTTTCCAGGCGCGTCCACGCCCCAGCCGACGCTGTACGCGGACTGGTAGAACACGTCGGAAAACAGCGGACCTACAGGCGAGTCGAGCAACGTAAAGTTGTACATTGGAACCGATCCGATGAACATACCCTGGTAACCGGCCTGGACCGATCCGGCGAGTATTTCTGCGCCGATCGATGGATTGGTCGTCAGCACCGTCCAATCAGCGCCGGAGGCAACAATGCCCTGAATGACAGGTGTCTGGTCCTGCCCGGGGATCACCGCAGCTTCACCGTCGTACACAAGTTCCATGCCATAGTGCTCAATCGCGATCCTCACACCCGCAGCAGAATCGTGACCGTAGTCACCGGGGAAGGTCGCAATCGCGATCGTCTTGCCACCCATTCCGTCGATGAAGTCGAGGATGTTCATCGCCTCGAGGCAGTAGTTGGTGTTCTGCTCGAGCATCAAGCCGCCGTCAAACTCGGGGATTGCCCAACCTGAGTACCAGCTCAGCGGCATCACCAGCATTGAGTCTTCCTTATACAGAGGGAGCGCTGCGACGTTGGTCGGTGAACCTGTCGATTGGCTGATAGCCACGACATCGCCACGGATCTTCTCGTACTTCTCGATGTGCTGCTCGACGTCGTAGTTGGTGTCCTCGATGATGAGGTTCACCGTCCACCCGTCAATGCCGCCTGCGGCGTTGAGCCTGTCCCAATAGACCGATTGTGCGTCGGTGATGTCAATCACGAGCGGTGCGAACAGACCGGTGAGGTCTGCAAGCATCCCGATATTGATCACCTTGGCTTCGGCGTCTACTCCTCCTCCTGTGATGATTTCATCGGAGACAGCAGCCGTAGTCGTGGTCTCGGCGACGACGCCGGCCGTAGTCGTGGTCTCGGCGACGACGCCGGCCGTAGTCGTAGTCTCCTCAGCGCCGTTGCCACAGGCAGCAGCGACGAGCGCCATGACGACGACCAGCAGGAGCCGGCTGTATTGCTTTCTCATGGTTTCTCCTCCATATATATGTTCTCCTGTTCTTCCGTGGATCATCGCTGATCCCTCGTGGGCCGATCAGTAGGTAAACGGCCAACCCTTCCAGTAGTTCCTCACCTTGATCCAGATACCGTAGAGACCGAGTGGTTCCACGATCAGGAACACGATGATGAGCACACCGAAGAGTACGACATTGAGCTGAAAAATGCTGAGACCCGGCCCGGCGGCCTCAAGCGACACGATCCCGAGGTAGTCATCCGGACTGGATCGGATGATGACGTTCCCGAGCCACGCGAACGGCCCACTTTCAGTCACCTGCGTCGCCAACCAGTGTGTCGCTTCCTCAACCAGGCGGGGCATCATCACTACAAAGAACGTCCCCATCAGCACACCGGCGACCGTTCCCGCCCCACCGATGAGGACGATCACGACGAACTCGATGGAGAAGAACAGGTTCCAGGATTCGGGGATGATCCTGCCAACAACCGACGCGAGGATCGCGCCGGCAAGCCCTGCATAGAATGACGAGATCGCGAAGGCCTGGGTCTTGCCCTTCGCTTCAGCAACGCCCATCACTTCAGCAGCGATGTCCCGGTCACGAATCGCTGCCCACGACCGCCCGACCCTGGTGCGCATGAGGTTCTTCGCGATGAGACCGAACACGATGACAAGAAAAAGAACGAAGAAATACGTCTTCGCGTGCCTAGACATCTCCTCGATCTGGACCCATGGGAGCCAGTCGATCGGCGTGAGCCACCACCACAACGGCCCATCGGTAGCGAATGACACGATCGGGTCCATCCCCTTCCATAAGGCGAATTCGAGCTTGGGCCAGGGGCGCCCGGTGGTGGGTCCTCCTGCGATCACGCCGAGGTTTCGCCAGAGGAATTGACCGACGAAGACGAGCCCGAGGGTCACGAACGCGAGATAAAGTCCACGCACTCGAACAGCCGTGGGTGCGATGAAAATTCCGACGAGCGCGGCGGCGACTCCGGCGGCAGGAAGCCAGATCCACATGGGGAGACCGAGACCCCAGACCGTTCGGCCAGACTCGCCTCCGAGCACGACAGCGGTGTAGGCGCCGACGGCCATGAAGAAGGCGTGCCCGAGGGAGATCTGGCCCGCGACGCCTATCAGCAGGTTCAGACCCAACGCCGCAATAGCGTATATCAGCGCCCTGTTGATCATCACCATCCAACCGGCGTCGCCGAGGAAACCGAACAGCGGCAGCGCCGAGAGCGGCAGTAGGAGCGCTAACACGCCGAGCAGGACGAGCGAGACTCTCTTGGTGGTCGAGGGGAAGAGCCCCATCTCGAACTGGTACTTCGTATGAAGATTCGGACGGCCTCTCATACTCGACGTATCTCCGGAGTGCCGAACAAACCGTATGGCCGCACAAGCAGCACCACCATCATGAGGAGCCACGGAACGACGCCGCCGAAACCGATCCCGAGCCACGCCACGCCTCCGAGATAGGTACCCGCCAGCACCTCGGCCACACCGACAATCAATCCACCGACGACAGCGCCCTTGATCGAATCCAGGCCGCCGATAATGATGGCCGGGAAAGCTCTGAATGCGATAAGCGCGGTGAACGGGTCGACACCTGCGCCGCGGGGTGCCACCGATGAAAAGATCCCGCCGAGGGCGGCGAGGGCGGCGCCGATACCCCACGCGATCGCGAAGACCTTTCCGACCGAGATCCCCTGCGCCATCGCCACTTCCTGATCGAACGCTGTTGCGCGAAGTGCAAGCCCCGTTCGAGTCTTGAAGAACCGCGCAAGCAAGAGTCCCACAAGAAGCAGGACAACGATTGCGACAATCTGAGTCTGCGCGATTCGGAAGAAACCGATCTCGACAACGAGGACGCCCCAGGGGTCACCGAGTCCCTGGTTCGTGTTGTTCATGAGATCATTCGTCGTGGTACGGATGACGAGATCGAGACCGAGGGTGATCATCGCAACAGCGAACAGCGGCTCCCCGATCATCGGCCGAATCGTGATCCGCTCGATGACGACGCCGATGAACGCCATGACCGCTAGAGCCAGCAGCGCCGAGAGGGTCCATTGCAGGGTCACCGAGATGTCACCCATCCACCTGCCGGGGATGTTGGAGACCGTGGCGAAGTACGAGACCAGGTACGCGCCAAGCGCTGCCAAGCCGCCATGAGCGAAGTTGACAACCTGGGTCGCCTTGAAGATGATCACGAAGCCGAGCGCAAGCATCGCGTAAATGGCGCCCAGAGCCACGCCTGAGCCGAGCGCGTTCAGGAATCTCTCCACGGGCGCCTGCGTAACCACCTGAGCGACAACGACAAAACCCATCACGAGTACATCGACTCCACGAGATCGCCGAACATCTCTGTCATGGCGCTCCGCTTCACCTTCTGGGTCGCGGTCAGCTCGCCATCCTCGTGGTCAAGCTCCTTGGGAATCATGCTGAACTTCTTGATCTGCTCGATGTGAGCGAATTTCTCATTCGTGGCGTTCACCACGCCTTGGATAAGTTTCAGAACTTCAGGTTTTTCGCCGAGATCGCGGTACGTCGTATATGGAATCTTCCGACGAAGCGCCCAATCCCCGACCACGTCGTACTCGATCCCGATCATCGCGGTGAGGTACTTGCGACCGTCACCGATGACCATCACCACTTTGATGTACGGCGATGCCTTGAGCGAGTTCTCAATCTCAGAGGGCGAGATGTTTTTGCCCCCTGATGTGATGATGATGTCTTTGATCCGATCCACGATCTTGACATGGGTGCCGTCCACCCACACGCCCACATCGCCGGTCTTGAGCCAGCCATCCTCGGTGAAGGTATCCACGGTCGCCTCGGGCCGGTTCCAGTATCCGACGAAGTTCGCTGCGTGCTTGGTCTGGATCTCTCCTGTCTCCTCATCGATTCTGAGACCGATTCCGTCGTATGGCTCTCCGACAGTTCCGAGCTTGACCCTGCCGTCGAAGTTCGACGTCGCGACCGCCGTGTTCTCCGTCATCCCGTACAGCTCGTAGACGCGGATGCCAAGTCCCATGAAGAACTGAAGCACTTCGGGTGCGATCGCCGCGGCGCCGGACGATGCATACCTGCAGTGGCGCAGTCCGATTCTCTCGCGCAGCGATCGGAAGAAGAGTGGGTACCCGATCCAGTACGCGATCCTCGAACCAAGAGTGAAGTTCCCGTTGTTCGCGACGCGGGATCGCCCGATGTAGACTCCGAGCTTGAGTCCGAACGCTGAGATCAGCCTCTTGAACCTGGTCCCGTCCTGAAGCTTGATGTGGATACCTGCGTGAATGCGCTCCCAGATTCGGGGTACGGCGAAAAAGATAGTCGGCTGCACCTCCCTGAGATCGGCCTGTACGGTCTCGATCGACTCAGCGAAGTTGAGGATCGGCCCGTTGTAGGCCAGCGACCACGCCGAAAACAGCCGTTCTGCCACATGGCAGAGCGGCAGGTAGGTGAGCTTCTCGTCGTCTACGCCTTCACCCCTTCCGCCTTGGAATCGGTCAGGGCTATTGAGCACCTTCTCGACGCCGAACTCGACATTGCGATGCGTGAGCATCGACCCCTTCGGCGGCCCCGTCGTGCCTGACGTGTAGATGAGCGTCACGACCTCATCCGGGTCGACGTCCGCCATGAGACGCTCGACGGCGCCCGGGTTCGCTTCGCGGTGCTCCCGACCGATCTCCATAAAGTCGTCCCAGAACATGAGGCGCGAGTCCGTCATTACGCGGATGCCACGCGGCTCGACATAGATGATCTTCTTGATCGTAGGAAAAGCGTCCGCAGGAGCGTCGACGACCTTGTCGACCTGTTCCTGATCCTCAGCAAAGTGGAGAATGGAGGCAGCATCACCGAGTAGATACTGCACTTCAGCCATTGGGTTCGTCGGATACAGGCCGGTGCAGATGGCCCGTATCGCTACGGACGCGAAATCGAAGATCAACCATTCGGGGCGGTCCTCGGAGTGGATCGATGTCACCTGCCCAGGCTCAATGCCGAACGCGAGCATCGCGTGCGCTGCAGTGAGAACGTGATCCCACAACTCCGAGGAGGTCATCTCCTGCCAGATCCCGAAGTCCTTTTCGCGTATCGCGACGCGGTCAGGCGTCCGCTCCGCCCAGTCGCGTATACGCCACGCGACTGTGGGGAACGCGTCGCTCAAATCTGGCACCTCAGTTCGATCTAACGTCGTTGTCACGGTAGCTCAGGATCCTGACTGTCGCCGGGTGAGAGGAACATAGACGATCCAGACCGGCTTTGTCTCGCGAACATCGATTCTTGTCGCGAAAGAATCACGTTGTTTTCGCCGCGGATCAGGGTTCGACCCGGACGCCGACCGTTACGAACCGCTGCGCGACGAAAGCCGGATCGGTCAAAGAAGCGTTCCCCGCCACGTTTCCTCCCGTCACGTGGAAGTCCGAATAGGCGGCAGACTGGTTGACGAAAAGGCTGCCGGTCAGGTTGAACGCAACCGACACGCCTGCTTCGAGAGCGGCTTCGATACCATCGTCTTGCACACCGGTATCGGTCGTATAGGCGACCCAGGTGATGGCGCCGCTCTCGATCGCGGACGCCTTTGCAAGGGCGATGCTCTGGGTGGTAGATGCAGCCTTGACCACAAATATGATCGGACCGAACATCTCATGTTTGAACACGTCAGACGAGCCGTCCAGCTCGATGATCGCCGGGGTCCGCACCGTGGCGCCGGGGAACTCTTCGTTCTCCACGACCCGCGACGCCAGAAGCACCGTACCGAGCCCGGACGCCTCCTCGATGCGGTCGAGCGTGTCGGCGCCCTTGATCGCGCCGAGGATCGCTGCTGCCCGTGCAGCAGGCGGACGTTGGATCTCGGATCTCGGATCTCATAGCTGTCTACTGTTCCTGCCATGAGAAACGCGTTCCTCCTCAACTACATCCGCACCCCGATCGGCCGCTACGCCGGCGCTCTCGCACCTGTGCGACCAGACGATCTCGCTGCGCTCACAATGGCCGCGGTCGTTGCGAACTCCGGTATCGATCCCGCGACCATCGATGAAATCTATTACGGGGACGCGAACCAGGCCGGGGAGGACAACCGCAACGTTGCCCGCATGTCCGGGCTTCTGGCCGGGCTCCCTGTTGAAGTGCCAGGCTCGACCGTGAACCGACTCTGTGGCTCAGGGATGGAAGCGATTGGACTCGCAGCTCGAGCAGTCGAGGTCGGCGCGGCTGACGTTGTGCTCGCCGGTGGAGTCGAATCGATGAGTCGGGCGCCAAAGGTCATGTCCAAGGCCGGTTCCGCGTTTGACCGGGCCGTGGTGATGCACGATTCGACGATCGGGTGGCGCTTCGTCAACCCGAAGATGCGAGAGCGGTTCGGCGCCGACGAGATGCCTGGTACCGCCGAGAACGTCGCCGCGGAATTTGCCATCTCACGCGAAGACCAGGATGCGTTCGCGTACCGCAGCCAGCAGCGCACAGAGAAGGCCCGATCGGAAGGCTTCTTCGCCGGTGAGATCGTCGGTGTCGAAATACCGAGGCGCAGGCGAGATCCCCTCGTCGTTGAGACCGATGAACATCCCCGACCGGACACCTCTCTAGAGAAGCTCTCCAGGTTGAAGCCGATATTTGAGAACGGAACGGTGACCGCTGGGAACGCGAGCGGTATCAACGACGGCGCAGCTTCTGCGCTCGTCGTCTCCGAGGCTGTCCTGGAGCAACTCGGAGCTACTCCGATGGCGCGAATCCTCGGGATGGCGACCGCGGGGGTACCCCCGCGCATCATGGGGATCGGTCCGGTCCCCTCGACGACAAAGCTCCTTGACCGGCTCGGAATGGCACTGAGCGACTTCGGTGCAATCGAGCTGAACGAGGCGTTCGCATCCCAAGCGCTGGCCTGCTTACGTGAGTTCGGTCTCCCCGACGACGCAGATCACGTCAACCCAAATGGTGGCGCGATCGCGCTCGGCCACCCACTGGGCATGTCCGGCGCCCGCCTCGTCGGAACGGTTGCCAGAGAGATGGCCAGGCGCGACGAAAAGTACGGGTTGGCGACAATGTGCATCGGCGTCGGCCAAGGCATCGCCATGGCGCTGGAACGGGTCGAGTGAGCCAGAATCGCGTCCCCCCTTCAGGGAGGACGTGGTCGTGAGTGAGCGCGAGGACCTTGTAGCGCTCATCGCTGATCCGGTCTCGTTTCTGGGTCACAGCGACGCGGTGCTGCGCAGGATGGCTACTACAGCGCTGAGCGCTGAGCGCTGCGACGCGGTGTTCGACACGGTCGTCGGTCTGCTCAACGACGAGAGCGCGTCTGTGCGTGCGGCGGCCGCCGAAAAACTTGGAGCATGCGGGCGCCGCGCCCTTCCGTCACTTGATCGAGTGGCCGACGACCCTGAGGCCAAGGTCAGGGAGGCGGTTACAACCGCCTACGGCGACATCGGCGCATCAGAACCGATCGAGTGGCTCGCCGACATTGCAACAAATGATCCGGATCGGACCGTCAGAGAAGCCGCCGTGGCCGCGCTCGGCGCCATCGGGGACGACCACGCCATCGATCCGCTCCTCGAATTCATTGCGTCGGGTCCGCCTCAGGTTCGCCGCAGGGCAATCGCTGCGATCACCGTGTTCGACGACCCACGGATCGAGCCCGCCCTGCAGCGAGCCGCACTGGACCGCAATCCCGGCGTACGAGAAGCCGCCGAGATGGTGGTGGGGAAACAGATGGACAGGTGACAGCGTCTCCTGTCGGGCTGGGCTAACCGCCCTCCGCCACCCACTCCGCGCCTCCTGGCCAGTGTTCCTTCTTCCAGATCGGGACTCGCGATTTGAGCTGATCAATGACGTACCGACAGGCGTCGAAGCCATCCGTTCGATGAGCGGTAGACACCGCCACGCAGACTGCGGCCTCTTCAACGTCAAGCGACCCAACACGGTGTACCGCAGCGATCCTGAGAATCGACCACCGACCGAAAGCTTCGTCGACGATCTCCCTCATCTTTCCAACCGCCACCTCACCGTATGCCTCATACTCGAGCCCGGTAACACCGTCGCGACCCGGCGAGTTGTCCCTGACGACGCCCGTGAACACGACGACGCTCCCTGCGGAGGGAACCGCAACGAACGCAGAGAGCTCAGCCAGGTCGATCGGGTCGGTTGTCACCGCGACAAGAATCGATTCGCGGCGAGCTACAGGTTCATTCTTCATACAATCACCATCATGCAAGACGATAGCCCCGCCCCCACCTCAGGTCCGACGCCAGGCGAATCTGACCTTCCTTCCGTATTCAATCGGAACGAACACGACGCACCAGGCGTTGCAGTTGGCATGGAACCCACCGAAACCCCCGAACTCGACGGAATCGAGAGGACCGGACTGGATCTGGAACCGCCACCAATCTCTGACCAGTGGAGTGTCAGACCCGCCCCGGTATCGGAGCGGATCGTCGATCCGCCTCAGGGGCGCGGCCCGAACCCGGCGCTCTTCTTCCTCGGCGTTCTCGTCGCAGGCATCCTTGGCGCTGTTCTGACGGTCGCGATCCTGGCTACGACAGGCACGTTCGACGATCCGACGGCCACTGCGACGCCTACAACGACCCCTCCCGCCGCACCAATCGTTCAGACCATCGAAGTTGTGCCTCCCCAGATAATCAACAACCTCGGTGCAGCCGTGAACCCGACCGCCGTCGCGGCGAAAGCCCTCGATTCGATCGTGACCGTCATCGTCTCGGACACGCCTGCTGACGGCGAATCCCCTCCCGTCGGCGTCGGCTCCGGCTCAGGCGTCGTGATATCGGCCGACGGCTTCATCGTCACCAACCACCATGTCATCGATGGGGGAGACACCTTCGAAATCATCTTTGAGGATGGGCGCGTCTACCAGGCGACTCTGGTCGGAAGCGATGAATTGACCGATCTCGCTGTGCTCCAGATCGAAGCATCGGGCCTCATCCCTGTTGAGTTCGGCGCCACCGACTCCCTGAGGATCGGCGACCCGGCTGTCGCGATCGGCAACCCTCTCGGGCAGGAGGGCGGATCGTCGGTGACCGTCGGAATCATCTCTGCGTTCGATCGCAGGGTCGAGTTTGCAGACGACACGTTCCTCCACGGAATGATCCAGACTGACGCCGCGATCAACAGCGGATCCTCCGGTGGGGCACTCTTAGACGCTGAAGGGAAGCTCATCGGCATAACGAGCGCGATCGGGGTCTCACAGGCCGGTCCAGAAGGCATCGGATATGCCATCCCGATCGAGCTTGTTGACCGCATCACGGCCGAGATCATCGAGACGGGTGACGTGGTCCACCCCTTCCTCGGTGTGAGCATCGCAACGTATTCCGAGCTGTCCGAAGACGGAGCGATCGCGCCCGCTGGTGCGCTCATCGATTCGATCGAAGGCCCGGACTCTGCGGCGGGCCTCGCAGGACTTGAGCCAGACGACGTGATCACAAGGATCGGCGGCAAGGAGATCACGAGCCAGACCGACCTCATCCTTGCCGTGCGTCTGTATCGTGTGGGTGACGAGGTCGAGTTCATCGCAATACGTGACGGTGAGACGATGTCCTTCGCAGTAGTGATGGGACAGCGCCCCGCCAAGCTCGGAGGCTGAACCGCAATGTTCGGAATGGAAGATGAAGGACTGTTCGAACAGCTCTTCAAGATGCTGCAATCGTCCGGCCCTGTCAACTGGAAACTCGCGCGAGAAGTGACCAAGAGCCTCGCAGGGCAGCCCCAGCCGATAGACCCCGCTGTCGCTGAGGAGTACCGCGAACTCGCCCACGTCGCCGAGGTGCGTATCTCCTCCGTCACAGACCTCCCCTCCCCCTCTCCCGGAGAACTGAACCCGACAGATCGAGCAACTTGGGCTGCGGAGAATCAGCAGTCATTCAGGGTTCTCGTCGAACCTCTCGGCGACAAGCTCACAAGCCTCGCGGATCTCGGTGGCATCGGCGACATGGGCGACATGGGCGCGATGCTTGCGCCTCTCGGGCCCGCACTCCTCGGACTTCAAGCGGGAACGATGGTGGGTTTC
Organism: Actinomycetota bacterium; assembly: GCA_030125685.1. Classification (GTDB taxonomy): domain Bacteria; phylum Actinomycetota; class Acidimicrobiia; order Spongiisociales; family UBA5794; genus B3-G11. Next base: position 13,719 of record JASJYA010000026.1, read on the forward strand.
ATGGCCCACAGAGCACTCGGGCAGTTCGACACCGGCATCCCCGCCATGGATCACGACCGCCCGTATGTGATTGTTCCGAACCTCGACGATTTTGCGATCGATCACGGCATCGATCATCGCCAGATACGTTTGTGGGGCGCCATGCATGAGGTTGCGTTTCATCGGATCATGGCTGTCGAGTGGGTGCGAGGAAGGTTCGTCGAACTCATCACCGCGTTCTACGACAGCGTCGAGATCGACACCTCAGACATACTCGGCAAGCTCTCAGGAATGAGCGATCCCATGGATCTTCAGCGGATGCTCGGAGAGGATGAGGATCCGGCAGGGCTGATCCAGGCCACAGCAGACCCGGAGCGTCTCGCCGACGTGCAGGCCTTCACGGCGTTCATCGAAGGCTATGCGGACCGAATCGTCAAGCTCGCGGGCGCGGAGCTGCTGCCGAACATCGATCGCATTGAGGCGGCATACGACCTCAGACGCTCTGAACCCGACAAGACGGAGCAGTTCCTCCAGCAGTTCGCCGGTCTCAAGCTCGAACGGCGGCTCGCAGCCGAAGCCTCGCAGTTCTGTGACAGCGTCGTCGAACGCTGGGGCGAAGAAGCCCTCAACCGTGTGTGGGAAGCACCAGAGAACATGCCGAAACTTGCAGAGCTCGCGGATCCGATCGGCTGGAACGCCAGAGTCCTTTTGGATGAGACAACGCTGTAGACAGCGTTTACCGTTGACTGTCTACCGTCGACGGTCAACGGTTTACACTTCCGCCACCCGACCAAAGGATCCCTTCTCATGACGCTCGCTATCGGTACCGCCGCACCCGCCTTCAAGCTGTACGACCAGGACAAGGAAGAGGTCACCCTCGAATCGCTCAAGGGCGGTAACGCGCTCGTCGTTTTCATCCCGTTCCCTTTCACGGGACACTGCGACAACGAAGGATGCCAACTTAGAGACGGCCTCGGAGACCTCGGCGACCTTGACGCGAAAGTCGTGGTAATCACCACTCATGCCCTCCCGACCAACGCAAAATGGGCGTCCGACAACGACTTCGGCTTCCCCGTGCTCGCGGACTACTGGCCCCACGGCGAGGTCACCCAGACATACGGAGCGTTCAACGACGAAACCGGGAGCGCGAACCGGGTGACGTACGTTCTTGATGCACACGGAATCGTGCGAGACGTGATCGCCACCAATTCGCTCGGCACCCCACGCGAATACGATCTCTACGGCCGGGCACTGACAGCGATCGGGTGATCAGACTCTTCAAATGTCAGCGGGGTGTGACCAAGAGATCGCAGGCGAGTGGGGAGAGCCAGAAGTAGTACGTATGACGTAGTACGTAGCACGACCTCTGCACGTGTGAGAGAATCGATCTCGGGTTCGAACCCTCCTGCTGACTCGATCCTTCAAACCAACAACCTAGATTGAACCCGTCGCCCCCACATCAATCGGGCGAAACTCGGTACACTCTCCGCGAAATTCCCCCTGGAAAGACAGGCGACCCGTCGCGCATGAACTCGTCTCACCTGCCGCCCGGCGTCTCTCCGATCGTCGCGCCTCTGAAGCGCACACTGCCGCCCGCGGCGCGGACTGTCCTCGTCGTCGTGCTTCTCTACCTGTTCCTCGTAGGCGTCAAGCTCCTCGGGACAGGTGTCACAGGTCTCGGAGGCGGAACGGCCGGTGGACTCTTCGACGGGATAACGAACCCGATCGCCGCGCTCTCCGTCGGAATCCTCGCCACGGTGCTTGTTCAGTCCTCCTCCGTCACCACCGCAACGATCGTCGGTCTCGTCGCCGCGGGCCAGCTCCCTATCGAAGTGGCTGTGCCGATGGTGATGGGCGCGAACATCGGGACGTCGGTCACCAACACCCTCGTCTCGCTCGCTCACGCCCGGCGCACCGATGAATTCAGGCTCGCGCTCAGCGCCGCAACGATGCACGACTTCTTCAACGTCGCTGCGGTCTTGATCCTGTTGCCACTCGAGCTCGCAACTGGTTTCCTCCAGAAGACGGCGGCGTGGCTCTCCGCGCTTCTTCCCGGGGGCGCCGACGCAACATTCAACTCGCCCATCAAGGGCGCGGTCGGCTGGGGGTCGAATCAGTTCGAGCGCGTTATCGAGATATTCGTCAGCTCGGGGAGAGCGCTCGGAATCGCCCTCATCATCACCGGCATTGTGATCATCTTTCTCACCCTGACCTATATCACGAAGAACATGCGAGTGCTGATCGCCGCGAGGATCGAGCGTTCCCTGAACGCGGTCCTCGCAAAGAGTGGATTGGTCGGCATCGCTGTCGGCATCGTCGTGACGGTGGCCGTGCAGTCATCGAGCATCACGACCTCGATTCTCGTGCCCATTGTCGCATCAGGGGTGCTGCTCGTGCGCAATGCCTATCCCATCACCCTCGGCGCGAATGTCGGTACGACCGTGACAGCGATCCTCGCAGCTCTCGCGATCGGCGAGGTCGCAGGCATGACAATCGCCCTCGTGCATCTGCTGTTCAACGTTGTCGCGATCCTGATCCTCTACCCATGGAACAAGATCAGGTACATCCCGGTGCGCCTTGCAGAGGGTCTTGCCGCGATTGCAGCGACCAGGAAGTGGATCGCCGTGGCCTACACGGTGATCGTGTTCATCGCGATCCCAATCGTAGGTATCGTAATCCTCAGCTAGGAGGCGAACGTGGTAATGGAATTCTTCAGGGGAGGCTCACAGAGTGAGCTCGTCGAGATCGAGGCGACACTTGTCCGAATGCTACGCGACGGCCACCTGGTCTTCACCACGGCGACCGACGCGCTGTTCGGTGGAGGGAAGTCAAAAGAGACCCGACGCGAAGTCAGGATGACGGACAAAGGAATCAACGAGGCGCAGCAGGACGTTCGCCGGGCTCTACTCGTGCACGCCGCGGTGAACCAGGCCGAGTTACCTCTCGTCCTCCAGTACGCCTCCATCGTCAAGGATGCGGAGCGCATCGGCGACTACTCGAAAAACCTCTACGACCTCGTCAAATTCGGCGCGAACTTCGAAGGCGCTCCGGACCAAGCCGAACTGGAACGCTACCGAGACGCAGTCGCGAATCTCATCCTCGAAGCAGCGAACGTTTTCGACGCCAAAGACGCAGTCGCCGCCCAGCGGCTCATCGGAAAGGCCAACGGGTTTCTCGACGACTACGACGATCATGTCAAAGCGGCCTACCGTTCGACCGGGGAGACGTCGGACGCCGTGGCGCGCGCGCTGTATTTCCGGTTTCTCAAGCGCACGACGGCCCATGTCATGAACGTGTTGACCTCACTCGTCCAACCTCTCGACCGCCTCGACTACTACGACGAAGCAAAAGAAGATCGGTGAGCGAAGCAGGGCTTCGCCGAATTACGTAGTCCGTATGACGTAGTACGAACGTGGCTTGCAGCCTCAGAATCCGCGCAAGGTCGAGAGTCGTACTACGTTCTCGACATGGACTTCTCACACTCTGAGCGCTCGCAGCGCTACCAGGAACAACTCCTCACCTTTATGGACGAACACGTCTATCCGGCGGAGGCGGCGATAGATGAGCGGCGCCACCAAGGCGGCGTGAATCCGATTGAGGCGCCGCCTGAAATGGCCGAACTCAAACGGATCGCGAAGGAGCAGGGTCTCTGGAACCTGTTCCTGCCGGATGATGAGTACGGGGCCGGCCTCTCGAACGTCGAGTACGCCCCCCTGGCCGAAATCATGGGACACGTCATCGACCTGGCGCCGGAAGCCACGAACTGCTCTGCACCCGACACAGGGAACATGGAGGTGCTGCACCTATTCGGCACGCCCGAACAGAAGGAACGCTGGCTGATCCCGCTTCTCGAAGGCGAGATCCGATCGAACTTCGGGATGACCGAACCCGCCGTCGCGTCCTCTGATCCCCGGAACCTCGAGTCGTCCGTAACTCGCGACGGAGACGACTACATCATCTCGGGGACGAAATGGTGGTCAACGGGCGCCATGTCGAAGGACTCGAAGGTCACGATATTCATGGGTGTGACCGACCCCGACGCCGCACCCAAGGAGCGGTTCTCCATGATTCTCGTGCCGATGGACGCAGAGGGAGTCGAGGTCGTACGAGATCTCCCTGTGTACGGATACCACCATCGCGGAGGCCACGCCGAGGTTGTATATCACGATGTACGGGTGCCTGCGACGAACATGATTGCAGGGCCGGGGCAGGGCTACATGATTGCACAAGCCAGGCTCGGCCCGGGTCGCGTCCACCACACAATGCGCGCCATCGGGCAGGCGGAGCGGGCTCTGTCGATGATGGTCAAACGCGCAAAGTCTCGAACAGCCTTCGGTTCAACAATCGCGGACAAAGGCGTCGTTCAGGACTGGATCGCGGAGTCCCGTCTCAGGATCGACCAGGCGCGCTTGCTTGTACTTCGCGCAGCGTGGCTCATCGACACCCAGGGAAATCGGGCAGCCAGACAGGAGGTCTCTGCGATCAAAGTCGTGGCGCCCCGCACCGCACTCTGGGTCATCGACAAGGCGATACAGGTCCACGGCGGCATGGGCGTCAGCGACGACACGCCTCTCGCAGGCATGTGGGCCAACATGCGGACGCTCCAACTCGCCGATGGGCCCGACGAGGTGCACAAGATGGTTTTGGCACGACGAGAGCTGAGAGCTGAGAGCTGAGAGCGAAGCGTCAGCCGAAGAGCCTCTGCCACCAACGGGCCCACATCCCGCGAACTTCGGGCGTCGGCAACTCACCCAGGACATCTGTCAGGTGATCGGGCGGCAGGTTGCCGACAAGGACGAAGTGGTTCGATCCATCCTGCCAGCGCAATCGGACGGCTTGGGCGGTCGGTACGAGGTCGTACACGCCTGTGCCCGTGATCAACAGCCCCGGCTCCTCGAAACCGGACACCACGGTGCGCCCGTCGAGGACGAACAGCGAGAAACTGAACAAGCCGTCGGCGTAAAAGCCCTGCTCCGAGCCACCCGGTGCGCTGAACGTACCCACGAGCTGATATCCGGCCAGCGAATCGGGGAGTGAGTTCGCTGCTTCAGGCATCACCACTTCTAGAGGTATGCCGGATCCGCCCGTCGGCGCTTCATAGGTGCGGTACGCCCGAAAGTCAGACAGCGTGGTACGCCTAAATAGGTCTCCGCTGCCGTCATATATCTCTGCGACCAGAATCGCTCCGGAGCGGTCATCGACGATGAAGGAGGCTCGCACGATGCCTCCCTCCATCACCTCAACGATCTGACACGGTCTCGACATGTGCAGAGCCTTACCCCTCTCGATGACCGTGTACCTCGTCGAATCGACGCCACGTTGATGAGTGACGAATGCCACACCCTTCGGCTCCTCGCCCATCGACACCGCTCTCCCGTTGCCTGCCATCGACCAGCCTGCGTCCCTGCGTACCATCTCCATGCCGTTGGCCCGCTCCACAAACTCCCGACTGACCTGTGTCTGGCCGCCCCACACGGAAACGACGAGACGAGATGCCGTGTATGTGGCGTAACTCGCCTCGGCGAGCACGTCATTGAGTTCGGATCCGGACGCCGGGGTCACCAATGAGACGACGAGAAGAAGTGTGGAGGCGCCCACGAGCACGGTGCGACGTACAGCAGTCATGGCGAATTCGTCACCTGCACCGCGATGCCGCCCGGTGGCACCGAAGCGATCGCGGTATGGCGCGACTGGAGATCATTGATGCTGATGGAGGTTGGTTCGGGACCACTGGAAAGGGGTCCGATCGTGAACGCGAGGGCCACGGCCGCTGCGCCTGAGGCGACGATGATGGCGGTGTGCAGACCGCGTCTGTGAGCCTTCTTCACTTCTCTGTGCACATCGAGGAACTCGGGAGATTCGAGGCCGGGCAGCGCACGAACGGCAGTACGACTTCGATCAAGCTCAGCGAACTCATGGCGGCAGTCCGTGCAGGTACCGAGATGGAAAGTGACGATTGGCAACTCCTGAGTCGCCAGCTCGCCATCGAGGTAGGCGGAGAGCTGCTCCGAGAGGTGGCCGCCCGGCAGCAGATACACAGGTACGTCGAGCAGTGGCAGCAGGCGCACCGACGTGCGGGATTCCTGCATTCTCCTGAATTCCGCGATCGCGTCTTCATCGTTCTCGAGCGCTCGGACAACCTCGTCAAGTTCCTCTGGTGACAGGGCGCCATCGAGGTAGCACGAGAACAGCATCACCAAGCGCTCGCTTACGGGCGTCACACCGGCCATGTCAACAGTCCTCTCAACATCGATCGGCCTCGGTGGATCCTCGAGCGCACCGTGCCGACGGGCACGTCTGCCGCCTCTGCGATCTCCTCGTATGTGAGTCCGACGACATCGCACAACACGACGGCTTCCCTGAAGTCATAGGGAAGCTTGAGCAGCGCAACCTGCACATCGTCTGAGAGGCGAACGGACGCAAGTACTTCGTCCGGTGAAGGGGATGCTCCGAGTGCCGAGTGATCCCCCTGGGGGAGAGGAGAGGTCGGTCGACGCTGCTGCTTGCGCACGCCGTCGAGAAAAGCGTTCCGTGTGATCCGCCAGAGCCAACCATCGAACGATCCAGGCGTGTAGGAAGAGAGGCCTTTGCGTACACGCAATAACACGTCCTGCACGAGGTCCGCAGCATCGTCGGGGTTGCCGGTCAGACGATACGCGAACGTGTAGATCTTGCGACCGTAACGGTGCGCAACATCTTCCCAAGTAATGGTTGAGCTATCAGACATGGTCCCCATCTCGCTCTGGTTAACGCCCCGAACGTGATGCGGGTTCCGAAGATCTTCCTGGGCGGTCTGCCTGAGCGGTCTGCCTAGGCGGTCTGCCTAGGCGGTCTGCCTAGGC
>JASJYA010000027.1 GCA_030125685.1 Actinomycetota bacterium
TTGTCGAGCGGCGGCGTGACGATGCGACCGACAGTGAAGCCGTCACCATCGAAGACGAGGTCCATGGGGTTCTACTTCTCGAGGCTGTTGAGGAATCCCTCAAGCTGTTCGATCGAGAGTTGCCCTGCAGTGCGCATGGCAACGGTTCCGTCGGCGTTGAGGAAGACCCAGTATGGGAATCCGCCTCTGCCATAGGCGCTGAAGACGCTGCTCGACTGGTCGTCGACAACGAGCGGAGCAGTCCAGCCCTCTCTGACCAGCCATTCGGATGGGGGATGGTTGGGGCGCCCGGAACTGGCAGCGGTGGATACCGAGTAGAGGTCGACGCCGTCCACGCCGCCACCATTGTCGATCCACTCCTGGACGCGGGGAACCTCCTCCTGGCAGTGTGGGCACCAATGCGCGAGGAACACGATGCCCTTCGCCGTTCCGTCGTTCGTGATCGATACGTCATCTCCGACGAAATCCTGGCCAAACACGTCAGGCGCCACGAGTCCAGCGGCAGACGTGTCGACAGAGACGCTGCTCGGCATCGCGGGGAGGGAGACACCGACGATCTCAGGCGATCCGTACTCGGCGCCGACTTCCTCGGTGCCGAACACCACCGCCGCAACCAGAAGGAGCACGACGAGCCCGCCGACCGCCCCGATGATTATGCCTGTCGAAGCTCCCGTTGATGATGATGTGTCAACCATTGTCGTCCCTTTGTCCTTTGATCTCGCTGAAGCCGTTGAGTGAGTTAGTTGGATGATGGCACGGAACGGAGATTATTGACATGATCCGCCCACAGCAGCACGAGGATGAGGACGAAGGCAGAGATCGCCATGTATGGGATCGTCACGAAGCCGAACTCCCTGATGAGCGGGGCAGAGCAGGGTGGGCCGACGGCGGCGCATGAACCGCCCTCAAGACTCGGGAAGAGCTGGAGTGTGCGGTGCCACATCGCTATGGCGAGGCCGATGAGAGCCAGGACGCCCGCGTAGAACCGGATGCCGTTGTCCCTGCGCCATGCTGCGATCGGCAGGATGATCGCAAGGGGGTACATGGCGATTCGTTGATACCAGCACAGTTTGCATGGGATGAGGTTGGCGATCTCAGACAAGTAGAGGCTTCCGACCGACGCCGCGAGAGCAACACCGCCTGCGAGCCAGAGCGTGACGCCTCGGAGAAACTCGAAGGGACTCTCGTCCTTGCCCCGTCCGGCGATGCCGATGACGATCAAGGCGAAGGTGATCACATTGGCTGCGATTGCTGCGAGGGCGAAAAACAGCTTCATGGATTCGAAGGACATCTGGCTCCCGCTCGGTTCAACAATCGGAATCTACTAGCGGTGGATAGATATCCGGTTACCTCCTACGCTTCCTGCCAATGAGCGCTCCCCTTTTCTTCGCGGTGTTGATGGTGCTCGTGTTTGCCTTCGGCATCGCGATGTTCTGGCAGGAGTCCCGTCGCATGCAGCATCCCGAAGCGATCTACGGCGTCGAGGACTCGATCGAGTTCATCTGGGAGAGCCTCGATGAGGACAAGCTCGGACTCAAGAAGTCGGACGTGCGCCGCATACTCGAGTGGGAGATGCACTATCTCCAGCAGCCGGAACTGTGGGAGCAGGATGGTCCGCCGATTGTCGGCGGAGAGGCTGCGGCGCGTTTCACTCAGGAGAAGGCGCTCGAAGCCGGCTATCCATACGAGCCGGCGCAGATTTACGGGGTGATGGATCTCCAGGCCGCCTACCTGGAGGCGATCGGCGCTGTGGGAGAGGTCGTCGACCTTGAGGAGTGACACTGAGTCACTACCGGGAACCAATAATTACAATCCGACCTCCGGATCACCGATCGCTGGTGACCCGCACGGAGGCAAGCGTGAGTCGCACCCAGAATCTCTTGATCGCAGTCGTCGCGGCGGTCGCCGTGCTCGGCGGTGCGTGCACGATCTCCCAGGAGATCCCGGATCTTGAGTTCGGAAGCGGCGAAGTTCCCTTCACCGTTCCTGCCGGTTTCCCTCTCCCCGACGTCGCCGTCATTGGCACGACCATGATCGACGGGGTGAACGGTCGTACCGAGATGATCGTCAACTTCCCCGCGAACGTATCAGAGGTTGCCGCGTTCTACGTGGCGAACCTGCCGATTCTCGGTTTCGAGATCACGGACTCGAAGGGCACTGACGCTGAGTGGGACATCTCGCTCACCAAGGACGGTGTCACAGGGACGATCCACCTGACGTTCGCAGGCACAGGCCTCTCTTCAGGGATGTTCACCTTCGACCACTCCTAAGTAGCAACCGCCGCACTCGCTTACAGCGTGGCGAACCAGATTGCCGTCGCAGCGAGGATCAAGAGTCCCATGGCGAGCGACACGAGGATGAGGTAGCGGGTCTGCACGCAGCAAGCGTATCGGGATGCGTTCAGCTGATGTGACCGTCATCTCCTAGTTCGCGCAGCAGCGCATAGGGGTAGATGCCGGTTCCATGGCTATCGGGAGAGAAGACGAGGTTGATGGCGTACGCACCCACGAAGGCCACTTTCAGGATCTTCGTGGTTTCGAGAACTTCCGGCGAAATCGGCGCCGCGGCATTGCGACAAGAAGCACACGGACAGACGCCGCGGAGTAACCCTGCGGACATACGGTCGATCCGCCCGTCGTCCCATGTCACAATGAGGTGTCGACCTCCCTCGAGTTCGATGGTCCGAGGCTCATGCACGGCACGAGTGTACGGCGTAGCGAGTCGTCCGAGGCCCCTTGAGCGATCGCTATCCTGCTCCCTCACCCAACAAATGGAGTGAGCCTATGGCTGATAGCCCCATCTACCTCGACGGTTTCACACATCAGCTCACCGACATAGATCCCGAAGAGACCTCGGAGTGGCTCGGAGCACTGGATTCGGTCATCGCGTCCGACGGCGCTCAGCGAGCCACGTACCTGATGTCACGGCTGCTTGAGCGCGCACGTCAGGAATCCGTTGCAGTTCCCGGTTCGATCTCGACACCGTACGTGAACACCATTCCACCCGAGGCGGACGCCGAGTACCCGGGCGACGAGTACCTCGAGAAGCGCATCAGACGCTTCATTCGTTGGAACGCTGCAGCGATGGTGATCCGCGCAAATCAAGCAGCGGAGGGCATCGGCGGCCACCTGTCGACCTTCGCGTCATCCGCGACTCTCTACGAAGTGGGGTTCAACCACTTCTTCCGGGGAAAGGCTGACGGAACTCCGGGGGACCACGTGTACTTCCAGGGTCACGCGACACCTGGCGTGTACGCCAGGGCGTTCCTCGAGGGAAGGCTCGACGAACGTCGCCTCGACAGGTTCAGACGCGAGATCGGAGAGCCGGGACTTTCGAGCTACCCGCATCCAAGGCTGATGCCCGAATTCTGGGAGTATCCGACCGTGTCGATGGGTCTCGGGCCGATCAACTCCATCTACCACGCCCAGTTCCTCAAGTACCTCACCAACCGGGGCATCGACGACACGAGCGACACCCGTATCTGGTGTTTCGTTGGGGACGGTGAGACCGACGAGCCAGAGACGCTCGGTTCGATCTCGCTCGCGGGCCGCGAGAAACTCGACAACCTCACGTGGGTCGTCAACTGCAATCTGCAACGTCTCGACGGCCCGGTGCGAGGAAACGGCAAGATTATCCAGGAACTCGAAGCCATGTTTCGAGGCGCCGGTTGGAACGTCATCAAAGTGATTTGGGGATCCGGTTGGGACGACCTCATTCGACGTGATACGACAGGCGCCCTCGTCGCCAAGATGAACAAGACCGTCGATGGCGAGTACCAGAGGATCAAGACAGAGTCCGGCGCATACGTGCGTGAGAACTTTTTTGGCCCGGAACCGGAACTTCAGAAACTCGTTGAGCACATGACCGACGACGAGATCTGGGATCTCAGGCGCGGTGGCCTCGATCACAGGAAGATTTACTCCGCATATCTCTCTGCGACCAGACTCGAGGGCGCCCCGACCGTCATACTTGCAAAGACGATCAAGGGCTGGACGCTCGGACCGGACGTTGCAGGGAAGAACGCGACTCACTCGATCAAGAACCTGACCGGCGACCAACTCCGAGCTCTGCGTGACAGGCTGTATCTCCGCGACGAGATCTCTGACGCTGATCTCGATGGCGGTCGACCCCCGTATCTCAAATTCGCCGAGGACTCACCTGAGTACGCGTACCTTCAGGAACGTCAAGCGGTCCTCAATGGTCCCGTGCCGACACGAGGTCTGCCGACGCGGCTCCCCCTCTCGCTTCCCGACCACGCGTCGTTCGCGGAATTTGACGCCGGGTCGGGAACCATCGAAGTTTCGACGACCGGAGCGTTCATGCGCTTGCTCAGATCCCTTGTTCGTGACGCGGACATCGGGGAGAGGATCGTTCCCATCATCCCTGACGAAGGTCGGACGTTCGGTATGGACGCGTTGTTCAAGGAGATCAAGATTTACGCGCCGGAGGGTCAGCTATACGTGCCTGTGGATCACAACCTGATCCTGTCGTACAAGGAAGCTACCGACGGCCAGATCCTCGAGCAGGGAATCACCGAGGCCGGCGCCACTGCAAGCTGGATCGCGGCGGCGACCTCATACATTACGAGAGGCGTCCCGATGATTCCTTTCTACGCGTTCTATTCGATGTTCGGGTTCCAACGTGTCGGTGATGCGCTCTGGGGTGCGTCCGATGCGGGCGCCAAGGGTTTTCTTCTTGGCGCCACGGCGGGAAGAACGACGATGCCGGGCGAGGGCCTCCAGCATCAGGACGGCCACAGCCATGTTCTTGCGTCTGTCGTTCCAGCGTGCGTGGCCTATGACCCGGCCTTCGCGTACGAGATGGCAACGATCGTCGAACACGGGATCGAGCGTATGTACGGACACGGAGATGATGTCTTCTACTACCTCACTCTGTACAACGAGAGTTATGTGCAACCCCCCAAGCCCGAGGGCGTCGACGACGCAATTGTTGAGGGCATGTACAGATTCTCGGTTGCACAGGACGACACATTCCTGGTAGCAACGATTCTCTTCTCCGGACCGGCGCACAAGGCCGCTCGGGAAGCTCAAGATGAGCTCTCCGAACGGTACGGGGTGGGCGCCGATCTGTGGAGTGTGACGTCATACAAGAATCTTCGGGAGGAGGCCCTCGAAGTCGAGAGATGGAACAGGCTCCACCCTGGCGCAGAGCCACGTGTCGCGCTCGTGACGGAGCGTCTCAAGACCTCTGATGGCCCGATCGTCGCGGTCACGGACTACATGCGCATTGTCTCCGACCAGATAGCGCCATTTGCTCCGAGGCCGTTTACGTCTCTCGGCACAGACGGATACGGTCGCAGCGACACGAGAGAATCGCTGCGGGCATTCTTCGAGGTACAGGCAGGCGACATCGTCGTCGCCGTCCTCTCCCTTCTCGCCCGAATCGGATCTATTGAAGTGTCTGTGGTCTCCGAAGCGATCGACCAGTTCGCGATCGATCCGGAGCTACCCCCGCCATGGAAGCGGTGAGTCTGCAGGACACGGCGCATCCAGGCACGGCGCTTTGGCGCGGGGCGCGCCCCTATTCTTCGGCCATCGCCGTCGACTCTCTGGAGCTGCCATTTCTATGTACGACATCGCCATCATCGGTGGGGGACCTGGTGGATACGCAGCAGCCCTCTACGCTCACAACTTCGGGCTCTCTGTGGCGCTCATCGAGAACGAACGAATCGGTGGCACCTGCCTCATCAAGGGGTGCATTCCCGCTAAGTCCTGGATCCAATCGGCCGAGGTGTTCTCGACAGTCGCAGGAGCGGAGGAGTTCGGGGTCATCACCTCGCCACCTGAATTTTCCTGGCCGAGAGCGCTCGAACGCAAGCAGAAGATTGTCGAAGGGCTCGTCAAGGGTCTCGGTGGCCTGTTGCAGCAACGGGGTGTGGATGTCATCGACGGCCACGGCCGCATCAGTGGTTCGGGCAAGGTGAACGTCACTGCGGCTGACGGTTCCGAGACGAAGATCGCAGCGAAGTCGACCATCCTCGCCACCGGATCCGAGGCTGCCTCGATTCCCGGATACGACATCGACGGGGTCACGATCGTCACCTCTGACCACGCCCTCGACTGGACCGAGCAGCCAGGCCGAGTCGCCGTCATCGGCGCAGGCGTCATCGGATGTGAGTTCGCGTCGTTCCTCGCCGAGGTCGGTACCGAGGTGCACCTCTTCGAGATGGAGGATCAGCTCGTGCCAGGCATGGAGCCCGAAGCAGCCACGGTGCTCGCACGATCGTTCAGGAAGAGAAAGATCAAGACGTATCTTGGATCGGGTGTCGGACCGGCGAGGATCACGGACACCGGAGTAACGGTTCCGTACGGCGACGAATCGGTGGAGGTCGATGTCGTCCTCGTCGCGGTGGGCAGACGACCCGTGACGTCCGGCCTGGGCCTGGACACGGTGGGAGTATCGACCGATCACGGCTTCATCGAGGTTAATTCCGCGACGATGAGGACCACCGCTGCCGACATCTACGCCGTGGGAGACATCGTGCGCGGATCCCCCCAACTCGCCCATGTGGCCTTCGCTGAGGCGATCGCTGCGGTCACCCACATCGCGACCGGTGACACGGCGCCGATCGACTACAACGCCGTCCCGATGGTCGTCTACACGCACCCCGAGATCGCCTCGGTCGGCATGACGGAGGCGATCGCGTCCACGGCGGGATACAACGTGAGGACCACGGAGCACGGGATGCGCGGCGTCGGCCGAGCAATCATCCAGGGCGAGATCGGCGGCACGGTGAAGATTGTTTCTGAGACAGACGGCCCGATACTCGGTGCAACGGTGGTAGGGCCGGGGGCCGGAGAGATGATCCACGAACTCATGTACGCGGTCGGATGGGAGGCTCTGCCGTCAGAGGCGGCAGCGTTTGTTCACGCCCACCCGACCGTATCGGAAGCAATCGGTGAGACCCTCATGGCGGCCGCCGGTCGAGGACTGCACTAAGGAGTAAAGCAATGTCGGTCACGATCACCATGCCCCAACTCGGAGAGACGGTCACGGAAGGCACGATTCTCTCCTGGGTGAAAGAGGTAGGCGAGTTTGTCGCCGAGGATGACATCCTCGTTGAGATTTCGACCGACAAGGTCGACACGGAGATCCCGTCACCCGCGGAAGGCGTGCTTACGGAGATTCTCATTCCTGCCGGTACGACCGTCGATGTGGGGACGGCGATTTGTGTCTTGTCAGGTGACAGGGAAGAGTTGTCAGATGTCAGCCCTCAGCCTTCAGCCGCGGAACCGGCTGAGTTGGCGGTTGAGTCTGAGTCGGTAGTCGGGGGTGCCGGTCGGGAGCGTAGGGGGGTTCTCTCGCCGGTCGTGCGGAAGCTTGCGGCGGAACACGGCATCGATCTCGCGATGGTCCCCGGAACCGGAGACGGCGGCCGAATCACGCGCAGAGACGTCGAAGCATTCCTCACGACTGTCCCCCCTTCAGGGGGGGCGAGCGAGCTTGCGAGCGAGGGGCCAATGGATAGGCATAGGCGAGCCCGCGAGCCTGGAGTGGCTGGAGAGCCCGAGCCGACTATTCCGCCGGAGACCCCGGCGTCTACCGGTGACGAGGATGTGCGCGAGATCGGGCGCTTGCGGAAGTTGATAGCAGAGAACATGGTCAATGCGCGCCGATCCGCGGCCCACGCCTGGACCTCCGTTGAGGTCGACTATGAGCGGATTGAATCGGTACGGACTGCGAACAAGGCTGCGTTCAAGGAGGCTGAGGGCTTCTCGCTGACCTACCTGCCATTTATCGCACGGGCAACGATGGAAGCACTCTCGGCCTTCCCCGCTGTCAACTCGCGATTCGATCTCGAAGCCGGTACCCACACGTTCCACCGTCAGGTGAATCTCGGCCTCGCCATCGACCTCGCCCAGAAGGGCCTCATCGTCGCGAACATCCCCGCCGCCGATTCGATGACGCTCCGCGCGATTGCACGGGCGGTTCGTGCTACAGCAGATGCGGCGCATGACAACAAGCTCGGCCCTGACGACCTCACGGGATACACCTTCTCGATAACGAATCCGGGTCCTTTCGGATCGTTCATGTCTGCGCCGATCATCCCGCCTTCGAACGCCGCAATCCTCTCAACTGAGACGATCACGAAGCGACCCGTCGTCGTCGAGCTGCCTGACGGCTCTGACGGCATTGCGATCCACCACATCGGCTATCTCGGCCTGAGCTGGGATCACCGCGTATTCGACGGGTCGACTGCGGTCCTGTTCCTCAACCGCATCAAGGAGAACCTCGAGACATGGGACTGGCGCCAGGAACTCAGGTGACACACACGGGTGTGCTCCGCTCCCGCTGGCTCGGGCGCGTCAGCTACCAGGAGGCGTGGGATCTCCAGCGGGCGATGTGGGAGGGCCGCACGACCGGCCGCAGCCGGGACGACTATCTCCTGCTCCTCGAACACCCGCATGTCTACACGGTCGGGCGGAATGGTGACGGCTCGAACCTGATCATGAGCGAGGATCTTCTTGCCGGTATCGGGGCAGAGTTGATCAACGTTGACCGCGGCGGTGATATCACGTACCACGGCCCGGGCCAACTCGTTGGCTATCCGATCGTCGCCGTTGGGAGGGTCGACGGCGGTTTCGACGTTGTCGGCCATGTCCGCCGCATCGAGCGTGTGCTCATCTCAACGCTCGCCGATCTCGGAGTCGAGGCGTGGGCCGAATCCGGGCTCACCGGCGTGTGGACCGGTCGAGGCAAGGTCGCTGCGATAGGCGTTCGGGTACGTGGAGGCGTGTCGATGCACGGATTCGCGATCAATGTCGATCCCGCAATGGAGTACTTCGAGAATATTGTCCCGTGCGGCGTCCAGGACAGACCCGTTACCTCGCTGACTGAACTGCTCGCGAGGCCGGTTGCGATCGAGGAGGTCGTGGCGACACTTCTTCGCCACGCAGCCGAGCTGTCGTCCGCCTCCGGGATGGAGACCCAACTGGGGGCGTTCGCCCGGGGAACAGCGTCACGCACCTTCGAGGTCGATCGCATGGTTGACACCGGTGTGTTCAGCCCGAGAGCAGCCGATGAGGTCCCGGTCATGATTCGTGGTCTGCTCTCCGGTGAGCCGGAGAAACCTTCCTGGATGAAGGTGCGCCTCGACATGCGTGGCTCGAAGTTCAAGGAACTCAAGAAGCTCAACCATGACCTCGGCCTCAATACGGTGTGTGAGGAGGCAGGCTGTCCCAACATCTATGAGTGCTGGTCGTCAGGGACCTCGACGCTGATGCTCCTGGGGGATACCTGCACGCGGGCGTGCTCGTTCTGCAACGTGAAGACGGGTAGGCCGGGTGACGTCGACGAGGACGAACCGATACGCGCAGCAGAGGCAATTTCCGCGATGCAGCTCAACCACGCCGTGCTGACGTCCGTGAACCGCGACGATCTCCCAGACGGCGGTGCGACCATCTTTGCTCGAACGATTCACGAGATCCATGAACGACTTCCTGACTGCGATGTCGAGGTGCTCATCCCCGACTTCAAGGGCGAGACCGGACCGCTCGATATCGTCCTGGGCGCCAAGCCCGCGGTGCTCAACCACAACACGGAGACCGTCCTGAGGCTACAAAGAGAGATACGGACGGCGGCAAACTATGCACGGTCGCTGACGCTCCTTGCGCGAGCCAAGTGGGCCAACCCTTCCGGGATAGTCAAGTCGGGTCTCATCGTTGGGATGGGTGAGACCGATGAGGAGATCGTCGGCGCGCTGGCCGACCTCAACGCTGTTGGTGTGGACATCGTGACGATCGGCCAGTACCTCAGACCGACCGCGAGGCACCGCAGAATCCACCGCTACGTCCATCCTGACGTTTTCGATCGGTACAAAGCCGCGGGTGAGGCCTTCGGGATTCGGCACGTCGAGTCCGGACCTCTCGTGCGATCCTCATACCACGCTCGTGAGGCGCTAACGACTCTGGCGTAGAAAAACTACACGATCTCGTAGGTTTTCTACGCCAGAGTCCTCAGGGGACGGCTCACCCCTACTCTGCCGCCCGAGGAGGATTGATGACGATCACGATCGAACAACGGGCTGCTGACACGATTCGGGTGCTGTCCATGGACGCCGTAGAGAAGGCGAACTCGGGTCATCCGGGCATGCCTATGGGGATGGCGGATATCGCTGTGGTTCTCTGGTCACAGTTTCTCACGGTTGATCCAACCGACCCGACCTGGGTGGACCGCGACCGGTTCGTGCTCTCAAACGGCCACGGTTCGATGCTCCTCTACAGCCTCCTCCACCTCTCGGGTTTCCCGATTTCCATGGATGACATCGAGAGCTTCCGCCAGTGGGGTTCGGACACCCCGGGGCATCCTGAATACGATCCCCAGGTCGGGATCGAGACGACTACTGGTCCTCTCGGCCAGGGATTCGGGAACGCTGTCGGGATGGCAATGGCCGAGGAACACCTCCGCGCGGTCCACGGTCCCGAACTCTCGAACCACCGCACCTATGTGTTCTGCGGTGATGGTGACCTCATGGAGGGCGTCACGTCTGAAGCTGCGTCGCTCGCCGGGCATCTCGGGCTGTCGAGGCTCGTCGTGTTCTATGACGACAACTCGATCACAATCGACGGGTCTACCGACCTCGCATTCTCAGAGGACGTCCCGAAGCGATTCGAGGCGTACGGATGGCAGACGCTGACGGTTGACGGGCACGACCGCGAAGCGATCGCAGCCGCGGTCCGAGAGGCGCTTCTCGACGAGAGTCGTCCGACGCTCATCTCCTGTAAGACACACATTGGCTACGGCGCCCCGACCAAGCACGATACGGCGGCCGCGCACGGGGCGCCGCTCGGGTCCGACGAGATCGCAGGAGCAAAAGAGGCGTTCGGATGGGATCTACCAGACTTCACGATCCCTGACGAGGTGTACGAGTTCTTCGTCGACGCCATGGGACGCGGGATCGAAGCACGGGCGGCGTGGGAGGGCCGGTACCGAGCGATCGCCGAGAGCGACAGTGAGCGGCGAGGGCGGTGGGACGCCGTTTGGAGCCCTCGGTCCGTGCATCTCGACGCGCCGAACGCCGAAGCCGGATCGAGCGTCGCCACGCGCACCCTGAGCCAGAACATCATTCAGCAGCTAGCGGAGCAGCGACCAGACGTTATCTCAGGGTCGGCCGATCTCGCGCCGTCGAACAACACAATGATCGAAGCTTCCACAGACTTCTCTTCCCAAGATCGCACAGGGAGGAACATCCGCTACGGCGTTCGTGAACACGCCATGGGTGCTGTCATGAACGGGATGACGCTCCACGGCGGTGTGAGGCCGTTCGGGGGCACGTTCCTCGTGTTCTCCGACTACATGCGACCTTCCGTGAGACTCGCGGCGCTCATGGGGGCGCCTGCGGTGTATGTGTGGACGCATGACTCGATCTTCCTCGGCGAGGACGGTCCTACCCATCAGCCCGTCGAACATCTGGCATCGCTCCGGGTCATCCCGAATCTTCACGTGATTCGCCCGGCTGATCCCACTGAGACAGCCGTTGCTTGGGAGCACGCGATAAACCGGCTGGACGGCCCCTCCGCACTCATCCTGACAAGGCAGGGGCTCCCCGTTCCCCAGACCGCGCCTCTCAAGGAGGCCGTTGCGACAGGCGGGTACATACGCAGGGAGGGAGACGACGTCGTTCTGATCGCCACGGGATCCGAAGTATCGCTCGCCGAGCAAGCGGCTGAGTTGCTCGGGGCCGATGGTGTGTCCGTTCGGGTGGTATCGATGCCGTGCGTGGAGTGCTTCAGCTCTCAGCCGGCCGAGTACCAGAGCGCGGTCATTGCGTCCGACGGTCCCGTCTTTACGCTGGAGGCCGGCACAACGGAGATCTGGCGAGGCTTCACGACGAACGGCGGAGATGCTATCGGCATCGACCGGTTCGGAGCTTCCGCGCCAGCGAAGGCGCTCGCGGAGAGGTTCGGATTCACTGCGCAAGACGTAGCGCAGCGCGTTGCCGCTGCGCTCGGATAACTCCAAACACCCACCAGAGAAAGGGTCGACCGTGATCGAATTCAGAACAGGGGACGCCACCGGCGCCGAACTCGTAGTGGTTCCGGTACTCGCTGACCGGGTCATTGGTGCGGAGGACGGCGTATCGCCGGATTTGGAGTCGCTCTCAGCGGTGCTCGACGTCCATGACTTCTCCGGGAAGCACGGCCAGACACTCTTCTTGCAGACACCCGAAGGCCAGACGCCGGAATGCCTTCTGGTGGGGCTCGGCGCCGAGGTTGACCATGAAGCCCTCAGGAAGGCTGCGGGAATTGCTGCGCGCGCGGCCAAGGGCTATTCGACCGTAGCAACAGCGCTTCATCGCGTCGGAATCGACGGCGCAGCGGGCGCCGTCGTGGTTGGAACCATTCTCGGGTCATACACCTTTGACGAGTACAAGGCAGATCCGAAGACGTCGAAGCTCGCGTCGGTGACGCTCCTAGGGGAGGACGAGGTCAGCGATGAGATCGAGACAGCCGTCAGCCTGGCCGCAGGCGTTGTCCTTGCAAGGGATCTTGTGAACAGGCCCGCGGCGGATAAACCGCCCGCGGCGCTCGCAGATATCGCTTCGGGTCTTTCGCACGATGTTGACGTCGAGGTGTACGACGAGGACGCCATCGTCGAGGCGGGTTTTGGCGGCCTCATCGCCGTCAACGCAGGCGCCGACCGGCCCGCTCGGATGGTGGTCATGAGATACACGCCCGAAGGGGCGACCAGGACGGTCGCGTTCGTCGGCAAGGGGATCGTGTTCGACTCCGGTGGACTCTCGATCAAGACTGCTGCAGGCATGGAGACGATGAAGACAGACATGGCGGGCGCTGCCGCCGTCTTTGGGGCGATCAAGGTGATCGCTGATCTCGGTCTCACGCTGAACGTGATCGGGATCACGCCGTTGACCGAGAACCTCACGGGCGGGTCCGCGCAGCGGCCGGGTGACGTGATGAGAGCGTACAACGGCAAGACGATCGAGATACTGAACACCGACGCCGAAGGGCGGTTGGTCCTCGCGGACGGGCTCGCTCTCGCTGCCGAGCAGGCGCCGGACCTCATCGTTGACATTGCAACCCTTACCGGAGCGTGCAAGGTTGCCCTCGGCGCAGGTATCGGTGGGTTGTTCGCCTCGGACGACGAAGCTGCAGAGATCGTCGGCGCTGCGGCGAAGGCCGCGGGGGAGAAGATGTGGCGGCTGCCGCTCGACACCGACTACAAGCCTCTCATCGAATCCGATGTCGCCGACATGAAGAACATAGGCGGATCTTTTGGCGGTGCGATCACCGCAGCGCTCATCCTGTCTGAGTTCGTCGGAGACACGCCCTGGGTGCACCTTGACATCGCGGGTCCGGCTCGCGCTGACAAGGCGGACCACTACATCTCCAAGGGCGGCACCGGATTCGGCGTGCGCACCCTCGTCGAGGTCGCACGCTCGATGACCTAGTCGGTCGCCGCCCCCGCCCCGGTTCAGTGGGCCACAATGCACCCTCGGGTGGAACAGAACCCAGGGTTCCAGTTCACTGCGTTCTGTGGGCTCGCTGCGGCGCATACCGGATCGCGAACCCTGGGTACGCGGCGTTCGTTTTCCTTAACTGTTCGCGCTAATGCACCGATACGGAGAGTAGTAATAAACATGCGCTCCGTGGGAGTAGTGCGACGATGCGACAAACACACCGACTTTTTCTCATGCTTGTGGCTAGCACCGTCATGGTGGCAGGCATGGCGATCCCAGCACTCGCCGGGCCTGAGGGGACGCTCGTCGGCAAGATCAACTCCTCGCGAGCAGCCAGTGGCCTCGCGCCGTTAGACACCTACTGGGATCTGACCGATGACGCGAGGGCGCACAGCTCTCGCATGTCGGATCGGGGCGAGATCTATCACAATACGAGCCTGAGCAGTGTGACGAGCGTGTGGATGAAGCTCGGTGAGAACGTCGGCATGGGGGTCGATATCGGCTCACTCCACAACGCGTTCATGAACTCATCGAGTCACAGGGCAAATGTCCTTGGCGACTACAACTATGTCGGGGTCGGCGTGAAAGCCGATGATGCAGGCGTGCTGTGGGTCACGGTCGTGTTCATGAAGGCGGCAGACGGCCTGAACGGCGGCACGACGACTACCACAACGCAACCACCGGCAACCACGACCACCACGACCCAACCACCGCCCACGACAACGACCACCCAGCCGCCTGCACCAGCGACCACGAAAGCGCCGTCAGTAGTCAGAGCCTCGCAGCATGCGCCCGCTCAGCCTGCCGTTGACGTGCCCGTTAGGTCCGCCGGAGTCGGCCACCGTCTGATCTTCTGGATCTGATTCTCCGGCTTGGTTCCGCGTTCATCCGCACGTATCGCATGCGGCGTTCTTCCTGATTCTCAGAGAGTCGAGTGACCGGGTCCGTGCGTCGTAGAGCGCGAGGCGGCCACTGCTCGTTTCCCCGATGCCGGTGATGAGTTTGATCACTTCGGTCGCCTGCATGGCGCCGACGACGCCGGTCACGGATCCGAGAACGCCGACAATCGAGCAATCGAGCGCTCCCTCGTCGACGCCAGCGGGGAAGACGCAGTCGTAGCATGGCCCGTCGCGGGCATCGAGGACCGCGATCTGTCCCTCGAAGCGGTACACGGATCCGAACACCATCGGAATCCGCAGGTTCACCGCCGCGGCGTTGATCGCACGTGTAGCCTCGAGGCTATCCGTAGAGGTGACGACGATATCGTGACCTTCCAGGAGGTCGACCGCGCTCTCCGCGCTCAGTCGTACCGCTTGGGGTTCTGCGGAGATGTCGGGATTCAATGCGGACACAAACGCTGCCGCCGCAGCGGCCTTCGACACCCCGACTTCATCCGACCGAAATATCGGTTGTCGATGAAGGTTTGACACTTCGACGCTGTCTGAGTCGATGATGGTGAGGTGACCGACGCCGGCGCCTGCAAGGTAGGCAAGCACAGGGGCGCCGAGACCGCCGGCGCCGACGACCGCGACACGAGCCGCCATGAGCGCCTGCTGGCCTGGAACGCCAAGACCCGGAAGCTTGATCTGGCGGTCGTACCTTCTGAATGCATCGGCCGTGAGCCCCTCGGGCGCCACCGTGGGAAACCCTGCCGCCGTCCAGGATTCGATACCGCCTTCGAGAGACACCGCGCCCCCATACCCCATCGTTCGCAATTGGTCTGTGACCACTCGGGATCGTACGCCGATGTCACAGATGATGAGCACCGGGTCATCCACAGAGCCGACGAAGCGCGCCGGATGATTTATGAGATCATCGGTTGAGACGATTGTCGCCCGAGGTAGCGTCGGAGTCGACGAGGCGTGCGAGCGGATGTCAAATATCAGAGGGAAGGAAGCTGCGTGCGCCTCGGTGGCGGTGACTTCGGGTTGTCGGTCCGTCATAGGACTGAAGGCTAGACCTCCATCGGTTACGCAGGCACGCGTGAAGGATGGCTTCGTCTCAGGGACGGGGGGAGGCGACGTATGAGCGCGCTGTCGAGAGGCCGAACCGTGGTTGGAACGATGACCGTGTCGCTCTCCCTGCGCGCGAGGCCTGCACGCAGGAGCGATGGCAGGTGGATCGGCTCTGGTAGGGAGCGGCCGCTCTGTGCGGCGGCGGTGAGTCGTAACAGGTCAGCGACCGCTCCCGGGCCGATAATCGGGATCCAGTAGCGGCGAACGTATGCGTGTGTGGCCGCGACGCCCTCCGACTCCCCGGATTCGATTCTCGGATTGATGGATCTCCGCTGCACTGCGGTACGGCGAACGTCCGAACGCTCCGAGACGCCCGAGGTTGACGTCGAATCCCCGGTACAGGGAGGACGGTCCTGGCGGAGATCGATCCCGGGCGTCTGCGGAGCCTTGTTGAATACCATGACGATGTTGTATCAGATAGCAGTAGATAACATCAAGTACAATGAGTTAGAGCGCGAAAGGAATACGTAGGCGTGTTAGGAGTACTACGAAGTGCGACCCGCGAAGCCGGCTTCACCGGTCTGTACATTCCAGAGCGTCCGGTAGATGCCGTCGGCGGCGATCAGGTCGTCGTGGGTTCCCATCTGGGTGACGCGACCCTTGTCGATGACGTAAATGACATCGGCGCTGCGAATCGTCGAGAGACGGTGAGCAACCACCACCATTGTTCGATTGTGCGCGATCCGTGCGAGCGACCTTTGGATCGCCGCTTCGGTCTCGTTGTCCACGGCCGACGTAGCTTCGTCAAGGATCAGGACCGGTGAGCGGGTGAGCAGCGCCCGCGCGAGGGAGAGCCGCTGGCGTTGGCCGCCCGACAGCTTCTGACCTCGCTCACCTACGATCGTGTCGTATCCGTTCGGGAGCGCGGCTATGAAGTCATGCGCCTCGGCGGTGCGCGCGGCCTCCGTGATCTCTTCGCCGGTCGCATCGGGCGCTCCGAAGGAGATGTTCTCTGCAACGGTTCCGTGGAACAGGAACACGTCCTGGCTCACGAGCGCCATCGACTTCCGTAGGTCACTTTGGGCGAATGACCGGATATCTACGCCGTCAAACCGGATCGATCCGGCGTCCGGATCGTAAAAGCGCAACAGCAGCTTGATGAGGGTCGTCTTCCCCGACCCGGTCAACCCGACGAAGGCTGTCGTGGAGGCCGGACTGATAGTCAGAGATACGTCGCTCAGCACCGGATGTCCTTCATCGTAGGAGAACATGATGTTCTCAAACGTGATGTCGCCGTCGACAGAGATCCTCGAAGCCGGTAGGTCTCCGTCGTCGATGGACGGCTTGCTGTCGAGCACTCCGAAGACGCGCTTTGTCGACGCCATGGCTCTCTGATAGAGGTCCACGGTCTGTCCCAACCGAGTCAGAGGCCAGAGGAGCCTCTGGGTGAGGAACACCATCACCGAGTACAACCCGATGTTGAGGGTTCCATCGAGCGCGAGGAATCCTCCCCACACAAGGGTTGCTGTGAATCCGACCAGGATGGCGATTCGGATGAGCGGCGTGAACGCGGCTGAGATGCGGATAGCAGCGCTGTTGGCCGCTCGATAGCGATTCGACGCTTCGGCGATCCGGTCGGCCTCGCGGTCCTCAGCCGTGAACGCCTTGATCGTGAAGATCCCTCCGATGCTATTTGCGAGCTGCGAGTTGATAGCAGCAGCTTCGTCGCGCACCAGCGCGTACCGTGGTTCGATCCGCTTCTGGAAGAGAAGGGATCCCCCAAGGATCACCGGCATCGGCAGGAATGCGAGCCACGCGACTGAAGGCGCGATGAGGAAGAACGCTGCTCCGATGAGCACCACGGTGGTGAGCAACTGGATGACCTCGTTCGCTCCAATGTCGAGGAATCGCTCGAGCTGGTTGACGTCGTCGTTGAGGACAGCCATGAGGTCTCCCGTGGAGCGATCCTCGAAATACTCGACGTCGAGGCCCTGGAGATGTCGATACGCGTCGACCCTGAGGTCGTGCTGTATCGACTGGGCGAGGTTCCGCCACGCGATACCGTACAGGAACTCGAAGAGGGACTCGAGAGCCCATATGATGAACGTGGCAACTGCGATCGTAAGGATCTGGGTTCTCGGGTCGTGGATGCCCATTTGACTGAGGAGAGAGTCCCCCCGGTTCGCGACGACATCGATGGCGAGGCCGATGAGGAACGGCGGAGCGAGGTCGACCGCCTTGTTGAGAAACGACCACACGGACGCCAGAACGATCCGCCCGCGGTAAGCGTCTGCGTAGCGCCAAAGGCGTTTGAGAGGTGGAGGAGCGTTCATGCTGTGGACGGTAACGCATGGTCAACGGTCAACGGTCTACGGTGACTTCCCTATTTTCACCACAATGTTCTGACCGCCGGAGACAGGATCACCCGGTCTCGGTGTGGTCGTGACCACAACACCGTGATGGGTCGGGTTCGACGTGACAATCTCTTCGAGAGACCACGTGATCGATAGCCCGTGGTCGAGCGCGAACTGCGACAGCCTGTCGCCGACCTGGATCGGCCGAAGACCGCGAAGGTCGATCATCGTGATCACGGGCGCAACACCATTCGAGACCTCGACTGTCACTGTTGAGCCCTGGCGCAGCGGTGTTCCCGGAAGGGGGATTGTCCCGATGAGGGAACCCGCAGGCATCGCCGAATTAACTTCGAGTGTCTCAGCGCTGAGTCCAACGGCGAATAACGCATCGACCATCTCGACAACCGACTCTTCGAGTACAGGCACGGTTGTAAACGGGGTCTGTCGGTAGACGCTGGTTCCCTGGGGCTCTTCGGCGAAGTCCACGGGCGCCATGTCCTGGGTCGCATACAGCATGAATTGCTTCCAGATGGGAGCGGGCAGCGTTCCGCCGAACGCTCTGCGATAGAACTGCTCGTGTCCTTCGAGGTCGTTCCACACGGTGAATCCTTCGAGTGGAATCTGGGCGTCCGGATAGCCGACCCACACACTCGTGGTCATCTGGGGAACATACCCGACGTACCACACGTCCCTGTAGTTCGTAGCCGTGCCTGTCTTGCCTGCTTGTGGCCTACCGATGTTAGCCTTCGTGCCGGTTCCGTTCGACACGACCTGTTTCATCACCCCGACCACCGCCGCAGCTACCTGGTCCGACACGACCTGGCGCGGTTCCACGGTGTGCTCGTAGATGACGGTGCCGTCCGACGCAGTGATCCTCTGTATGAGATAGGGCTCGACTCGCAAGCCGTAGTTCGCGAGCGTCGAATATGCGGCCGCCATTTCGAGCGGTGAGACGCCGAGGGCGCCGAGGGTGATCGAAGGGTACGGCTGGAGAGGTGATTCGATGCCGAGCCTGTGCCCCATGTCGACAACCGCTTCAGGGCCGATCGCGTCCACGAGTCTGGCGTACACGGTATTGACGGAGTTGTAGGTCGCAGATGCAAGCGTGCGAAGACCTTTCCCTGAAGATCCTCCTGCGTTGCGGACTGTCCAGAAGTTTCCGTCGGCAGAGCACGGGCTGTCACATTCGATCACCGCGGGACTCGAGTCGTCCCAGTAGGATCCGAGTGTGATCGGGTTTCCTGCGCGATCGCCAGACTCGAGCGCCGCAGCCAAGGTGAAGGGCTTGAAGGCCGATCCCGACTGGCGGGCGCCCTGGCTTGCGAGGTCGTACGGACGCTGCCCGGCCTCGAAGTCAGTGCCGAAGTCAAGACCGGAGGCGAGCACCTTGATCGCGCCTGTTGCGTTGTCTACGGTCGCGATGGCACCGGTCGGGCCGTCGAACTCCGGGCGGAACCAGGCGCGCAGGATCCTGTTCGCCTCCTCCTGGAGATCCATGTCGAGCGTGATGTTGATTTTCAGCCCGCCTCCACCGTCACAATCGGTGATTGCTGCGGGGCATCCGAACACGGCGCGTTTTCGCTCTGCATACGTCTCGCCGAGGTTGTATCGGTTGTTTCGGAGCAGATCCTGACGTACGGCGATCATCACCTGGGGCGACAGCGACTCAAACGTGCTCTGTGCGATGATGCCAAGTGGCTCCGCCTTTGCCTCTCTAGCGTCGACAGGAAGGATGTATCCATTTACGACCATTCGATCGATCGTGCGGTTACGAGCCTCAAGGGCATTCTCCGCGTTCTTACGAGGGTGGTAGAACGTTGGATTTCGGATCGGGATGGGGAGGAGCGCGGCTTCTGAAATGGTGAGTTCGTCGAGATCCTTGCCAAAGTACTCGAGTGAAGCTGCGCGAATTCCGTAGGCGTTCGATCCGAAGAATACCGAATTTGCCCAGAACTCAAGGATCTGATCCTTGGTGAAGATACGTTCGAGTTCGGCTGCGATGACCGCTTCGCAGATCTTGCGCTCGATCGAGTACTCATCGGAGAGGAAGTTCTGCTTGACCACCTGCTGGGTGATGGTCGATCCGCCTCCTGCGGAGTTTCCGGAAGCTTTCGCGATGACTGCACGGAGAATCGCGGAGAAGTCGATGCCTTCGTGCTCGTAAAACGATTTGTCTTCTGCTGACAAGAGAGCTGCAAGGACGAGGTCGGGCATCTCATCGAGGCTCACCGGCCTCGAATTTCGTTCCGTCAGTTGGCCGAGCAGGACGCCGTCTACGGAGTGAACCGTCGAAAGCATCGAGAGATTCGGGAAGGCGAGGTCGATGGACGAAGTGTTACAAAGGTACTCGTTAGAGAGCGACTGGACCTTGCCGTGGGCTGAATTCGCTCCGAGAAATCCGAACAATCCGATCCACGTTGCGGCCACGACAACCATGACCCCGATCCCAAGCAGGGCGGGGAGGCGTCTGCGGTGACGCTCCGACTTTTCGATGGTGCGAATCTCGTGTTCCATGATCCTCAGGAGTAACGAACGAACCGTCTCGATAGGTCCTAGCAGTACTATCGGATACAGAAACCAGGATAGGAACGGAGTTCGGATACAGCGGGTAACAGGTAACAGGTAACAGGTAACAGGTGACAGGAAGAATGCATGAGTGAAT
>JASJYA010000097.1 GCA_030125685.1 Actinomycetota bacterium
GTCTCATGTCCAGAAGCGAGGCGCCAGCCGAGCTCAATGTCCCGCCTCTGCCAGGTTTCGCCCGACTCCGTAGGCCACTTTCAGCGGCACGCTGAGGAGTGCGACGTTCTGCATCGTCTCAACCGTGACCTGTGTGACGGCCTCCACCTCTTCGAGCGGCACCTCGAGAACCAGCTCGTCATGGATCTGGAGGATGATTTCCGCTCCGAAACCTCCCGCTACGATCTCTCGATCGAGATCGATCATCGCCTTCTTGATGATGTCGGCGGCGGAACCTTGTATCGGCGCGTTCAACGCCATACGCTCACCTGCCTGTCGGTCCCGAGCGTTCTGGCTGACGAGCTCGGGCAGATACCGCCGCCTCCCGAGAATGGTGGTGGTGTACCCGAGTCGCCGAGCCTCTTCGACGATCCCAGCCATGTAGGCGTTGACTTCCGGGAACTGGACGAAGTACTCGTCGATGTGCCTCTGAGCTTCAGCTCGGTCGATGTCGAGCCTCTGTGATAGACCGTACGCCTCCATCCCATACAGCAGCCCGAAGTTGATCATCTTCGAGGTCCGCCGCATTTCGTCGGTGACTGCATCGAGGGGAACATCGTTGACGCGCGCCGCCGTCGCCGCGTGGATGTCCACGTCATTGGCGAATGCCACGATCAGACCGGGATCCTGTGACAGATGGGCGAGGATTCGGAGTTCGATCTGGCTGTAATCCGCAACGAGAAGGGTGAAGCCTTCGGCGGCGACGAACGCTTTCCGGATCGCGCGACCCTCCTCAGTTCTCGCCGGGATGTTCTGAAGATTCGGGCGCTCCATCGAGAGGCGGCCGGTGGCGGCCCCGGTCTGGATGAAGCGGCCGTGGATCCTGCCGTCCGCGCTGACGATGCCGAGGAGCGCGTCGACGTACGTCGACCTGAGCTTGTCCAATTCGCGGTACATCAACAGCTTTGCCACGATCGCGTGCTGTTCCGACAATTTCTCGAGAACAGACGCGTCGGTCGAAGGCACTCCTTTCGGCGTCTTCTTAACGACCGGTAGCCCGAGTTCGTCAAAGAGCACGCTCCGGAGCTGCAGCGTCGAGTTGATGTTGAAGACTCTCCCTGCGAGGTCGTGGATCTCGCCCTGGAGCACCCCGGTGCGCTCGACGAGATCCTCTCCTACTTCAGCAAGGAAGTTCCGGTCAAGTCCGACACCTACATGCTCCATGTGCGCCAGGATCGGGATGAGCGGAAGCTCAACGTCGAAATACAGCTCGCTGCCGCCGCTCGCTTCCATCTGATCCGTGAGTCCTTCGACGAGCCGACGGATCGCAGTCGCGCGTCGAGCCGGAGTTTCTAAATCGACCGCTGCGGCCTCAAAACTGAACTCCGCCTGGGCTAACGGACCATCACCTCGTGCCCTGACACCGACCTCGACGCCGAGATCCTTATAGGCGAGATCGTCAAGGGAGGGCGCGCGTTGGGCAGGATTGATCACCCACGCAGCGAGCATCGTGTCGAACACCACGGTCGGCGTCGGAAGATCTGCCTCGAGGAGCGCACGCAACACCGGCTTAGCGTCGTGGGCGACGATCCCTCGACCGTCGGTGAGCTCCGCAAACAGCTCGGAGGAGAATTCGAGCGCTACATACGTCGCCGGGTCCCCGGCCACAACGAATCCGAGGAGGACGTCATCCTCCCACACCGGATCGATGGCGACCGGAGTGTTCGATGCAAGCGCCACTGCCTGGCCCGATGTCGTGGCTGAAACGACGGTGACGTCCTCTACGGTCGCGTCGGAATCTGTCAGGCCGCCGAGCTTTTCAAGCCTCTGCCACAAGCCCCGGAAAGCAAGATCATCAAATAGGCGCCGAACGGTGTCCCTATCGAAGGGCGTCAACACAAGGTCGGCCGGCGAGAGTTCGTCGAAGGGCACGTCTCTGACCATCGTCATCAAGTCCCTGTTCAGCATCACCTGATCACGGGCTGCATCAAGATTCTCCCTGAGTTTCGGGGTCAGATCATCGAGATGTTCGTAGAGATCCTCGAGGCTCGCATACTGCGAAATGAGCTTTGCCGCGGTCTTCTCCCCTACGCCGGAGACGCCGGGGAGATTGTCCGATGGATCTCCCCTCAGGGCGGCGAACTCGACGTACCGCTCCGGACCCACGCCGTAGCGTTCCAGGATCCAGTCGGGTGTGGCATGGACGGTGTCCGAGATCCCTCGTTTCGTAAAGAGGATCGTCACATCATCGCTCGACAGTTGGAAAGCGTCCCGGTCGCCGGTCACGACGAGTACGTCGTAACCGAGGTCTCTGCCCTGGGTGAGCAGCGTCGCGATCACGTCGTCCGCCTCGAAACCAGGGGCGCTGATCTGGGGAATCTCGAGCGCCTCGAGCACTTCCTTGATGATGGGGATCTGGCTCCGGAAGAGATCAGGCGCCGATTCGCGGTTCGCCTTGTACTCGGGGTACCGCTCTGATCGGAAGGTCGGTTCTCTCCTGTCCCACGCCACGGCGATAGCGTCCGGCGCTTCTTCATCGAGCAACTTGATGAGCATCGATGTGAACCCGAAAACAGCGTTTGTCACCTGCCCGGACGGTGTCGCGAGGTCAGGGGGGAGGGCGTAAAAGGCTCTGTAGGCGAGAGAGTGACCGTCGAGGAGGGCGAGTTTCGTCATTCCTTGCAGCGTACCGGTTATTCCGCCGCCAGTCTCCTGATCAACCAGTCCCGCTTCTTGACGAGCCTGTCACGGGTGCGCTCCATCGCGCTCATCTGTTTGTTCATACGGATCACATCTGCATGTGTCATCTTCGCTGCAGCGCGGTCGTCATAATTCTCCGAGACGGCGGCATCTCGTTGAGCGTCGTCGTCGATGTGTCTGAGCATCGAGACTTCGATCTCGACCTGGCTGATCTGGCGCTCGAGAACCGAAATCTGCGAGTTGATGCCTCTGATTCTGTCCAGTGCGGTCGCCATGAAGGATTACTCTAAGCACTCCTATCATCCGATTCTCGCCGGGGTGGCGGAATGGTAGACGCGACGGACTCAAAATCCGTTGGGCGCAAGCTCGTGTGGGTTCGAGTCCCACTCCCGGTACCTGTCGCTTTGTTGCAGCCGGTCACGCTAAGGCGGCCGCAATGTCTCCGACAAACGACGCCACGGCCGACTCTGCTTCCGCTGCGCTCCCTGCATCGATCACCCTGCGTACGATCGCACTTCCAACGATCACGCCGTCACCGTGCCGGCCGGCTGCCGCTGCCTGATCGGGAGTGGAGATTCCAACCCCGAAGACGATCGGCGTGTCGCTCCGCTCCCGGATGCGTGCGGCCATTCGCTCTGTGTTCGACGACGCGTCGTCTCGTTCCCCTGTCACCCCAACCTCAGCAATTGCGTAAATGAACGCGGGATCCAAATCGAGCGCCGCCTGTAGTCGTGCGTCGTCCGTCGTCGGCGCCACGAAGAGCGACATCCCGAGACCGGTAGCCGACGCAGCTTCAAGGAATGGCACGGCCTCGTCGGCAGGCAGGTCGGCGATG
Source organism: Actinomycetota bacterium (assembly GCA_030125685.1). Classification (GTDB taxonomy): domain Bacteria; phylum Actinomycetota; class Acidimicrobiia; order Spongiisociales; family UBA5794; genus B3-G11. Next base: position 3,515 of record JASJYA010000097.1, read on the forward strand.
ATCAAGCCAACGGCGCCTGTCGTGGCTACTTCGTTGAAGAACCTCTCGATCCCTCTGCGCAGAACCGGGTTCACGTAGGTCATTGCGAGCACCGGCTTCCCTGTCTCCTCCACAACCCGCGCAACAAGGTCGAGAGCCACCGGCACTGTCACACCGGCGTCGAGCGCCTGGCGCCCCGCCCGCATGATGACCGGACCGTCCATCAATGGGTCCGCGTACGGGATACCTACCTCGAACCCGTCTGCGCCAGCGTCAGCCATGGCCTTGAACAGCCGCACCGATGCTTCGAATGTGGGGATGGCCGCGGTGAGATAGGGAAGGAGCGCAGCTCTCCCCGAAGCCCGCATTGCTGCGAACATGGCGTTCAAGCGATCTCGGCCGGTCTCACGCATCGCCTCACCCATCGAGTCCCGCTACCTGCTGAACATCCTTGTCCCCCCTCCCAGAGAGGTTCAGGACGACGGTCTGGCCAGCCAAGCTCTCGGCTTCGCGAATAATCCATGCAAGGCCGTGAGCCGATTCGAGGGCGGGGGTGATGCCCTCTGTCACAGCCAGCCTGTGGAACGCGACGACGGCTTCATCGTCTGTGACACTCACATAGCGCACGAGTTGCGCGTCCTTGAAGTAGGCGTGCTCCGGACCGACCCCCGGGTAGTCGAGGCCGGCAGAGATCGAGTGCGCTTCGAGCACCTGGCCGAATTCGTCCTGAAGCATGTACGTCATTGCTCCGTGCAGCACACCGGGACTCCCCTCTCCCAGGGAGGCGCCGTGCATACCGGTCTCGATGCCCCTGCCAGCTGCTTCGACACCGACGAGTGTGACGCCCTCGTCGCCAACGAACGGATAGAAAATTCCCATCGCATTGGATCCTCCCCCCACAGGCGCCACGATCACATGCGGAGGAACTTCGAGTTGACGCTTCAGCTCCTCCCCGATCACCTTCTGGAACTCGCGGACCATCCAGGGGAAAGGGTGCGGCCCGACGACGCTTCCGATGATGTAGTGCGTCGATGCAACCGAAGCTACCCAGTCCCGCAAGGCTGCGGAGACAGCATCCTTCAACGTCCCCGCTCCCGTGGTCACCGGTATGACCTCGGCGCCCAACAACTCCATCCGGTACACGTTGAGGGCTTGGCGCTCAATGTCCTTCTCCCCCATATAGACGACACACTCAAGGTCGAAGAGTGCGCACGCGGTTGCGGTCGCAACGCCGTGCTGGCCTGCGCCGGTCTCTGCGATGACTCGCCGTTTTCCCATCCGTGTCGTGAGCAAGCCCTGGGCCACCGTGTTGTTGATCTTGTGGGCGCCGGTGTGCGCAAGGTCTTCCCGTTTGAGCCAGAGGTCGATGCCGAGTTCCGCAGAGATCCGCTCTGCGTGGTAGACGGGCGTCGGCCTGCCCACGTACGACGAGAGAAGTTCGTCGAGGTCGCTGTGAAATGACGGATCCGCCCATGCCTCGGTGAAGGCGCCTTCGAGGTCGATCAGAGCGGGCATCAACGTTTCGGGAGCGAACATTCCTCCGTAGGCGCCGAATCGCCCACGTTCGTCTGGTCGGTCGAGTCTCATGGCCGATTCGCCTCTTCGCTCCGTCTCACCGCTTTCACGAACGCGGCGATCCTAGACGAGTCTTTGATCCCCGGTTCGGATTCGAGGCTGCTCGAGGCGTCAACGCCGAAGGGATGCAGCGCCGAAATCGCTTGAGCAACATTCTCGGGCCCGAGCCCTCCAGCGAGGATGAACGGTCGACCCGGGTCCGGCAGGAGGTTCCAATCGAAGGATGCACCCGTTCCGCCGTGCAAGCGCGCGGAAGCCGTGTCGAAGAGGAGCAGCGAATCCTCCGGCACCTCGTTGACGTCGACCGTCGGACCCTCAGCGCCCACCGGTATCGGAGCGATCGTCAGATACCCGGCTTCAGCGCCGTGGGCGGCTACCTCGAGAGATTGCGCTCCGTGCGCCTGAATCCCGGTTGCACCAACCGTTTCGGCAGCCGCGATCGCCTCCCCGGGGCTGAGATCAACCGTGACGATGTAAGTGGGAATCGTCACGCCGTAGGCGAGATCCCGTGCCCGATCAAGCGTAAGCGCACGCGGTGACTGCTCCCAGAGAATGAGCCCTACCGCGTCAGCGCCAGCCCTTACAGCCGCGTCAACCGCCTCGGGGGAGGTCATGCCGCAGATCTTCACCCACGTCATCTCTCCCCCTTCAGCTCCGCGACCAGCGCAGCGGGATCGTCCGAACGCACGAGCTCCTCTCCGACGAGGATCGCGTCGTACCCGGCATCTCGCATCCGGCGAGCACCCTGCCTGGTTGACACCCCGGACTCAGCGATCGTGACGACGCCGTCGGGAAGGATCGTCGCGAGATTCTCAGCAACACTCAGATCTGTCCGAAACGTGGCAAGGTCGCGATTGTTTACACCGATGACATTCGCCCCCGCGGCAGTCGCCCGTTCAAGTTCACGAGAGCTATGGGCTTCGACGATCGCGTCAATGCCCACATCGCTCGCAGTAGCTATCAGTTCCTCAAGAAGTGTTTGGTCGAGCGTCGCGACGATCAGGAGCACGGCGTCTGCGCCCCAGGCTCGAGCCTCCCAGATCTGCGCGTCGTTACGCGTAAAGTCCTTGCGCAGCACGGGCACAGATACAGCCTCTCGGACGGCGATGAGATCGTCGAGAGAACCGCCGAAAAAGTGCGACTCGGTCAGCACCGAAATCGCGGCCGCTCCCCCGGCTTCGTACGCAACCGCCTGGCGGACAGGGTCGAGGCCGGTGTCAATGTCTCCCGCCGAGGGCGACTTGCGCTTGATCTCAGCAATCACGCTCAACCCGGGGCCGGCGAGCGCGGCTCGGAGACTCCGAGCCGCGGGTTGACGCTCCGCGTCGCGCTTGAGTTCGGTGAGCCGCGAGGCCGCGGCTTCAGCCTCCACATCCGCCTTCACAAGAATCGCGTCAAGCATCCGTCAATGCTATCGCTCCATCCACCCAGACTCAGCCACTCTTGCGTTGATTGGGGCGATATATCGCCCCAATCAACGCAAGAGTGGCTGAG
>JASJYA010000028.1 GCA_030125685.1 Actinomycetota bacterium
CGGCAAGGACATACCTATTCCAGGCCACATGATGATGGCGGGTAAGGACAGGAGCAAGGCGTGACGCCGATCGCCATGCGCGCCGTCGAGCAGTCTGCCTATGCGCTCGATGAGGCCCGGATCGACCCGATCGATCTGTTCCAGCTAGCGGTGCGGGTCGCGAACAACGCCAAGCTACTCGATTCGATGATGATCCAACTTGAATCGATGCATGAACTCATCACAGACATAGCCCCAATTATCGGAAGAGGTGTTGAGCTCGCATTCACGAAGGCAGGCGAATTAGAGGAACGGGGCTACATCGACTTTGCGACAGCAGGCATCGGAGTCGTGGACCGCATCGTGACCAACTTCTCCAAGGAGGATGTCGAGGCGCTCGGCGACAACGTCGTTCACATGCTCGGACTCGTCAAGGATCTGACACAGCCTGAGATGTTGGCCGTTGCGGACCGCCTTCTCGACGCCGTGCGACGTCAGGCGCAAACGGCCGAGCTGGAACCGGAGAAGCCGCCGAGCCTCATTTCGCTCGCAGGCAAGATGCGCGATCCTGAGATCCGTATGGGTCTTGCCCGCGCGCTCAACACCTTCAAGGCCGTCTCGGCCTCAGAAACCGCCGTCGCGACCGACATAGCGAACGGGACAACGACGAAGACATCGACAGACGACAACATGGGAGGTGCGTAATGCCAGTAACAACCATCGGTGGAATCCCGACCAAAAGCCTGTTCCAACTCTTCCCCAAGAAGCCGGCACGAAAGATGTCGTACGTAGCCGGGCTCCAGAAGCCCAAGGGCTGCATTTAGGAGGCACGAAAGTGACAACTGCAGAAACAACACCGGATCTCGTTCCCGACTTCGGAGACGGCGACCAGACGCGCAAGATGGCGTTCGTGTGCTCCAAAGGATCGCTCGACATGGCGTATCCTGCGCTGATCATGGCCTCGGGCGCCCTTGAGAATGGTGTGGAAACCAACATCTTCTTCACATTCTGGGGCATGGACATGATCAACAAGAAGACCATGGGCAACCTGCATTTCTCGCCGGTCGGCAACTCTGCAACGCACATGCCTGCTGCGCTCGCGCCCATGCCTGGTATGCAGGCAATGGCGACGAAGCAGCTCAAGAAGTCCCTCGAGGATCTCGATATCCCGGACGTGCCTGCGTTCCTTGAGCACCTCTCCGACATGGGCTGCAAGCTGTGGGCGTGCAAGCTGTCTGTGGACCTGTTCGATCTCACCGAGGACGACATGACACCGCTCCTCGACGGGGTATTGAACGTGGCGGACTTCATCGAGTTAATCGAAGACGCGCAGACGTTCTTTATTTCACAGGAGTCAGGAGTCAGGTGTCAGGAGCGGTCGGCGAGTAGGCCTTCGAGAGCGAGAGTGACCATGTCTCCGAATGTGCGCTCTCGTTCTTGGGAGGTCGTCTCTTCCTGAGTGACGAGATGGTCAGAGACGGTGAGCACGGCCAGGGCGCGAACGCCCTCCTCTGCGGCGACGCCGTAGAGTCCTGCGGCTTCCATCTCAACGGCCAGCACGTTCATCCTCTGCCAGATTGCGAGGGCGTCGGGCTCGGGGTTGTAGAAGCTGTCAGACGAGTGGACGTTGCCGACGTGGACGGCTTGACCCGCAGCATCGGCCACTTCCACGGTTGCAGAGAGAAGCCTGTAATCAGCAGTCGCGGCGTAATCCCATCCCCCATATCGGGACCGGTTCACCCCCGATTCGGTGTTGGCGCCAATCGCGAGAATGATGTCACGCATTCCAACCTTGGTTGATATGCCTCCACATGAGCCGACCCGCACAAGACGCTTGACGCCGTAGAAGCGGATCAATTCCGTGATGTAGATCGATGCCGACGGAATACCCATTCCGGTGCCCATCACCGTGACAGGCATGCCCTTGTATGCGCCGGTGAATCCAAGCATTCCCCGCACTCCCGTTACCTCTCTCGCATCCTCGATGAACGTCTCAGCAATGAACTTCGCGCGTAGCGGGTCGCCGGGGAGGAGCACTGCCTCGGCAATGTCTCCTTCGGCTGCAGAAATGTGTGGCGTTGGCAGGGCTCGCTCCTTCTCGACGTCACCGACAACTCTACGTGCTCGCAGATAGTGTCGCCGTTAGGATCCGGCCATGACATACTTTGAGCCTCAAGCCTGACGACCGCTCCCGGCGCCGCCATTGTCCGGTGATCTCGAACAGAACGAGGCTCTGGCCTCTGCCGAGCTCTGGTTGACATCAGGAGTCGGACCGGAGGACGTGGTCGTCGAGGCGGACGGGTCTGCCATCGCCGGTTTGGAGGACGGTCGCATCGTTCGTGTCAAGAGATCTGGATCCGTTGATGAGATCGCCGACGTCGGGGGTCGGCCACTCGGGATCGAATGGCTTGACGAAGGTGTGATGGTGGTGTGCAACGCTGATCTGGGGCTCCAGCGGGTGACGGTCGACGGCGAGGTTTCGAGCATCGTGCGAGGATTCGACGGTTCCGACTTCATGTTCACGAACAATGCGACGGTCGCGGCCGATGGCACGATCTTCTTCTCGGACACCTCAACTCGCTGGACAATTCATCATTACCTGGCCGACCTCCTTGAAGGCCAACCTACGGGCAGGGTGTTCTCCATCACACCCGACGGCGCCCTCTCACTCATCACAGATGGCCTGCAATTCGCGAACGGCCTCGCCCTTGACCAGGCAGAGGAATCGTTGTTCATCGCTGAAACGGGCACGTACCGAGTACATCGGCACTGGTTGAAGGGCAAGAGAGCCGGTGAGACCGAGCTGTTCCTCGACAATCTCGCCGGATTCCCTGATAATTTGACGTTCGGTGCGGGAGTCCTGTGGGTGTCGATGGCGTCACCGAGACAGAAGATCGTCGATGTGATGCAGCCGAGGCGCTGGATGCGATCCCTGGCGTTCCGCATGCCCGATGCCTTGAAACCGAAGCCGCTGAAACACGGCATCATTCTCGGATACGACACTGACGGCCACCTCGTCCATAACCTTCAGGACTCCTCCGGCCGGGTCGCTATCACCACGTCCGCCCGCTATCACGATGGCAGACTCTTCATCGGCAGCCTCAGCGAACCACACATCGCGGTCTACAACCTCGAGTAGTCAGAGAGAGCAGGAGATTCCTGTGCCCGCCAGCCCGCAGTAGCCGTCCGGATTCTTCGCCAGGTACTGCTGGTGGTACTCCTCGGCGTAGTAGAACGGCCCAGCCTCAGCCAACTCTGTCGTGATTCCCCCGAGCCCTGCGTCCCCGAGGCTGCTCCCGTAGGCGTCGCGCGACGACGTCACGATCAACTGTTGGTCTGGCGTTGTCCAGTAGATCGCTGATCGATACTGTGCACCGCGATCGTTCCCCTGCCGATCGCCCTGGGTCGGGTCGTGCTCCTCCCAGAAACTCTTGAGGGTCCGCCCGAGCAGTATCTCGGTCGGGTCGTATGCCACGAGCACGATCTCGGTGTGGCCCGTTCGGCCTGAGCACACGTCCTCATAGGACGCGTTCTTCGTGAAGCCCCCCGCGTACCCGACCGCGGTCGTATAGACGCCCGGGAGGCTCCAGAACACTCGCTCGGCGCCCCAGAAACATCCCATCCCCAGATATACCACCTCGATGCCCGCGGGGAACGGAGGAACGATCGTCCTCCCGCTCACAAAGTGCGTTCCGCTGATCTCGGGCGCGACGGGCCTCCCAGGCAGTGCAGTCTCAGCAGAGAGAACCGTGCTCATGCTTCGTTTGAACATATGAAGGCAACGTAGCCCACTGGCGAACTGTTCCCTCATGTCGAAACTGAATCTGGCATGTCGTTACCGTCAGCACTGCAATGGGAATATTCGACACATTGAAATCGTCTGCCCGAACACGGGGCACAGCCTCGTTCTTATTGACCACCGTCGTGCTTGGAGTTCTCGTCGGTCTCGCCACAGCAGCTCTCGTCAGTCTCATCCAGTTCGTAGCGCAGTCCACAGAAGGCTTCGCAGCGTGGTCTCGTTGGGGTATCTGGGTCGTCGCGGTCACGATCCCGATCGGCATCACGGTCTCCTGGCTCATCGATCAGCGCTGGGGCCCCGGAGTCGCGGGTGGTGGGATCACAGAGACGCTGGTCGGCATGGGCCTTCACGGCGGCTATCTCCCGACCTCAAAGATCATCCCAAAGCTCCTCGCAACCGTAGCCGTCCTCGGCACAGGCGGCTCCGGAGGTCCGGAGGGACCGATCGCTTACATCGGCGCGTCTCTCGGCTCAACCCTCGCGAGGTACACCGGATTCGACCATGATCGCATTCGCAGCCTGGTCGCGGCTGGTGCAGGCGCAGGCATCGGCGCAATTTTCAACGCACCCATTGCGGGGATGATGTTCGCGATGGAGGTGATCCTCGGCTCCTTCGCCATCCGTCACCTCAATGCTGTCGTCATAGCATCTGTCACGGCCGCCGTGACGACCAAACTCCTCGTGGGCGAAGATCTCATCCTCTCCTCCCCTGCACACGCCCTCGGAAACCCGCTAAACCTGTTTCTGTACGCCCTGCTCGCGGTCATCGCGGTCGGATTCGGCCTCCTCTATCTCCGAACGTTGGACATCACGTCAACAGCTACGCTCCCTGCGCGATTGCCGAAGTGGTCACGCCCTATTCTGTTCGGACTCTCTGTCGCTCTCATCGGAATCGTCTGGCCGGACTCACTCGGTTCGGGCCAAACGTTCCTCTCTGACCTGTTACGCCTCGAAGGCGCCGGAAGCTACGTCTGGTGGGGGCTCGGCCTCGTGGCAATCGCCAAGATCGCAACATCCGCGTTCACGAGAGCAGGCGGCGGATCGGTCGGCACATTCATGCCGAGCCTCATCATCGGCGGATCAATCGGCGCAGGATTCGCAATCATGATGCAGCAGTTGCTCGGGATAGACGGCGTCAGCACAGGTGCGTTCGCGATCGTAGGGATGGCGGCCACGTTCGCGACGATTGCCCGGGCGCCCCTCACCTCTGTGATCATCGTCTTCGAGATCACGGGCAATTACGAGTTAGTCCTTCCGCTGATGCTCGGCGCAGCACTCGCCACGTTCCTCGGCGAAAAACTGCACCCGGAGTCCGCGTACACCATGCCTCTGCTCCGCCAGGGCATCACACTTCCCAAGTCTGAAGACATAGACCTCCTCGACACCGTGGACGTCGCCACCGTGATGCAGCCCCATGAGGGCGGTCTCAATCGGTGGAACACTCTCGCAGAGGCAGCGGAGTTCTTCGATGTCACGTCTCACCATGGCGTCGCTGTGTTTGATGACAGGGAGCGGCTCGTCGGCATGATCACTCTGTCTGACATAACAAATGCTGGGGGACCGTCTATGAGCATCACGGTCGCCGACGCGATGACTCGGGACGTGATCACGATCACGCCCGACGTGCCTGTCGCGAGCGCGCTCGCGCGCATGGCCTCGCTCGGCGTCGGCAGGTTGCCGGTCGTTGACCCTTCGGATCCGGTACGCGTCGTAGGTATGTTCAGACGAATCTCGGTCGTCAGGGCATACGAAGAGGCCTTGTCGATGTCCAAGGGCAAGGAGCTGTACAGGGAACGATCGCGAATCAGGTCTCAACCCGGCGCCGACTTCTTCGATTTGGCGATCGACGCAGACTCACCTCTCGCCAACCGCGACGTCGCGCACATCGCGTGGCCGCAGGACATCATCCTCGTGTCTGTGCAGCGAGGCACGAACGTCCTTGTTCCCCACGGCGGCACCACGATCAGGATCGGTGACCGTCTCACAGTGTTCGGAACGCCTGAGGCCTGCGAAAATCTCAAGACCATCTCACACGAGACGGAGTGACGAATATGCCTTCCATTCTCGACGCGATGCAACACATCGCCACGCCGTGAACGACACCGATCCGACGCTCGTTCCGGTCGTTCTGTCGGGCGGGAGCGGAACGCGTCTCTGGCCGGCTTCACGGCTCAACCAACCGAAACAGCTCCTTCCGCTCGTTGACGAGCGATCGATGATCCGCGCCACCATCGACCGTGTCGCCGGAATCGGATCGGCGCAACGACCGATCATCGTCACGAATCGGGACCACGCAGACGCGATCTCGTACGAGATGGTCACGGCCGGATACCCCGACGCGGTACTGATACTCGAGCCCGTGGGACGCAATACGGCGCCAGCTATCGCGGTGGCGGCACACGAAGCTATGGCCGACGGGGATCCGCTGCTTCTCATACTTCCGTCAGACCATACGATCGAGGACGTTGACGCCTTCCAAGAAGCCGTCCGCCTGGCAGCAGGCGCAGCGAATAGCGGCTACCTCGTAACCTTCGGCATCACACCTTCGAGACCCGAAACCGGCTACGGCTATATCAGGGTCGGTTCAGAGATCACCTCAGGCGTTCATCGGGTAGTCGAGTTTAAGGAGAAGCCTGAAGCCGCAACCGCCTCGGCCTACATCGAGTCGGACGACTACCTCTGGAACTCAGGAATGTTCCTCATCAAGGCCTCCCGGTACCTCGAGGAACTCGCGACCCACGCGCCTGACATCGCCGCAGCGAGCGCTTCTGCGTACGGCGCCGCGACGCGAGACGGCGATCGGATCCTCCTCGACGAGGAGATCTTCGGCGGCTGTCGTTCCAATTCGATCGACTTCGCGGTGATGGAGCAAACTTCGATGGCCGCCGTCGTCCCTACCGATCCTGGTTGGAACGACGTCGGGTCCTGGGCGTCGCTTTGGGACATCGCCGACAAAGATGCTCAAGGGAATGTTCTCATAGGCGACGTCATCACGGTGCGTACTTCAGGGAGCTACGTTCGATCAGCGAATCGGCTCGTTGCAGTCGTCGGCGTCGAGGACATAATCGTTGTAGACACGCCAGACGCTCTGCTTGTCGTGAGCAAGGATTCGGCTCAGGATGTCAAGGAAATTGTCGATATGCTCAGGGCAGACGATAGGGCGGAACTCAAGACCGGCGTCGGCGTCACAGAGCTCATCCAGGGACAAAAAGGAGAGGAGTAGCGAGAATGACTCTTGGCATTGTTCTAGCCGGTATAGCTCTCCTGGTCGCTCTGGTTCTGCTGTCACGCCAATCCAAGAAGAACAAGAAACTCGCGATCGCAGAGCTCGCACGGGAGAGAGAAGATGTCGGCTCTTTCAATATCTTCGAACTCGTTGAATCCGAGGTGGAGGCTCTCGGCCTCACCGAGATCGAGGGAGCTCACGGTCTCCCCCACGACGTACTCCTGAAGGTGTGGAGCGCCAACCAGAGCATCGTGGATTCGTGTTCCGATAGCGCGAATCTTCGCTACGTCGTTGCTCTCGGAGTCGAACCGGCCAAAGCCACCGATAACGACGTAACTCTGGAGTGCACGTAATACAGATCCCAGATCCCAGATGCTGGTATCTGGAAGCGAGCGCTAGCCGAGCGATCTGGTTAGCTACGCCGCTCCCAACCGAGTGAGTACGAACGCCAGTACGAACGCTTCGTCACGCCAAAGGTCGTATCTGCCGGATCGGGCGAAGTGGCCGGCCGACATCTCGGTCTTGAGCAGCACCTCGGCGTCTGAAGTCGACAGTTCTCTGAGGCGCTGAACCCACTTTGCAGGCTCCCAGTACGCGACCCTCGGGTCGTTGAGGCCCGCGGTGACGAGTATCGGGGGGTGGGCAACCTCAGTGACGTTCTCATAGGGGGCATAGGACGCGATCCACCCATACTCCCGTTCGACCTGGGGATTGCCCCACTCCTCCCACTCGACGACGGTCAACGGCAGGTCGGCGTCAAGCATCGTGTTGACAACGTCAACGAAGGGCACTTCGGCCACGACTGCCGCGAACGCCTCGGGAGCAAAGTTGAGAGCGGCGCCGATCGTAAGCCCTCCGGCTGACCCGCCTCGTGCTGCGATGCGATCAGTCGCGCAGAACCCTCCATCTGCCAGAGATGTGGCAGCATCAATGAAGTCAGTGAAGGTGTTCACTTTGGTGGCAAGCTTCCCCCCGTCGTACCAGGCCTTCCCCATCTCTCCTCCGCCACGCACGTGGGCGACAGCGTACGCGACACCGCGGTCGAGAAGGCTGAGGCGGGCGATAGAGAAACGAACCGGGTACGAGATTTCGTATGCACCGTACGCGTAGAGGAGCAGGGCCGCGGTTCCATCAACAGGAGCATCAACATGCCGAACGAAACTGACCGGAACTTGCGTGCCGTCGCGAGCTGTCACCCACAGGCGCTCCTGGACGTACTGACCAGGGTCGTAGCCTCCCAGAACAGGAGTCTGCTTGAGCAGTACCCGCTCATCCGTTTCAAGGTCGTGGTCGAAGACGCTTCGAGGCGTCACGAACGACTCGTACGTGTAGCGAACCTTGGTTGCCTTGAACTCACGATTGCTATCCGGAGCGACCTCGTAGATCGGTTCATCGAACTCGATCGGATGGAGCGACGCACCGTCATACTGGAAGATCGCGGGCAGGCCGCCCTCCCTGCCCCACACGAGAACATGGTCGCTGAAGCACATCGGGGTCTCAAGCTTCCGGCCTGAGACGTGCGGAACGACTTCAGACGAGGGACCGCCATTGGCGGAGACCGTGAGAAGGCGGCCGTCGACACCTTCGTCATTGCTCACGACCCAGAACTCGTCACCCCTATGATCGATGTTGTACTGGACGCCTTCGCGCCTCGGGATGATCTCACGGGGCGCCGCCGTCGGGTCCGTTGCTGGGATCACCCAGGTGGATTCGGTCACAGCGGAGTCGGCTGAGATGACGATGTACTCGCCCGATCTCGTCTTCTCCAGGCCGAGGTAGTACCGATCGTCGTCCTCCTGGAGCACGAGCACGTCATCGCTCTGAGCAGCGCCAATCCTGTGCCGCCAGATCTGGAACGGACGCAACGCCTCGTCGGCAACGGTGTAGAACAAGTGTGCGCCGTCGGCCGACCACGCGAGGCCGTACCGGCACTCCTCCAACACATCGGGGAGATCCTCCTGCGTCTCGATGTCTCGGATCCGCGTCGTGTAACTCTCTGCGCCCGTGATGTCTGTTGAATACGCGACGTAACGGTGATCGGCGCTCACCGAGACATTCCCGACGCGGAAGTAATCGTGCCCCTCAGCCTCGACGTTCTCATCGAGCACCAGTTCTCGCGAGCCGTCGGGACCGCCGAGCATCCGGATCCGTATCGGATATGACTTCCCCTCCTCCGTTTGTGTGGCGTACCAGTAATCGCCATGTTGAGCAGGTACCGCGAGATCCGTCTCCTGGGTCCGGTCCTTGATCTCAGTGAAAATCGTCTCCTGCAGTTCGCGCGTCGGCGCCATCACAGAGGCCGAGTACTCGTTCTCAGCCTCGAGGTGGCGGATAACTTCGGAGTCGCCCTTCTCCCTGAGCCAGAACCAGGGATCGTCAACGGTCTTACCGTGGATCGACCGGGTGTGCGGTTTTCGTGGGGCGAGCGGTGCATTCATGCCCGCAACGCTACCCCTCGCCGGGTGAATGCTGCTGCGTTGAATTCCTGCCCGTCCTCATGGCGATGCCGACCGCAATGAGGGCTACCCCCGTGATCGCAAGCATCGAGGCGCCGGCGAAAAGCGGGTCGGTGAACTCGTTGTAGACGTTCACGACGATTGTCTGGTTCTGTTCGCCCTTCAATGCCGCGATCGTGAGCCAACGACCTCCCGGCACGAGCCCACTGGTCGCGATAGCCGCCAGCATGAACGCCACACCGATCAGGGCCACAGCAACGCCACGGCGCTGCACAAACCGCAGAAGGAACGCTATCAGCAAGACCGCAACGGCAAGCGATATGAACAGCGCAAGTCCAACGGTTTCGACGTAACGGGACAGATCGGGAAGCGTTCCTGCTTCGAGAACCTCGACGGAAACGAACCAGCTCTCCGGTACGAGATCGGCGAGTCGCGGGGCTACTGCTTCGAGTGGTAAGAGGATGGTGTCCCTGTAGCTGACGAGGTCTATGGCGACCGCATCCTGATTGCCTGTCACGATCCGCTCGTGAATGTCGATACCGACCAGAGCGATAACTTCTCGGAGCGCCGGAGTGCCGAGAAGGTCGGAGAACATCGGGACGAGGTTGGATTCAAGGATGATGAGCAACGGATACTCGTCGATGAGCTGGTCTACGATCAGTTTACCCATAGCGTCACGAGAACTCTCTTCACCAAGGGCTGCCACCGTTGAAGCGACGAAGTTCTCCGACGTGAACACCTCCCGCTCGATCAAGAACGCGAAGGCGCCGACGTGTAGGGAGAGGGCTAGAAGACCCGTAGCGAAGACAGCAAGCGGTGTTCTCAACGCGAGCGTCATTACATCGATGGTAGGCGAAGCAGGGGTAGACGGGTGCACCCGAACCGGTGACCAGTGACCGTTGACCGTTGACCGTTAACCGCTAACTGCTGACTGTCACCTGTCACCTGTCACCTGTCATCTGCCTACGCGCTGTCGATAAGCGCCCACAGCAGGTCGCGGACGTCGATGATCCCGAGGAGCTCGCCGTCAGCCATGACCGGCAGATGTCTGTAGCCGGTTTCAAGCATCCAAGCAGCCGCTTCGCTAACAGGTACATCAGGATCGACGACGTCGGGCGCTTCCGTCATACAGATCGACACGGGATCCTCCGGCCCGCACGCCCTACCGAGCGCCATCGCAAGATCTCGATCGGTACAAATCCCGACGAGATCGCTACGTTCCACCACAGCAACAGCCCCGACCTGTCGGTCTTCCATTACCTTCGCCACATCCGACAATGTGGCCTCAGGCCCAACGATCTCAGCTTCGCCGCCGACGAGGGCCGCCAACCTCATGTTTCACCTCTATTGCAGATGCCAGATCTCAGGGATTGCCGACTCGTGTTCTTGATTCTTGATCTCCGCCTGTGACCTGTGACCTGTGACCTGTCTAAATCAAATCCTGTTCCCTGATACCGAAGCTCGGATGCCGCAGTCGGCAGAGCGCGAGCTTCTCGAGCTGGCGGATACGCTCACGAGTGAGATCAAACTCCTCGCCGATCTCCTCGAGCGTTCGGGGAATCCCGTCGTAGAAGCCGTACCGCAGCGCGAGAATCCTGCCCTCGCGCATCGGCAACCGCTCAATCGACTTACGGAGCGAGTTTGCAACGTCCATCTCCTCGGTCACCCGAACGGGATCTGCTGCATCTTCATCCTCAATGAAGTCACCGAGCTGGGCTCCATCCTCACCGATCGGCTGCTCGAGAGAGACGGTGTCCGCAACGGCTAAGGCTAGCTCAACCTTGGAGACTTCGACACCGGCTTCCTCGGCAATCTCCTCCGGCTTCGGGTCGCGACCAAGCTCAGCCTTGAGCGACGCCTGCGCAGCGCGCACAGCCGCGAGCGTGTCGTGCAGGTGGACTGGAATACGAACGGTGCGCGACTTATCAGCGATGGCGCGAGTGATCGCCTGCCTGATCCACCATGTGGCGTAGGTCGAGAACTTGAAACCCTTCCGCCAGTCGAACTTCTCGACGGCACGGATAAGTCCGAGGTTGCCCTCCTGAATGAGGTCGAGAAAGTCAATGCCTGACGTATTTGCGTACCGCCTAGCGTTCGCCACCACAAGCCTGAGATTTGCTGTCAGGAACGCATCTTTGGCTTCACCACCGCGCCGAACCTGGCGCTTGAGGAGGATCTGCTCGCTCTTCGTCTTGAAGTCATCGGCTTCAAGCCGTTCGCGCGCTGCCTGTCCGGCTTCAATCTTCTGGGCGTAATCGACCTCGTTCTCAGCTGTGAGCAGCTCGAATTCGCCGATTGACGTGAGGTATTGACTCACGAGATCCGTCGTGAGGCGCCCACGATCGTCGGTCAGCTTGGAACGATCCCTGCTCTTGGGCGACCGGTTCAGCGTGTCGCGGCCCATCCGCTCCTTGGCTTCCTGGCGCTCTCGAACAGCACGTGAGACGATCGCCTTGCGCGGTTTCGAACCGGTCGTCATCCCGTTTCCTCCAACAGATCAACGGTCGTCTTCAATGGCGGACGTGTGGGCAGTCATGCGGTACACCAAATCCACCTATCCGGAGTGTGCACATTAATATCACACACCCGCAGGTGTTTGTGAACCCCTTTTCTTCACGATTCGAAGGTACGGAGTTCCAGCGACTACTCGCAGGTGATCGGATCAGGTCGAACTATCGTTGGCTCTCGGGTGCGGAGGGGGGATGTCTTTAGCCTCTCCGAAGTCGAAGGCCCCGAAACCGCCATCACCGATCGGGAATTTCGGGATCGCATTGAGAAGCTCGACGATCCGACGAATCCTCTCAGGCGCCTCATCCTCACATGCTTCGAGCGCAGGCCGCAGAGCGTCGCGATCCAATCCGTCTTCGAGCAGCGAACCGTCGACCGTGACGCGGAACCCTCCATCCCGCAACGATTCAACGAGCGGCACATTCGCGCCTTCCGAGCGCAGGCAGGATGACCACCGCTCGAGCTGTCCCGCGATCGTGACGTCCTGCCTGTCGGCCGACCGTACTCCGGCGCCGATTCCGATGGCCAGACCCAACGTCACGATGACCGCTACGAGAATCGCTGGAACGAGCCAGTCCTGGTCTTCAGATTTTGACTCCTCCGGCACATCGCTCCTTCTCCGGTCGAATTTTCGCGCGTCTTCGTCCTTATCGCCATCATCTGGATCAGATCACCCAACACTCCAGAGATCGGGGGTGTGTGGTGACACAACCCCAAAAACATGCTATAGTTACAGAGTCAGGAACTGAGGAACTAGTGATCGCGGCGCCATGAGACTGGAACTCACCAAGAAGACTGATCTCGCATTCCAAGCGCTGGAATTCATGGCCGCGTCCGGATCACAGAAAGTCACCGGTGCATTGCTCGCCGACGCCCTCGGCATCACGCCGCAATATCTCCCCCACGTCATGGCGCCTCTCACGAAGGCTGGCTGGGTGATCTCGACTTCCGGACCGAAGGGCGGCTATGCGGTTGAGGCTGACCTTGGGACGGTTTCGCTGCTCAATCTCATCGAAGCGGTAGAAGGCGCGTTTGATGACTCCCGACGGCTCCACCTCGGGCCGAGACATACGGGCGACCACCACTGCGCCCTTCACGAACCGTGGGTACGCGCGCGCAGCGCGCTCCTAGCGGAACTCGACAGCAGTGCGCTTGCAGACATGATCACCGTACCCGTTTGACACGACCCGTCGCGAACCGACTCGGCGATCATTGGCGGGAGCGGGAAACACGCTCCAAATTACTTACGTATTCGCTAAGCTATCGCCGTACATCTATGGACGGTGGCCTGGTTGCGATGTGTCTGCTGACCCAGAACAGTCGTTACGAAGGATCCAAAACATGAAGATGAAGCACATGATCGTCCTGGTTGCTCTCCTCGCTCTGACGCTCGCTGCCTGCGGTGGTGGCGGGGCGGACGGCGGCGACACTGCCACGACCGCACCTCCGGCAACGGGTGCGGGCGACCCGATCGCAGGCGCCGACGTCTATCAGGGTACGTGCAGCGCGTGTCACAATCCGGATTTAGCAGGCATCGACGGTCTCGGGCTCCCGCTCGCACCGAGCGAATTCGTGGCTTCAATGTCCGAACAAGATCTCGCGGACTTCATTGCGAAGGGTCGCCTTATCGACGATCCTGCCAACACTGTCGGCATCGACATGCCACAAAGAGGCGGGAACCCTTCCCTCAGCGACCAGGCTCTCCTCGACGTGGCTGCATATATAAAGGCACAGAACTAGCGAGCGGTTTCACCCACTGAGAGTTCCCTATCGGAACCCTCATTGATTGGAGGTCGAAGAAACAAATGCAACACCTAGGCGGCCTTCTGTCCCTATATTGCCGTCTAACGAACTAAGGAACCGCCGTGCGCCTCGAGATGACAAAGAAGTCTGATCTAGCCCTCAAGGCAATGCGCTGCATTGGAGACGCCGAAGGTGAGAGGATCGCTGGTCGGGCGCTCGCGGAGAAGCTCGGAATCACCACGCACTACCTCCCACAGGTGATCTCGCCCCTGGTCAAAGCCGGGTGGATCGCCTCTACGCCCGGGCCGCGCGGTGGCTACCGGCTTCTCTCTTCTCTCAAAGCGGTCTCGGTTCTCGAAGTGATCGAGGTTATCGAAGGCCGGATCGAAGACCAGGGATGTGTCCAACGTGGCATCCCGTGTCCTGAAACCGATCTCTGCGCGCTCCATGTACCGTGGCAGAAGGCGAGAGACGCGATGCTCATAGAGCTGGGCGCCGCAACGATCGAAGACTGCGTCCGCCCCTGCATCGAGCTGGAACACAGGTAACAGGCGACAGGTAACAGGCGACAGCCAGCACGTGCTGACCTGTGACCTGTCGCCTGTTACCTGGTACCTGCTCTATCCTGAGCAGTCATGACCGACACATCCTCGCGCCTCCCCATCTGCGTTCACTGTGGCACGGCGCGCCCTGCTGACGAGAGCCTCTGCCCTGAGTGCGGCAAGCCGTGGATCGATGTCGTCGTCGGTGACGCTACCCCACCGGCGGCTGACGCGAAGGCGACGGCCTCGGTTCAACGGTCAAGTGTTACGCCGATTCCTCCCCCGCCGCATGGACTCGATGACACCGGGGAGTTCGACTTCGACGCCTGGACCCTCCCACCTGAACCCAAGTCCGGCAGAGCCAAATGGCTCATTCCGCTCATCCTTCTCATCGCAGTCGGCGCCGTGTGGTCCCTCGTGTTCATTGAGCGGGCGGACACAGACTCAGAACCCATAGCCGCAGCACCGGAGACAACCACGACACTCGCCACGACCACGACACTCGCCACGACCACAACCGAGCAACCAACGACATCGACGCCAAGTTCGACAACCACCACGGTTCCCTACCCGTCGGGCGAAAGCTGGGCTGCAGCGGGAGACCCGATACCGACGCCGAACCTTGGTTTGAGAGCCTCAGGCATCGGCCCGATCACTTTCGGAACTTCTCTCGGCGAGGTCGCGGGAGTTCTTGTCGCCAGCCTCGGGCCGGCAGACACCGCGGGATCGGATACAGATCTGTGCCCGTCGCCCGAGTGGTACTGGCTCGAATGGGGCGCCTTGAGGGTGTTCTTCGACGGCTACACGAACGATGCGGACTTCATCGCGTACCGCTACGAAGAAACGAACCCAGGGAGTTCGGTCGTCTCGTTCGAGACGCTCTCCGGCATCAGGCTCGGGGACACCGTTGAGGCCCTCCAGAGCACGTACGGATCCTACACCGTGTCTTTCGAGGTCATCGAAGGACGAGATTTCTTCCGGTTGCTAGACGGAGGAGAGCTCCTCTTGTGGGGACCGGTCACAAGTACCGAACCGGAGGGCGCCGTGGAAGGAATCTACTCACCTGACCCTTGCCAGACTTGACCATGACTCCACACGCGATATCCCGCAGATTCCGTACTATTTGGCCACAGCGTAGGCTCCTTCAGCCACGGGGGTTCTGTGACTGACGCACAACCGAACGAACGAAAGCGACCGCGCCACACGCGAGTCTTCTCGAGTGCCTTAGCCCTGTCCGTTGTCGCTGCGATTACGGTGTTCATGCTGGGAGTAGCAGCGTGGGACACGAACATCGGCGTCGTTGTTTCGGCAGCAGCGTCAGGGCTCGCATCCGGGTTCGTGTGGTGGCTCGTCACCCGTCTCACATCGGGGCAAAGCCTCGAATCCTCCGTCGACGGTATCTCTCTACTGGGCGCAATCCCCGTCGATGCTTCCGGGCCGGCGCCAGTGCTCCACAGCGCCATGGCGGCAGACGCCTACACGGGGCTCCTGGGTGAGATCGAGAGTCGGACCACAGGCCAGATTCTCCTGATCAGCTCTCCGGGACCGGGACAGGGAGCAACAACGGTCGCCCTCAACCTCTCGATCGCCGCAGGCAAGGGGGGACGCCGAGTCATGCTGGTTGACGCCGATGCCTCACCACAGGGTCTCAGCCGCTTCCTCTCCACCGGTCGCTCGCCGGGCTTGTCCGATGTTGCAGCAGGTACGGCGACTCTTGCTGACGCCACCCGGATGTGGACGCTTGAAGACGGAACCCGCTTCCCGATGCTGCCGTCAGGCGCTGACCTTTCAGACGTCGACGATCTTGCGGGGGGTCGGCTAGCTGACGCTCTCGATGCTGTGGCCGAGCGCGCTGATTTGATCGTGATCGACGTTCCTCCTGTCCTGTGGTCAAGCACCACGACTCAGCTTGCAGCGCACGCCGACGGGACCATCCTCGTCCTAACTGACACCGCGGACCCAGCTACTGTCACTGCCGCAATATCCGGCCTCGCGGACGCCGGCGCTCCCGTGCTCGGCTACGTCCGGAACCGATCAACTGGAGTTCGGCGCCTCACCCCCGTTTGGTGGCGCAGAGCGGTTCTCCACGCCGTGGCGACCTCCATGCTGCTCCTCACCGCATTCGGCGCATACACCGGCGCCCAACTGTGGTACTCGTGGAACCGCCTCGAAACCGAGGCGTTCGACACCTCAGCCGTCGCGGATCCGAACCCTCCCGCCGCTGTGAGTTCGGGCGACACGGAACTCCCACCCGGAGACCCTCCACCCGCTGAGACGCCTCGGACAACCGCGCCTGAGCAGGCGTACGAGACGATCCTCATCATCGGGAGGGATGAGGTCTCCGGCGCAGCCGACGTCATCTTGTACCTTGTCCGTCCGACAAACAGCGCGGATCCGTTCATGGTGTCGCTCCCCCGCGATCTGTATGTCGAGAACGCTTGCACCGGAGGGATGAGTCGCATCAATGTGCTGATTCACGGCTGCGCGAACAAGGACATCAACGGGCCAAGCCTTCTCGCCCATACAGTAGGACAGTTCACAGGCATCGAGGTCGACCACTTTGTGCTCTTCGACTTCGACGGTTTCGAACGTGTCGTCGACGCTGTCGGGGGCGTTGAGATCTGTGTCGACTATCCCGTCAGCGACCGCCAAGCCGGCCTCTCTCTGCCTGCCGGTTGCACGAAAGCTTCCGGGGAACAGGCGCTCGCGTGGGTGCGATCACGACACACGCAACAGAAGATCGGCGGCTCTTGGAAGTCGGTGCCTGGCGCCAGCGACCTGCTCAGAAACCAGCATCAGCAGGACGTCATCATCGAACTCTTCAAGGAGCTCAAGTCGTTCAGTTCGCCGACCGAGCTGACGGCGCAGGTCGCGAGCCTCGCCGACGTGTTCACCCTTGACAACACACTGAGCCTCCCTGCCGCCGTCAGCCTCGCCTGGGAGTTGAGAGACTTCGACCTCAGCGATGTCAAGCGCCTCAAGATCCCTGTGCGCCTCACTCGCACAAAATCTGGACAGTCGATTTTGGTTGCAACGATGTCCTTCGACGAGGTACTCGTCGAGGCGTATGGTGGAAGACTCCCCACCGAACACTCGGGAGTCCAAGAGTCCGCAGCGATGGCCGAGTAGGCCGTACAATGGCGCGAACCTTCACGAGGAACTGAGTGAGCACTCCCCAGGATCCATCTGCAAACCCACCCGGCTGGACAGACCCGTACGCCGATCTGACGGACATCTCAGGCGACGACCCGCTGCCCCCGATGGAACCGCCGACGACGCCGCCCGCGCAACCCCCCGGTTCGCCGCTCCTGACGGGTCTCATCATCGGGCTTCTTCTGATCGCGCTCTCGGTGGCCGTCTTCCAACTCCTCGGGCCGGACGACTCGGACACTGTTGCGGGGACGACGACAAACTCGGAGGGCGACGAGACTACGACTACGGACGGGTCAGGGACCACGACAACATCAGATGACACCGTCACAACGACGAGCATTCCCGCTACAGAGCCGTATCCACCTGTAGACCCGCTAATCCCCGTCGCAGACATGAAGATGATCACCGATGGAATGCGAATCAACGACAACGACATCCCTGACATCGTGTTCGGAACTGATGCCGACGTTGCCATCGGGCGCTTCGTCGCATCCTTCGGCGCCCCGACGAACGACACGGGCTGGCAGATTTCGACGAACGGATACGGCGTCTGCGCAGGTGAACTCGAACGGATTGTGTTCTTCGGAACCTACGCAGCAATCGTCACCAAGCCGGGTGGTCAGGAGGTCTTCAGCGGCTACCGGCAAGATCTCCTCACCGGCGACCTCACCCATCCCGCATCGGGCCTCGAAACGCTCAGCGGACTGAAGGTCGGAGATACCGTGGAGCAGTTGCAGGAGATATACAAGAGCCAGAACGTCTCCTTCGCGGTGGACCCGAAGCTGGACAACGTCTACCTCGTCGAGAGTTCTACCTCAGGAAACTTGCTGTTGTGGGGTCCGGTCGAGGGTGAAGAGTCAGACGATCGAGTTGTGGGGATCTTCGCTCCGGACGTGTGCGGCAGATCGTAAGCCCTGGCTTCACGAGACCGGGTACACTCCCCGCCATGAAGCCGAATTACTTTGCAGCTCTCATCGTCGGCGCCGTCACCGGACTCGTTCTCGCTCTCACACTCGTGCTGTACGTCGGCGCAACGGGTGGCGTGCCGTCGGTCAACGCAATCATCGACGGCACGAAGGTCATCCCCGTGTTCGCGCCACCGGCCTCGGCGCTCTGGATCATGGTAATCCTCACGAGCGCATTCGCTGGGTTCGTCTCCGCTGTCTCCACAAAGGCCGTAGCCAGCGTGATCGATCCCGAGGCTCAATCCGCCTCTCTGGCGGTCATCGCACCCCTCGGCGTCTTGATCGCCCCCGTGATCGGCATGGCCATCTTCCCGCTCGGAGTCATCGTGCTCGGGAGCATCGACGAAGGCGCCGCCACTCTGGGCGTCCTTGACTTGGTTGTTCTGGCCGGCTTCACGGGCTTCACAGTCGGCGGCCTCGTCGTGTGGTTCTCGTACATCCTGGCGAGACCACCCGCCGCAAAGACAGACACGTCGCTCCACCCCGACACAGCCGACCGGTCAGCCTGAGCCAGGTCCCACCTTCAGGGGGGCCTGCGAGCCTGCGAGCCTGGAGGGGCTGGACAGACACAGACCACAGACACCAAAGTCTGGCATCTGGTATCTGGTTTCTGGCGTCTGTCTCATTCGTGGTGGTCGCCAAGGTTCGCGTCGGCATGCACGACATTGACTGCGACCAGGGTACCGCCAGCTCCGTCAACATAGAGCACTCGAATGGCTTCACCTGATACGACGTGATCGCGGAGATGGGACGGGGGAGCGCCCATGACAGTCATCCCCTCGCCGGGGAAGAACTTGTGACTGTCCCCATTGGCGTCCAACACAACGAAGCTCTGGATCTCGACGAGATCACCGGTGACCTCGGTGACGATACCGACGACTTCACCCTCGGATGCCGCGTCGGTTGAGCAGCCCGCGATCGCGACCGAAAGGCCCGCGATGACAAGCAATAGGTACACACTGCTTTTCACTTACCTGGTCTCCTAATCGTCGAGCAGAGCCTGAACTTCACCCTCGCCGAGCACGCCATCGAAGCGTCCGACCACGACGCCGTGTTCATCAACGACGAAAACCCACGGTTCCGACGGCAGGCCGAAGGCGACCACAGCCGGCGCGAGATGGTCCGCGTCTGGCGTGAATCCGGGCTCATTGAGTCCTTCGTACACCTCAATGTGGAGGAAATTGACATCGGGGTAGTCACCGGACATCACCTTTACCTGATCGAGCATCGGTCCGCACGCCGCGGACGTGCAGAAGGCCGGTGTGGCAAAGATCACGACGGTCTTACGGCCGTTGGAGAGGGCCGAATCGAGCGAGAGTTCGTACATCGAGTCAAGCGAATCGTTGTCCGTCGTCAGATCTTCGATCGGGGTGTCCCCAATCGTCCGAGTCACCGTGAGCGGAGCAGTCTCGCCGATCGCCGTCGTACGCGGCTCAGGTTGTATGTCCACGAGGAACGGCGTTGTCGGCGCCCCCGTAGAGATCGTGAATTCGATCTGCCAGGTTCCGGGCCGGTCGAACGGAATGTCTACCAGATACAGGCCGACTGCGCCGGGAACGATCCACTCGTACGTCGCGTCACTCTCGAACACGTCGTCCGGGGCGTCGAGCGGCGACGCGACAACCGTCACGAATTCATCGGGGCCGCCCCTTCGAGTTCCATCGATCTCGTGCACTCCGAAGAGCAGACGGCTATCACCGACAGCAGGATCGGAGGATGCCCGAACCCCGATCAGGGGATCAGCATCCAGAGTTCCCGAACAGGCTGTACCGACCACGGTCAGCACAGCGATCATCATGGTGAGACGACGCATGGGGAGAAGGTAGTAAGTATGGCCAAATACCAGATGCCAGATGCCAGATGCCAGATGCCAGGTGTCTGGTGTCTGGTGTCTGCTTTTCCAGGATGCGGATGGAACCGTACCCGGCTTGAATCAGGCCGT
>JASJYA010000098.1 GCA_030125685.1 Actinomycetota bacterium
CCTCTCGGCACCAGGTCCTAAACCTGGCGCGTCTGCCAATTCCGCCACACCCGCGTGTGGAACAACTTTCGGTCAGGATAGTGATGAAACGTCGAAGCCCCCGGCAAACGGGAGCCTCTTGTGGGTCGCCCGGGACTCGAACCCGGAGCCGCCTGATTAAGAGTCAGATGCTCTGCCAATTGAGCTAGCGACCCGACGAAGATGCTAACAAAGCGAGTCGTCTATCGGTCCGAAAGCGTCGGCTACAACGTCGATCCACAGCATGACTCGGGACCTGTCTCGATGGGTCCGTTGCCTGTCAAGGTGAGTCGGCCTGACGAGAAGAGCTGGTCGTCGATCGAATGTGTCTCACCCAACATGGATACTGATCACCATGACCGTCAAACGCTGCCCACGCTGCAAACGAGATCTCCCTCCGGAGGCTTTCGATTTCCGAGATGCAGCGAGGACAC
Source organism: Actinomycetota bacterium (assembly GCA_030125685.1). Classification (GTDB taxonomy): domain Bacteria; phylum Actinomycetota; class Acidimicrobiia; order Spongiisociales; family UBA5794; genus B3-G11. The sequence continues at coordinate 453 of JASJYA010000098.1, forward strand.
GCCTGCAGTCCTACTGTCGCACTTGCGCGAAGGCAGCTTGGCGCGAATGGTATTCCCGAGATGCGAACCGCAAAAGACACTGTCGACTGGTCGGAAAGAGGCGCAGTGCGAGGATCAAGCGTCACCGAGAGATTATCCGTGTGATCAAACAGCAGCCGTGTGCCGACTGTGGAAAGACCTTTCCTCCTGAAGCGATGGACTTCGACCACATCGGGGAGAAGCGGGTTGAGGTATCACGACTTCTCTATGTTTCGGGAACCGCCGCATTGCTCGCGGAGATCGAGAAGTGCGAAGTCGTCTGCGCGAACTGCCATCGAATCAGGACGAAGCGTCGACTGGTCGAAGGTATCGAACTGCGCAAAGACGCATCGGAGTCGAGGTAACCTTCCCCGCTCGGGCTGTAGCGCAGCTTGGTTAGCGCGCAGCGTTTGGGACGCTGAGGTCGTCAGTTCAAATCTGACCAGCCCGACGGAGACGAGCCGTTCGCGGTTTGAGGCTTCATCGCGTGGAGGAGGAGGTCGATGGCTTCGACGGCCGAGTTCTCGACGGGGCGGAGGGTCTCGCCCAGCGAGATTACGTCGAGGCTCTCAACCAGCGGTGCTATCCGGTTCTCTGTCCAGAGGATCTCCGGATACGGTGGGCCGCCGACGCCTTCGGAGAGGTTCCTCCGGGCGTGACCGACTCCAACGAGCGTTCCTCCCGGCGCCAAGGCAGCGACTGCTCGACCGAACAGGTCAACGGTCTCGTCATTGGGCAGATGCACATACACGATGATCACCAGATCGAACTCTCGCTCCGTTTCGTAGGTTGTCACGTCTGCAACGATCCATTCAATCGCCGAATCGCCGGCGATCTGTCTCCCCTTCTCTATCCCCACCGGCGAGAAATCGACCGCCGTCACGTCCCATCCCTCGCGAGCCAGCCAGATCGCGTTCCGCCCCTCACCGCATGCAAGGTCGAGCGCCGTCCCCGGCGCGAGATCATCGATGATCGGGGGGAGAAACATGTTCGGCTCTGCCGACCACACGAGTTCGTTCTCTTCGTACCGGTTGTCCCATCCATGACTGTCCATGCCCGAGACCTTAGGTCACGTTGAGGGGTGAGAACCCCCAACACTCCCCGGGATCGGGGTACTCTTGGCGTCCCTTCGGTGGCAACACGAATGAAGCATGAAGGCCGGTACCCTACCGCTGCGTTAGCGGGTGTAGCTCAATGGTAGAGCCCCAGCCTTCCAAGCTGGTCACGCGGGTTCGACTCCCGTCACCCGCTCGACCGGTGGAGCAGAACCCCATCGGCTTGGCCCCCGTAGCTCAACGGGATAGAGCAACGGACTTCTAATCCGTAGGTTGCACGTTCGAGTCGTGCCGGGGGTGCAGCGAGTTCGCTCGCTCAAACATGGTGGCCGTAGCTCAGCTTGGTTAGAGCGCCTGGTTGTGGTCCAGGAGGTCGCGGGTTCAAATCCCGTCGGCCACCCCAATTCAGCCTCCCCTTCTCACCAGAGAGAGGGGGGCGGGATACATACGATGTCGAGGAGTCAAATTGCAGACCGAGGTCAGAGAATCCGGACGATTCGAGCGGACGTTGACCGTCCAGCTTGGGAACGAGGAGCTCGCTGCCGCCACGAAGAGGGCCGCAGCGAGGATCTCGAAGAACATGAAGATCAAGGGCTTCCGCCCGGGGAGGGCGCCGCTTCAAGTAGTTGAGAGACATGTCGGTGCTGACTATCTCCGCTCAGAAGCCGTCGAAGAGGCCATTCAGAACATCGTTCCGGAAGCGATCGACGAGGCGGGCCTTGATCCGGTCACCACCCCTACCGTGTCAGCCGTGCGAGATGATGGCGACAACGGAATCGTCGAGATCGATATCGTCGTCACCTTGTGGCCTGTGCTCGATGCACTCCCTGACTTCGGAGACATCGAGATCGAGGTCGAGGATCCCGCGGTTACCGATGAGGAGATCGCCGAACAGATTGATGCTCTGCGCGAGCAGTTCGCGGAGCTCGTCGACCACGAGGGCGAACTCGGCATCGGCGACTTCGCTCTCATCGATATCACCGTCGAGCATGAAGGCTCCCCCGTCGATTCGGCGGGCGCCAAGGGTCTGATGTATGAGATCGGATCGTATTCCTTTATCGAAGGCATCGACGAGCTTCTCGACGGAGCGGAGGTCGGCGGAACCGTGACGGGGGATGGAACGCTTCCAGAGGGGTATTCGGACGCGGGGGGCGAGGATGTCACGCTCAGCCTGACCATCAAGGAAGGTAGGAAGAAGATCCTGCCCGAGCTCACAGACGAAATGGTCGAGGAAGCCTCGGAGTTCGAGACCGCGACGGAGCTGCGCGCCGCCATCGAGGCGAACATGGCCGCGTACAAGGTTCACACGCAGCGCTCCATATTTCGCGACAAGGTCGTCGAGCACGTTCTCGGCGAGGTCGACTTCGATCTTCCTGACGCGCTTCTCGACGCGGAGGTGGATTCGAGGGTCCGCAACCTCGCTGCCCGCCTCAAGGAGAGCGACATCTCCCTCGAGGACTATCTCAAGATCACACACCAGGACGAGACGTCCTTCATCGCGACGATTCGGTCTGAGGCGGACAACGCGCTGTCCACCAGAGTCATCCTCGAGTCGATTGCTGCGATCGAAAGATGGGAGGTCACAAACGATGAGCTTGTCGATCACGTGGTGTCCATGCTCCAGATCTCCCCGGAAGAAGCAACAAAGGTCACAGAGGGCTGGAAGGCGGATGGTCAAGTTGAGACACTGACCAGTGATATCCTCCGTGAGCGGGCGCTCTTGAGCTTGGTCGACTCCGCCAACGCGGTCGACGCCAACGGGAATCCCGTCGATCTGACTCCGGTCTTGATCGAGGTAGGCATAGAACGCAATGACGAAGAACCCAGAGATGACGAGCGCGATGAGGAAGGTTCCGAAGCCGAAACGGTTGAGGAGCACCAAGCGGAGTCCGATGATGAAATCACCGCTGATGAGCATGATGAGCATGAGGAGCAAGGATGAGTTATCTAGTCCCGACCGTTGTTGAGAACACGCCGCGGGGGGAACGGGCCTTTGACATATACAGCCGTCTCCTCAAAGATCGAATCGTTTTTTTGGGAACGCCGATCGACGATGGTGTGGCCAACATCATCATGGCCCAGCTCCTGCACCTCGAAGGCGAGGACGCAGACAAGGACATCAACCTGTACATCAACTCGCCCGGCGGGTCCACGACAGCTTTGATGGCCATCTATGACACGATGGAGTTCATCAAGCCGGATGTCTCGACATACTGCATGGGCCTGGCGGCGTCGGCAGCCGCGGTCATCGTTGCCGCAGGCGCCAAGGGGAAGCGGTTCGCGCTCCCGCACAGCCGCATCATGATCCATCAGCCATCGATGTCAGGTCTCGGCGGCCAGGCGACGGACATTGAAATTCATGCTCGCGAAATTCTCAAGACCCGTGAAGAGATCAACGAGATCCTCGCGAAGCACACCGGCCAGCCGCTCGAAACGGTCCAGGCTGACAGTGAGCGAGACTATTGGCTTGGAGCACAAGAGGCGGTGGAGTACGGTGTCATCGACTCGGTGCTGACATCACGCAAGCTTGAAGTCGTTTCGGAGTAGGGAGCAGCAGGTTGGCGAAGTACGAAGGATCCGAACTGCTCAAATGCAGTTTCTGCGGCAAGTCCCAGAAGCAGGTCAGGAAGCTGATCGCCGGCCCAGGCGTATACATCTGTGACGAGTGCATCGAGTTGTGTAATGAGATCATCGAGGAGGAGCTCTCGGATACTGAAGAGATCTCCTTCACGGACCTTCCCAAGCCGCACGAGATATACGAGTTTCTCGAGGAGTACGTCGTTGGGCAATCTCAAGCCAAGAAGGTGCTGTCTGTAGCGGTGTACAACCATTACAAGAGGGTGCGTGTAGGGCAACGAACGACCGATGACGATGTCGAGCTCCAGAAGTCAAACATCCTCATGATCGGGCCGACCGGGTCGGGTAAGACTCTCATGGCCCAGACGCTTGCGAGGCTCCTCAACGTGCCGTTCGCGATCGCAGACGCGACAGCCCTCACCGAGGCGGGGTACGTCGGCGAGGATGTGGAGAACATTCTTCTGAAGATAATCACGGCTGCCGATTTCGACACGAAGCGGGCCGAGCAGGGGATCATCTACATCGATGAGATCGACAAGATCGCCCGCAAGGCTGAGAACCCGTCCATCACGCGTGACGTATCTGGTGAAGGCGTTCAGCAGGCGTTGTTAAAGATCATTGAAGGCACGGTGGCCTCGGTGCCGCCTCAAGGCGGCCGGAAGCACCCCCATCAGGAGCTGATCCAGGTTGATACGACGAACATGCTCTTTATCTGCGGTGGCGCGTTTGCAGGACTCGAGGAGATCATCGAGAAGCGCGTAGGGGGCAAGTCCGTCGGCTTCGGCGCCGATGTACGGTCTAAGAAAGAGATTCGTCCAGCCGACCTGATCGACCAAGTGATGCCTGAGGACCTTATCGGATACGGGTTGATTCCAGAGTTCATCGGTCGTCTCCCGGTTGTGACGACGGTTGCCGACCTCGACCTTGAGTCGCTCATCAGAGTCCTTACTGAACCGAAGAACGCGATCGTTAAGCAGTACAACCGCTTTTTCGAGATGGACGGGGTCGAACTCGTCATTACGGAGGACGCTCTCGAAGCGATCGCCGAACAGGCGATGAAGCGCGGCACGGGTGCGCGGGGCTTGCGCGCCATTATGGAGGAAGTTCTCCTCGACACGATGTACGAGTTGCCTTCTCGGACAGACGTCGCCCGAGTCGTTATCGACGGTGAGGTGGTCCGTGACCGTGTCAATCCGACGTTGGTGCCGATCACTGACCTCGCTGAGACCGATCTTCCTGAGGAACGATCCGCCTAGCCATGTTCAGCCAACGGTGATATAGCGTGTCGTCTTGGCCTGAGTGCGCCAAGGTAGCGTTCATCGGTTCGCACGGAATCCGCAAGACGACAGCGGTGCATGCTTTCGCGAACACGATGCAGCGCGCAGGTCGCTCCGTTGAGCACGGGCGTGAGGTTATTCGAGACAATCCACTCGGTATCAACGAGTCGGCTAGCGGGGAAGCGCAACTCTGGGTCATCATGTCCCAGATCCGTCAGGAAATCCGCCTGTCGCGTAATGCCGAAGTGCTGGTGCTTGACCGTGGGGTCATGGACAATTTCGCCTACTACCTGCGCGCGAGTGGGGGAGAGGATCCGTTTGATGTTGGTCCTCTCGTGGCGAAATGGTCAAAGACCTACGACATGGTTGTGCGACTTCGGCCGGACATCGAACTGCGCGAGGACGGTGTGCGGTCGACCTCGGACGACTTCCGCGACGAGATCGAGGCGATCCTCGACGCAGAGCTCCCTGGGCTTGTCGCCGAGCGAAGGCTGGTCGAGTATGACGCTTCAAGCATCGGCGACTCCTTCGACTGGTGGCCGCTTGCTGAGCGACTGGCTGACCTGATGGAACAACCCCTCTTCGCCGACGGTGTACCGAGGCGCAAGGCTCGACGCACTCTGAAGCCGAAGCCGGAGATTCCCCAGCTTGAGATGGAGATGTAGACGGGGGACAGGTCGACGGCTGGACGGGGATGTATCGTTGTGGGATGGTCATTCCCTTCTACGGTGTCGACAATCGCGAGATGTTCGAGATTGAGCGCGAGGCGATGGACCGACCAGGGAAGGTTGTTGAAGCGCTCAACGCGATCTTGCCGGACGAAGGCGTCATCCTCGATATCGGAGCGGGGGATGGATTCACGGGACAACGCCTGGCGACGCCTGGCCGTACTATTGTTGGAATCGAGCCGGATTCGCGATCGACATCGTCGAGACGGCGTTCGTGTTCGACTCGATGGATGACGCTCGTTTGCTGCTTGAGTTCTTCTTCGGTGATCGTGCGAAGCCGGCGCTTGAAGTCGAGTACCGCGTCGCTGTGATGGTGCGGAACCGAAGCCCCCTCTGAGCCTCGTACCTCGGCCCATCTCCCCCGG
>JASJYA010000178.1 GCA_030125685.1 Actinomycetota bacterium
CGAAGACGAAGACGAAGAGGTCTAGATCAGATGCCGGAGACCGGAGACCAGACACCAGACACCAGACACCAGAAGTCAGAAGTCTCAACGGAGGCCACGGCTGCGATCGTTGAGATACCGGCGGTCGAGTACACAGCCGAGTCGCTCGGGATCGAGGTTCCGGATGATCCGGCCGTGTACGAAGCTCTGCTCATTCGCGAACTCGGCGAGGCGCGCCAGGAGGCGGCTGAACTCCTCGACAACCTGCAACGGGTCACTGCGGAATTCGACAACTTCCGCAAACGCACCGAGCGCGACCGGATCGAGAACCTGAATCGGGCGAGCGAGCGGGTCATCGTGTCGCTTCTGCCTGCGCTCGACAGCTTCGACGCAGCCCTCGCCCTCGAAGCGACAACGGAGAGTGAGACACGGATGCTTGCAGGCATGCAGAGCACGCACACGCTGCTGCTCGACACCCTCAGACAGGATGGATTCGAGCCGATCGAGAGCGTCGGCGCAGCATTTGACCCGGGATTGCACGAAGCAGTGTCCGTGATTCCAGGCGAAGGAGAGCAGGTTGTCGACCAAGAGATCAGAAAGGGATACATGATGGGCGGACGGGTCATCAGGCCCTCCCTCGTCGTCGTAGGACATGCGTAAGGAATGGATGGAGAAGGACTACTACGCCGCTCTCGGCGTAGCCAAGGACGCCTCGCAGAAGGACATCAAGAAGGCGTTCCGAAAGCTCGCGCGCGAGTTCCATCCTGATACCAATCCTGGTGATGACGTTGCTGAGACCCGCTTCAAGGAGATCAACGAGGCGTACGACACGATCGGAAGCGAGGACACGCGTCGCGAGTACGACCATGCCCGCGAGATGGGATACTTCGTCGGCGGACCGGCCGGTGGCCAGCAGTATGTCCGCGTCGAAGATCTCCTCGGTGAAGGGTTCCGCGGTGGCGCTTCAGCCCAGGATCTCTTCGGGGGACTTCAGGATCTCTTCGGGGGCGCCCGGCGCCAACCGCGCGCCCAGAAGGGAAGGGATGCCTCCGGCGCCATCAGCCTGAGTTTCCATGAAGCGCTCTCCGGGCCGACCAAGGAGTTCACGATCGGGTCCAGGTCAGTCAAGGTGAAGATCCCGATGGGCGTGGCGAACGGCACGAAAGTCCGTGTGAAGGGCAGAGGGCAGCCGGGCACGAACGGCGGCCCCGCAGGAGATCTCTATGTCGAGGTGCAGGTCGCCGAACATCCCATTTTTGGGCGATCAGGGAGGAAGGATCTGACGCTCACTGTTCCTGTGACCTACGCCGAAGCTGCACTCGGAGCGGTGGTGAGCGTACCGACACTCGACGGGACGACGAAGATCAAGATACCGCCGGGCACCCAGCCGGGAACGACGATGAAGCTGTCGGGGAAGGGCGTCGAGTTGAAGAACTCCACGGGAGACCTGCTGGTCACAATCGATGTCGCCGTGCCCACGGATCTCAGCGAAGACGAGAAAACGGCGCTCGAAGCTCTGCGCGACGCAGAGTCAGAGTGGAATCCACGAAGCCATTTCGGGGTGTGATATGAAGGAACGACAAGAAGCCGTCTACATCATCTCGGTTGCAGCCGAAATCGTCGGCATGCACCCCCAGACGTTGCGCGTGTACGAACGGAGGGGTCTCGTCGACCCCTACCGAACCCCGGGGGGCACGCGACGGTACAGCAAGGCCGACCTCGACCGATTGCTGCTCATCCAGGACCTGTCAAGCGCGGGAGTGAACCTCGAGGGCATCAAACAGATCCTGGCGCTCCGCACAGAGAACGCAAGGCTCACCAACCAGGTGGATCGCCTGCGAAGGCTCCTCACCGAAGCTGAGAGCCGCTGGGGAACGCACATCGGTCCGACGGTGTTCCGTGTGGGCGCCCGCTCGAAGCGCTATCTCCCCGACATCCGGAGAGACAACCCATTCGGGTTATGAGTT
>JASJYA010000029.1 GCA_030125685.1 Actinomycetota bacterium
TGCTGAGAGTCACGCTGAGCGCGTCCTCCTCATCCGGGTTCCGTATGGATCCGGAAATCACCATGACCAAGCCGCCGATCGACTCATCGCCGGAAGGTGGGACTTCTGCCCCCCTACGTCGCAAAGCATTACTCCTTCAAGAAAACGTCTAGATAGACATCTTCGGCGGGCAAACGTCCGGAGTCAAGCCGCTTCGCCCAATCATCAGGTGGTCTATGAGCGTCGGCGGCAGCAGAAGATCGGATATCCTGCCGCGGCGACGTACCGACCTATGTACCGGCACCGAAGACGCCGTCGACGTCGGGGCCCTTCTTGCGGTCATTCTGTGCCCGCTACGGCTCGTGTTGGTAAGACCGGAGGCTTGTCCTGTTGAGCGAGAAACCCGAGAACACGATCGCAGCGGACGTGGAGTCAATTGACGCCTTTGTGATTCGTGTCGAGCCGGGGATGAAGCAGGCGTTTGTAGCTCGCTTCGGTCGTAACGACGGGGTTGAAGCCTCTTGATACGAAGAAGCTTCGATATGTGCAGATCACGTGGTGTCGTTGGCGAGCTGGCGGGTCAGGCCGTGGATGTCTCCCAAGACCCACACATCACGGATCAGACCATCAGCGAACGTGAACGTCGCGGCACCGACGTATTCGAATCGCTTACCCGTCGGAGCAATCCCGAATATCTCTCCCTGATGGGTGCCCGTGTATGACAGGCGCGCGAACGTCTGGTCGCCTTCAGTGATGGTCGCGAGGACCTCATTGTGGAAGTCGGGTGCGAATGCCTGGACGTAGTCGATGTAGTCACCGAACTCAGCAAAGCCGGCCTTGATCTGTCCCAGCGACCCGCGGAGACAGATATCAGGGTGAAGGATTTCAGCGAAGACGGTCTTGTCGAACCGGTTCCACAAGTCGTTGTAGAACCGCTCGACAAACTGGAGCTGCTCGTCGTGATCCATTCACTCAGCGTAATACGTCACCAGCGCCGCCCACATGTGCCTGTATGGGCGGACATGACGGCGACGAAACGATTGATCAACCGGCCGGGCCTGACTCGTTCGGTGGTTCTGTCGATTCGCTCGGGGGGTGCTGCATGAGCGCGCCGTGCCCGACCAACCCTTCGATCTGTTGCGCGAGAAGCCGCCGGTCTGCTTCCGTCGCTGCGAGGGGCGGCGCGTTCATAGGCAGCCTTCGCTGAGTCCCGTTGTCCAAGCCGGTCCCGTATTCACATTCGGGATTCGTGTCTCGCCTACGTCATCCTCGTGCGGTTCTCTCGCAGTACCGTCATGACCTTGTCGAGGTCGGCGTGGTCGCCTGCAAAGGATTCCCTGTCGATATAGATCAGTTCATTGCCTGGGGCGATTACCAGGGTCGCTCCGAGCTGGGTGGGTCGGCGACCCGCCTTGCGCTGCCGATTGCCGCGCGCGAGGGATCTTGCGCCGGCGAAGAGAGCATCTGGCCTGATCAACGAGGAAGCACTAAGACGGTTCATCTGAACGATGTCCGCTGCCTCTCCGTCTTCGTCCAGAAGGACAAGGAAGGGCACGGACTCGTCCTCGATGAATGCCTTCGCGTAGCGTCGGCTTCCAGTGCCGATCGCGGTTACTCCTGAGCCTGCGGCTCTCAGTTCTTTGTATCGATCTCGGACCTGACCGGCTCGCTCGCGGCAGGTCAGTCAGCCGAAGTGCCGAAGGAACAACAGGACGTGCGGCCCGTCGAACCACAGTTCCCCGAGTCGATGCGTTCTGCCGTCCGCATCGGGTAATGAGAGCCCGGCGAGAGCCGCCGCATCGAGTGTCATGCGTGTTCTGTCGTCCCTCTGGGTGAGGGCAGAGGTGGACGCGCAGCGAGTGGGCTACTCAACAATCGTTTCCACCTCGTACCCATCCGCGCGACGCAGGACCATGGTTCGGTCGTGGCCGGACTCCGCGAGTTTTGCGAGAGCCTCCTCGAGCGATCCTCGCGGCACATCAGGCGCTGTCGCCGTCTCTGGTGCTACCGGCCCGTAGTCGACCGATCCGACATCGATTCGGTCCTCTCGGAATACGGCGAGGTGATACCAGGCGAGAGCGCCCGCGGTGAGGAGAAGTCCGACGGCGACAGCAGCACTGCCCGTGGTTCCCGATCCGAATTTCCCTTCGAGGATGTCCTCGAACACGATGAATACGATGACAATGAGACTGACCACCGTCACAACGGCTGCGACTCCGAACAACGCGACTATGTAGACACGTCTCGCGATCGATTGCAGCTCAACGGAGGGGCTCTCGATCCTGGAACGCTGAATGGTCGTCCAGTAGCGCCACCACATCGGCGCACCAATCATGATCATCGTTATGGCGGCAGCGAGAGTTGTATCGACGTTGGACGACGCGACGGAGACGCCGCTGACTGCCTTGATTACCGTCGCTATGAGCGTAGTGATCCCACTCGCTGCAACGACGAGGCCTGTGCCGGACAACAGATAGTCGTATACCCGATCAACCTCGGTGCGACGTCGCTCCACCCGACCTCCGAGAACGTTGGCGTGGTACACCCATGCCGCTCCACCGACGAGCAACCCTGTGACTGCCCCGGGGAGGAAGGTGAAGTGGCCGGCGGCGCTCGGCGCCATTCCGGCAAGTAGCCATTCGAGGACGCCGAAGAGCATGACGCCTGCGCCCGAGATCATCGCAACGACGCCCCCGAGGACTCCCAGCAGAAGAACATGCGCGAGCCACCACGGCGTCCTGGCGGTATCGCGAGCATGTCGGAACCAGTACCACCACCACACCGGCGCTCCTACGACAAGGACTGTTATCGGCCTCAAGAGCTCCTTGATCCCGTCATCGATGACAGCGACGAGGAAGAGCCCGTCATAAACCGTGGAGAGGACCGCGCCGATCGTTGCGAACGCTCCCGTGAACGTCCATATCAGGCCGACGACCGACCCGAGCAGAAGGTGGATCTGGGTGTTCCGTATCGGCGACCGGCGTTTCGCTACCCACCAGTGGCCTACCCAGATGCCGGACCAGACCACGGCAGGGATGAGCAACGTTCGGTCTGGCCGCCCTTGGTCGACGAAGCCGGAGAGGTAGGCGCCGATGAGAGCCATCGAGGTAAGCAGCGAACCGATGAGTGCGACGGTGAGATAGAAGGCCCACCCGAAGGAACGTTGCTCCCTCGGGTCGTCCCGGAGCAGTCGCCTTGTGTACAGGGAGAGTCCTACGAACACGGGGAGAGCGACGAGGACGAAAGCTATCGAGACGGCTGTCTGGGAGCTGCTTCGGGTCAGCTCGTCGGTCCCAGGCCAGGCTGCTTCGATCAGGCCGGCAACCCCGATGCCTACGAGTATGAGCATCACGAGCATGATCGAGTACACGAAGAGGCGGCGGATCAGTACTCCGACGTTCTCGGTCGTATTCTTGTTCTTCCCCGAAACGAATCGGACGATCAGCACGACGATGCCGACCAGCACGCCGAGCTGGATGAGGAAACTCAGTATTCCGAGGAGGATCCAACGCATCAGAGATCTTTTTCGCAGGCGTAACGATCCATCGGCCAGGTTGCCTGAGAGATCAGCCACCGATCGCCGTGGCGTTCGAGTTCGACGCTCTCCTCCTGGTCGTATGACCCGCCACCGAACGGCCCTCCGCCGTATGCGATCTCGATTCTGACGTCGAGTTCAGCACTGTCGCCGTCGACGACTGACCGGACGATCACGATGCGGGCGTCCTTGCGTCTGTCGTAATACCAGAACCCCCCGTCGCAGGCCTGTTGCAATTCCTCGGTCATGTAGGTGGCGGCGAGTTCTTCATCGCCGTCGAGGAGCGCCTGGTAGTAGCCCTGCGCTGCGCCTTCGGGAGTCGAGGCGTCGAAAACCGGGGGAGGCTGGAGAGCGAGAACTACTGCGACGGCGACCAGCAGCCCGACGAGGGATCCGACCACCAGGAGAACCGTACGGCTACGCGTTGCTGACCCCATAGCGGCATTATCTCTCGTGTGAGGCCCGATGTCCATAGGGGTAGTTCTGGTAGGCGCTGAGATCGGAAGTGGCGCCGTGGAGGGATGCCGTCAGCGCTGAGAATCGGAGAGTGTGTTGAGCTCCGCGAGCACTTTCGATAGTGGCGGGTAGTCGCCCAGGCCGACGCCCCGGTAGGTGTACATGACCTTGCCATCGGCGTCGACGACGGTGATGCCGGGAAGGTTCGAGTAGTGCCCCGTGATGCGGCCCTGTCGGCGGTTCGTCGCGAGCGCCTTGGTGTAGCGCCACCATGCAGGCGCATTGAAGACGAATCGGCCGAGTGACTGTCTCCCGATCCCGATCCTCTCGCTCACGAGCTGGTCCTTGTCGATGTAGAGGTCGAACGGGATGGTCGTGTTCATCAGATGCTCAGCCTGATACGGGGCTGCGGGCGCAATGCCGATTACCGCCCCACCCTGTGCTTCGATCGTTTCGTGCGCCGCCGCCAACTGCGACAGCATGTCGAGGCAGGGCGCTCAGCCGAAGTACCTCACAAGCACGACGATCGTCGGCACGGCGATAACGTCTCCGAGCGCAACGCGGGATCCTGCAGCATCCGATACCAGGATGTCGCCAATGTGCATGTTCCTGCCTGTCACCTGTCCTCCTGTCCACCTGTCACCTGTGTGTCGAATTCCCATTCTTCCCTGGACGCTCGGGCTTCCTCAACATTGACCCGCGAGAGCAGCACGAGCCCGATGATGAAGAACGCTGCGATCGACAGGATGGCAGCTCTGCCAGACCCGGTCGTCGCAGCCACTATACCGAAGATCAATGGCCCGAAGCCCGACAGCTTCGAGAACACCGAGTAGAAGCCGAAGAACTCCGCGGACGCCTCTCCGGGGATCATCGAGCCGTAGAGGCTTCGAGACAGCGCTTGCACGCCGCCAAGGACGAATCCGATGACCGCGGCGAGCGCGAGGAATCCGGTGGACGCTCCCACCGGGAGAAAAAACGCCCCAACTGCAACGCCGACCCACACGACGAGCGTCACCATCACCGAGGCCTTCGGTCCGATTCGGTTCGCGAGCGCTCCGAGCAAGAATGCGCCCCCGACGGCGACGAACTGCACGATCAGGAACGCAAGGGCGATTGTCTGGAGTTCGAGTTCCAGGGTTTCGCTGGCGTACACGCCGGACACCGCAATGACGGTCCCTGTGCCGGAGTTGTAGATGACGAACGCGATGATGAAGCGTGTGAGCTGCGGGAAGTCCTTCAGCCTTCGCGTCGTCTCCAGCGTCCTCGAAAAGCCGATGGAGGCATACTCGCCCAAGGTCCTCTTCCTCGTGGCGCCAGAGCCGGATGGGAGCCTGGCGAGCGAGACGATCGAGAAGATCATCCACCAGATCCCGGAACCGAAGATCGCGATGCGCGCAGCGAGCGTCGTAGAGAGCGCAGCACCCGGTTCGTCGCTCGCAAGCGTGATGAGGACGAGAGCCATGAGTAGGTAGAGCCCTCCACCGAGGTAGCCGAGGGCGAACCCCTTGGATGACACCTGGTCGATCGTGTCGTCAGACGCGATCTCCGGGAGGAAGCCGTCGTAGAAGACGTTTGCAGCAACGAACCCGAATTGGCTCACGACGAGGACGAAGAGGAAGGCCGGCACCTGGCCGTCAGGGACGAAGGCGATCGAGAGCGTAAACACGGCGCCGACGACGGCGAAATTCCGCAGGAACCGTCTCTTGGCGTTCGTATAGTCCGCAACGGCCCCGAGGATCGGCATGGCCAGCAGCAGCACGATCGATCCGAGCCCGATGAAGATCGAGAACAGAGCCTCTGATGACAGACCCCAATAGGTGTCCTCTGTCATGATCGTTCCAGCGAAGAAGGCGCCGATGACAGCACCGAAGATGGTGATATAGGCCGAATTGGCCCAGTCGTACATCGCCCATCCAAAGATGGTTCGCTTGTCGTTCCGAATTGTTGTCTCGTTCGTCATCGCGCCATCCTACGAAATCGCCTCGCCAGATGCGAAGAGCAATCGTTGCGAGGGTGGAGGGTTATTCTCCCCGGAGTGCTGAACACTTCACGAAAACGCCTGCGTTTCATTCTGTTTGTGGTCTCTCTCGTTGTTGTCCTCATCGTGACCGCGTGCGATACGTCTGGCAGCACCACCACGACCACCACCGGCGGCGATTCGGAACCTACCTCCACTGTCGTCACCTCCACCACGACAACCCTGCTCACCTCGATTCCGACAGATTCGATACCGGGGGAGGCGTCGCCCTCTATCGATCCAGATCTGGCCTCAGCCATACGCGCCGAAATCGGTGGCCTGATCCTCGACGCTGAGGAGAGCAGGGGCCTGCCGTTCCTCAGGATCCCGATTGTCACGATCCTCGACGAGGCAGACTTCACGGAGCGTGTGCGAAGCGTGTTGGAAGAGGATCTCGACCCCGTGGAGCTCCAGGGAGATCAGGCCGTCTTCGAGCTCCTCGGCATGCTTGATGGCAGCATTGATCTGTATGATTTCCTCGTTGAGCTCTACACCGAGCAGGTTGCAGGATTCTACGACCCTGATGTCGGCGAACTCGTCGTTCCTGTATCCGTCGACGGCGTCACGCCACTTCAGCGGGTGACGATCCTCCACGAGCTCATCCACGCCCTGACCGACCAGCACTTCGATTTCAACGACGCGTACGAAGAACTCGTCGAAGAGGGCTCGGGAGACGATGCGTACGGGGTACTCGCACTTGTGGAGGGGGATGCAACATACCAACAGTTCCTCTTCCTCGAATCGATGGATCCTGCGGATGCGGCGAAGGCAGTGATCGAGTCCCTCTCGATCGACTCGACCGTGTATGAGAGTTCACCCCTGTGGATCCAGCAGGATCTCGCGTTTCCGTACGAGCATGGCCTCGTGTTCACCGGATTCCTTGTTGCTGAAGGCGGGCTCAAGGGTGTGGATGAAGCGTATCTCAATCCCCCGATCAGCACTGAGCAGATCCTCCACCCGGAGAAATATGCTCGGTTCGAGCAGCCGTCAGAACTCGCTTCTCTCACGGTCGCGCTCGATGGCTGGGAGCTGTTTGATGAGGGAACCTTCGGGGAGTGGGGTATCCGGATGCTGCTCGTTGGATCACTCAGACCTGGCGAGGTCACTCAGGCGGCTGCCGGGTGGGGCAATGACCACTACAGGTCGTTCATCCGGGGCGGCGACACCGCACTCGCTTGGGTCTATTCCGGCGAGACGACACAGGACGCCGAGGATCTGGCAGACGCGATCATTGCGCACATCCGCGGCGCGATGAATGCAGGCTCGCCACGCGAATCCGGGGGAGGGCTCCTCTTCGACGGCGGCTCGACGTACGTCTTCATCGACCGGGTCGATGAGATGATCTACTTCGTTGCGTCAACCGACGCGACGGCCGGAGCGTCCCTGCGTCAACAGCTCGGGGTTTAGAGGCTCGCAGGGTCGCACGCCCCCCTGCATCGCTCGTTCCTCGCTCGGCCGTCCCCCCCTGAAGGGGGGACGCGGTTCGCGTCTCTTTACATCGCTGCGCGCGTGGTGTACACAGTTACTGTGAACATCGTCGAGAAGAGGGGAGGAACGGCGGGCGCGAATCAGCCGCGGCCTGCGTTGGGCTTGCGGCCGTGGTTCGCCTTTGAGCGGCGAGCGCGGAGTTTGCGTCGTTTTGCCTTTGCCATAGTGCCACGAGGATACCGAGTACCTTGATGTATCGCAGAATCCGTCTGTCGAACGGCGCCTGGTCGATGGACGACGTCAGCGTCCTGCGGTCGTTCACTGAGAGGCTCCGTGGCATCCGGGGGGCGTCAGGTTCGCCGGTACTGTTTCTAACCCGGTCGATCCACACCCTTGCGCTCCCGTATCCCATCTCGGTGGTGGAACTCGACCTGAACGGAGTCGTGCAGTCGGCCCGCGTGGCGCCGCCGGGGAGGGTGCTCCGCTTCTCCGAGCGCCGCTGGGTGGTCGAGTACCCAGCCGGCGATCCGCTTCCCGCACTCGGCACGAGGCTTGCAGCATCTACCATGCCCCAACGATGCCAGGAACCACGAAACCAGGGACATTGATCCTCTGTGCGACGCCGATCGGGAACCTCGGTGACCTCTCTGATCGCGCGGCAGAGGCCTTGAGGAGCGCAGACGTCATTTTTGCCGAGGACACGAGACGGACGGGCAAGCTCCTCCAGCACATCGGAGCGTCGACACCCATGCGGAGCTTCTTCGCCCACAACGAACGTTCGAGACTCGATGAGCTCACGCGCCGCCTCGAACAGGGCGAGACCGTCGTCATGGTCTCCGATGCCGGCATGCCGGTCGTCTCCGACCCGGGCGCGTCGGCGGTCAATGCCGCGGTGAGTGCGGGAGCATGTGTGTCGGCCCTGCCGGGGCCCTCCGCGGTAGTCACCGCGGTCGCGGTATCGGGTTTCAACGGAGATCGGTTCGTCTTCGACGGCTTCCTGCCAAGGAGAGGCAGGGCGCGGGCGGCTGCTCTCGGCGCAATCGTCACACAGGAGAGGACGACCGTGCTGTTCGCCGCACCGAACCGCGTCGTCCAAGATCTCGAAGACCTTGCGGACGTGATCGACCCTGACAGGCGCGTCGTGGTTGCGAGGGAACTCACCAAGCTCCACGAAGAGATTTGGCGAGGAACGGTTCGAGAGGGCGCGGATCATTGGAGTACGGAAGCGAGTATTCGGGGTGAGATCACCGTCATCATCGAGGGAGCAACCCGACCGGAACCCGACCTCGCCGAAGCGGGCGAAGCGGCGCAACGACTGATCGATCAAGGAACGGCGCCATCTGACGCCGTGCGTCAAGTTGCTGCCGGCAGCGGTGTGAGCCGTCGAGAACTCTACGACCTCATCATCAAGGGCCGTGACTGAAGCCCAGCGCTACACCGCGGCGATCTTGTCGCGACAACCCTTGCATATACCACGACCCTCGAAGCTCGACACTGCTTCCGATGTGCCGCAGAATACGCAGACGGCTTCGAGCTTCCGAAGAACGATTCCACCGTTCTCCACCGTGATCGCGAGCTCGTCCCCCTCGTGGATGTTGAACAGCCTGCGGGTCTCCGCGGGCACCACGATCCGCCCAAGATCGTCGATCTTCCTGACCATGAGTGTGTCCACGACCAATCCTCCGTTCTCCGTAGTCGGCCTGGCGCCGATGCCCACATGGTACTCAGCGAGGGGTGAAATCCAGCACCGGGTGCCGGCGGCTTGCTCGAAGGCGGTACCATTGCCGTCATGACTGACACACAGCCCAAGAAGGTACTTATTGCAGTGGCATGGCCCTATGCCACGGGTCCGCTCCATCTTGGGCACATAGGAGGGGCGTACCTGCCGTCCGATATCTATGCCAGATTTCGCCGTTCTCTGGGCGATGACGTGTTGATGGTCTCCGGGTCTGACGTTCACGGTACGCCGATTACCGTCAAGGCCGACGAACTCGGGTGGGATCCTCAGGAGATCGTCGACAAGTATCACCCTGAGTTCTTGTCGTACTGGCGGGATCTCGAAATCGACTTCGACCTGTTCACCACAACCGGGACGGACACCCACAAGCGGGTCGTCCAGGACTTCTTCCTGAAGCTGCTTGAGAACGGCTACCTGTACACCCAGACATCCGAGCAGTACTTCGACGATGAGGCCGGACGCTTCCTGCCAGACCGGTACGTTGAAGGGACGTGTCCACATTGCGGCTACGTCGATGCCCGGGGCGATCAGTGTGACAACTGCGGCAAGACCCTCGATCCAACCGATCTCATCGACCCAAAGTCGAAGCTCACCGGCTCCACCCCTGTGCTGAGAGAGACCGAGCACTACTACTGGAAGCTCAGCGCGTTCAACGAGCCGCTCCTCGAGTGGCTCACGACCAGAGAGGGCTGGCGGCCCCATGTTGTCAACTTTGCCGTGGGTATGGTCGATGGCGGTCTGCACGATCGAGCGTTTACGCGAGACCTCGATTGGGGCATCCCGATACCTGTGGACGACCTCGGCCCGGGGAAGTCGATATATGTCTGGTGGGAAGCGGTTATGGGATATCTCTCCGCCCCCCAGGAGTGGGCCGAGAAGCAGGGTACGCCGGATGCTTGGAAGGCCTGGTGGGAGGATCCCGAAGCCGAGAGCTACTACTTCGTTGGAAAGGACAACATCCCGTTCCATGCGGTGTATTGGCCTGCTCTCATCATGGGCCACGGTGGCCTGAATCTTCCCACCGACGTCCCTGCGAACCAGTACGTGACGTTCGGCGGCGCCAAGGCGTCGACGTCACGCGGTGTCGGTAGACCGCTCGGCTGGTACCTCGACCGCTTCGAGCCTGACTCTCTTCGTTACGCGATCGCGCAGGCGTTCCCTGAATCGAACGACTCCGAGCTCACAGACGGTGAGATCGTCCGCAGGATCAACGATGAACTCGTCGCGACCTGGGGAAATCTTGTCAACAGAGTTGTGTCGATGACCAATCGCTACTTCGACGGTGTCGTTCCACAGCCCGGCGTGTTGAGCGAAGCCGACGACACAGCCCTGGCGAGTCGAACCGCGACGCTCCAGGACGTCTCCGACCTGTTGGGTGACGTGAAGCTTCGAGCAGGCATCGCTCGCGCGATGGCGGGTGCTCAGGAGGCCAACGCGTACCTCAGCGACCTCGCCCCGTGGACGACTGCAAAGACAGACATGGAGCGCACAGGTACGACGCTGTGGGTGGCGCTCCAGATGATTGCAGGTAACGCAGTGGCGTTGTCGCCGTACCTCCCGAGAACATCTAGGAAGGTACTCGAAGCGCTCGGTTCGCAGGTCACAGGGAGAGCGCCTGTGTGGGAGGCGCCGGAGGTCTCGTCCGGTATGAAGCTCGGTGAGCTCGGTCCTCTATTTGCCAAGGTTGAGGTCGCACAGTTCGACGTAGGCCAGGTCGACGCCACAGACGCCGAGATCGAAGTCCGCACCTGACATGAATCCTCCTGACACATTGTCAGAAACATGGGTAGATAGCCACGCCCACCTCTTCATGGTCGAGGAAGCATCGGAAACCGTGCTCGCCCGAGCCGTCGAAGCAGGCGTCGAGTGGGTGCTCTGCCCCGGAGTAGACGTCGAGTCGTCGATGCAATCTCGCGAAATCTCCCGACGACTCCCCGACCGTGTGTTGTGGTCCGCAGGGCTGCACCCGCACAGCGCTTCCGAGTGGCCGAGCGTCGCCGGCCGTATCGCCGATCTCGCGCAACATGCTGATGCTATCGGCGAGTGCGGATTGGATTGGTACCGCAATCTTGCGCCTCGAGACGATCAACTGAACGCGTTCGGAGATCAGCTTCAGTTGGCTGTGGATCTCGGCAAGCCGATCATCATCCATTGTCGAGATGCGTTTCGCGACGTCTATGAGATGCTCGAAAGGTTCGACCTCGGTGAGCGAGCGGTTCTGCACTGCTGGACAGGAGGATCGAAGTGGACGAAGCGGTTCCGAGACCTCGGTGTCACGTTCTCCTTCGCAGGGCCCCTCACCTATAGAGGTGACGAGACGCTCCGCCTCGCCGCCAGACACGCGCCTCGAGATCGAACGATGGTGGAGACCGATAGCCCATATCTGACACCTGAGCCGTTGCGCGGCGAATCGAACGAACCGGCGAACGTGGCGATTACTGGTGCGACGCTCGCTGACGTCTGGGGCCTCGACATCGATGAAGTCGCGAAGCTCACCTCCCAAACGGCCTCGCGAGTGTTCGGATCGCCTCGTGGCTGACAGCGGGATTCAGGGGCGCAGCGAGATAAGCAGGCTGCTTGCCGCTTATGGCTACAGGCCGACCAAGGCCTACGGCCAGAACTTTCTGGTCGACCCGAATATCGTCAGGAGGCTCGTCGCACTCGCAGACCTCGACGCCGGCTCCAACGTGGTTGAGATCGGCGCAGGAACCGGCACGATCACGGCTGCTCTCGCTGAGAGGGCGGGGAGGGTCGTGGCATACGAGATCGACACCTCCCTCGCCCCGATCCTCGCCGAGACGATCGGCGGGCTCGGCCATGTCGAGTTGCGCTTCGAGGATGCTGCCCGTCTCGACCTTGGCGCCGCGATCGGCGAGGGTCCGTGGACGCTGGTTGCGAACCTGCCGTACAACGTGGGCACAGGGATCGTTCTCGACGCGCTCAAGGGCGCCCCGGAGATCGAGCGCATCGTCGTCGTCATCCAGAGGGAGGTCGCCGACAGGATGCTGGCCGGCGCCGGATCCAAGACGTATGGATTGCCGTCTGTGACTGTTGGACTCCATGCAGCGGGAAGGTTCGCGTTTGAGGTTCCGTCCCACGTGTTCGAGCCTCCTCCCCGCGTCGATTCCGCAGTGATTGTGCTTGACCGCGTCGACGCCCCGGCCGAGGCGCCGCGAGCTATCGAGCTGGCGGCTGTCGCGTTCGGCCAGCGACGCAAGATGCTCAGACGGTCGCTCTCGTCGGTTCTTCACGCTCCTGAGCTTGTCCTCCTGGCTGCAGACATCGACCCTACGGCGAGGCCGGAAGAGCTGGATCCCCTGGACTTTGTAGCAATCGCTGTCGCAGAGGAGCGGGGCAGATGAAGGCGAAGGCATATGCCAAGGTGAATCTCGCCCTTGCGGTGTTTCCCCGATCCGCTGACGGCTATCACCCGCTGCGGGGCATTTTTCAGTCCGTCTCCCTTGCTGACGACGTAACCGTTGGTCCGGCGTCAGATGATTCGATATCGGTCGGGAGCGCCGAGGCGCCCGGCGACGAGACGAACCTGGCATGGCAAGCAATCGAGGCGGCGAGACGCGCTGCCAGAGTCGCATCACCTACGGCGTTGACGATCCACAAGCGGATCCCCTCAGGCGCGGGGCTCGGCGGCGGGAGCGCAGACGCCGCTGCCGCCCTCGGCTTGATGGCCGAACGCTACGGCATCGACCCCGACATTGTCACCGACCTCGCCGGCGGGCTCGGCGCGGATGTCCCGTTCTCCCTCGTCGGGGGGACAAGGTTGGTGGAAGGGCGGGGGGAGAGGATCTCGGATCTTCCACCTTTAGAGGGTTTCGCCCTCGGGATCATCGTGCCGCCCTTCTCCCTCTCGACTCCGGACGTTTTCGCCGAGTGGGACAGGCTTGACGGACCGACGGGTGAGGCGATCGAGGACCGTCACCTACCCCCCGCGCTGCGTGGAGGACTCCCTCTGCGTAACGACCTTCTGCCTGCGGCGATGTCTCTTGATCCTCGCATCGGCGATTGGCGGTCGGACATCGCGCAGCGTTGGTCCACGAGTGTCGCAATGACAGGATCAGGCGCCGCGCTGTTCGCGTTCTTCAGCACGATCGACGAAGCTCGGAGCGCTGTCGAGAGCTTCGACGCGCCGACAAGAGCGGCCGAAGCGGTGACCCTCGTGGGATGCGGTTGGGAACGGATCGATGACTGAGCGCGATGGAACTCATGGGCGGGCTACCTCTACACTTAGGTGCCGCGCCACCGCGATGGGGGGTGGTGTAACTGGCAGCACAGGTGGTTTTGGTCCATCTAGTACGGGTTCGAGTCCTGTCCCCCCAGCAAGCCGACCGAAGGTTGTGATCAGATGAGTGTCGGGGCGATCGTCCTAGCCGCAGGCAGGGGGACTCGCATGCGGAGTGACAAGGCAAAGGTCCTTCAGGTTGCAGCAGGCCGCACCTTGTTGGAGTGGGTGCTCGAAGCGGTCAGTCCACTCGACGCCGATGAGGTGTCTGTGGTCGTCGGATTCGATGCGGAAGAGGTCACTGCCGTGCTCCCCGATGGCGCTGTTGCCGTGGTCCAGGATCCTCAGAACGGGACCGGCCATGCCGCACTGGTCGGTCTTGGCGGCATTAGCAAGACCCACGACACGGTGGTGGTCGTTCCCGGTGACATGCCGCTGATCCGAGCTGAGTCGCTCGGAGCGCTCGTGGCGGAGCGTCAGCGGAGCGAAGCCGCTGCAACGGTGCTCACCGTTGAACTCGAAAACCCGTATGGCTACGGGAGGATCGTTCGCTCCGGTGGTGCGGTGACCGCAATCGTCGAGGAACGAGACGGAACACAAGAGGAGCGAATGATCTGTGAGGTCAACACCTCCGTGTACGCGTTCGACGGGGGACTTCTCGCTGACGCGTTGGCGAGAATCGCGAACGACAACGATCAGGGGGAGTACTACCTCACGGATGTCATCGGCATTCTCGTTCGAGACGGCCACAGCGTCTCGGCGCTCCTCACTGACGAAGAGGAAGGCTTTGGGGTCAATTCCCAGGCGCAACTGGCTGAAGCGTCGGCGGTCCTCAGGTCTCGCATTAACGCAGAGCTTCTGGATTCCGGCGTGTGGATGCTCGACCCGACTCGTGTGTACATCGACGCCGATGTCACGGTGGCGCCCGGCGCAAAGATCTATCCGGACACATACCTGACAGGCGACACCACGGTCGCGGCGGGCGCCTGTGTCGGGCCGAGCGTGCAGGCGCATGATTCAACGATCGGGGAGGACGCGACTGTCGTCAATGCTGTCTTGTCTGGAGCGGTCGTCGGGGCCAACGCTTCGGTCGGCCCGTTCGCCTATCTCCGCCCTGGCGCTGTCCTCGCTGCCGGAGCGAAGGCAGGCACGTATGTCGAGATCAAGAATTCCGAGGTCGGCGAAGGTTCGAAGGTTCCCCACCTCAGCTACATCGGAGACACGACCATCGGCAAGAGAGCGAATATTGGCGCCGGAACGATCACCGTCAACTACGACGGTTACGACAAGCACCGCACGATCATCGGAGACCGGGCGAAGATCGGGTCGGACACGATGCTGGTGGCGCCGGTCACGATCGGCGACGACGCTTCGACGGGAGCGGGGTCTGTGATCACCCAGGACGTGCCCGACGGCGCCCTCGGGGTGGAGAGAGCTGTGCAGAAGAACATCCCTGACTACGCTGAGAGAAGGCGTACGCGTGCGAACGAGGAGTCGGATTGATGGAGCGTCCCGGTGTGAAACGGATCATGGTGTTCTCCGGGTCGGCGAACGAGGACTTGGCTGCCGAGGTAGCCAAGCTGCTCAATGTCGAACTCGGCGGCCTTGAGCGGTCGAAGTTCCCGAACGGCGAGATCTACATCCGGTTCACCGAGTCCGTGCGCGGCGCAGACTGTTTCGTGATCCAGAGCCACTCTCACCCCATCAACTTCCACATCATGGAGCAGCTCATCATGATCGACGCGCTCAAACGCGCATCGGCGAAGCGGATCACTGCGGTGGTTCCCTTCTACGGGTACTCACGCCAGGACAAGAAAGGCCGTCCCCGTGAGCCGATTTCAGCCAAGATGATGGGCGATCTCTTCATGGCGGCAGGAGCGGACCGCATCGCCTCGGTCGATCTCCACACGGGCCAGATCCAGGGCTTCACAGATGCGCCGTTCGACTCACTCACCGCAATGCCCCTCTTCGAGGAATACCTGAGCAGCAAGCTCGACGGCCCGATCACCTTCGTGTCGCCTGACTCCGGCGGCGTGAAGCGAGCTACCCGGTTCGCTCTCCACATCGAGGCAGAGGTCGCATTTGTGTACAAGCGGCGTCGCAGCGACGTCCGCAGCGAGGTCGCGGCGGAGTGGGTCGTCGGTGACGTCGAGGGCAGGCATTGTGTGGTCGTGGACGACATGATCGACACTGCCGGAACCGTGGTTGCGTCGGCTGAGCTGTTGGTCGCACGGGGCGCCCTGTCGGTCATGGTGCTCGCCACCCACGGGATCCTCTCACCGCCTGCTGTCGAGCGTCTGTCGAAGGCGCCGCTCTCTGAGATCGTCATCACGAACACCCTCCCTGTCACCAAGGAGGCGCTGACGTTGGAGAACCTCACCGTGTTGTCGATCGCCCCTCTCCTTGCAGGTACCATCGAAGCGATCTTCAACGACCAGTCGGTGAGCGAGCTGTTCAAAGGCGAGAACATCTGAACGAAGGCCAGGCAGGGTCTCGTGAACCGGGAGGACTCTGGCGTAGAAAACGGCGATATATGGCCCCATTCAACGCCAGAGTCTTCGTTGACCCGAACCGAACCCACCCGACCAGAACCATCCGCTTGTCCCTACTGGCTGAAAGCTGAAAGCTGTCCTTTATCACTTCCTTCGCGACCTGCGTACACTTCCAAACCAAGTCTCAAGCGATTTTCGAGGAGAATTCCACATGCAGCAGGTAGCCCTGCGCGCGACGAAGCGCGAAACAGCGGGAAGCCGTGCCTCAAGGAGGCTTCGGCGTGACGGCCGGATACCCGGAATCGTTTATGGGAGTGACATCAAGCCGATTGCGGTTCACGTATCGGAGAGAGATCTGTATTCGGTGCTGCACACCGAGGCCGGTCTCAACGCCATCATCGAAATGGAGGTCGGCGGTGAGTCTGTGCTCACGGTCGCCCGTGAGATTTATCGACACCCGGTCCGGGGCGAGATCGATCATGTCGACTTCATTCAGGTCTCCCTCGACACGGAGATCGAGGCCGAGGTCTTCCTCGAATTCGTTGGAACGCCGATCGGCGCCATAGAGGACGAGGGCATCGTGCACACACTCGACCCGACCGTGACGATCAACGCCCTGCCGAACGCGATCCCTTCGTCTATCGAGGTGGACATCTCAGGCATGGCGTTGTATGACACGCTCACCGTCGGTGACCTTCCCGAGATCGACGGTGTCACATACGTCCCCGACCCAGGCCACGGCCTCATTACCGTGACCCCACCTGCCGTCGAAGTTGAGGAAGTGCCGGAGCTCCTGGAGGGCGAAGAGGCCGTCGAGGGCGAAGAGGCCGTCGAGGGCGAAGAGGGCGAAGAGGCCGTCGAGCGCGAAGAGGGCGCGAGCTGACCGCCACGCCCGGCGCTCGGCTTGTCATCGGATTAGGGAACCCGGGGCGCAAATACGTCGGATCCCGTCACAACGTCGGCGCCGAAGCTGTGTCACGCTTTGCTCAGGACGCCGCCGTGAAGATGAAGAGGGCGCCCCAAGGTATCCGCTGCAAGATCGCCGACGTCAACATCGATGGGCAGCGCGCTGTGCTTGCCCTCCCGACGACGTTCATGAACGAGTCAGGCCAGGCTGTTCAGCCCCTTGTGCGTTACTACGGCATCGACCTCGTTGAGACGCTTGTAGTTCACGACGATATCGATGTTCCGTTCGGAAAGCTCAAGATCCAGTGGGCGCGCGGACACGGGGGAAACAACGGTGTTCGCTCGATCGTGGGCTCACTCGGGTCCCCGGATTTTTGGCGTCTCAAGATCGGCGTCGGTCGCCCCCCCGGCCGCATGGATCCCGCAGACTATGTTCTCGCGAAGTTCTCTCGTTCCGAGCGGTCGGAGGTTGACGTATCGGTGTACCGTGCAGCCGAGGTGATCGAGCGTTTCATTGCCGCGGGAGGCGACGAGGCGCGTCAGTTCGCCGGAGGTTTGAACGACTGACCGGAGACCGCCATGGGCCAATACGTGGGTGCGATCGATCAAGGGACGACAGGCTCGCGTTTCGTCATCGTCGATGAACACGGCGCCTTCGTTTCGATAGCGCACAAGGAACACGAGCAGATTCTTCCGAAGCCGGGGTGGGTCGAGCACTCTCCGAGCGAGATTCTCAAAAACACCCTTGATGTCATCAGTGAAGCGCTCGACGCCGCCGGTATGCAGGCTTCAGACCTCGCCGGTGTCGGTATCACCAACCAGCGTGAGACGACTGTCATCTGGGATCGACGTTCAGGTGAGGCAGTATCGAACGCGATTGTGTGGCAGGACACTCGAACTGCTGATTTTGCACGGTCCCTCGCGGGAACATTCGGCGCCGACGCGTTCAGGCAGAAGACCGGCCTTCCACCCGCTACCTATTTTTCAGGCCCGAAGATCCGTTGGATTCTCGACCAGCACCCTGGTCTCGGCCAGAGGGCGATTGACGGAGAACTTGCCTTCGGCACGATCGATTCGTGGCTCGCATGGCATGTGACGGGGAGGCACGTCACCGATGTGACGAATGCGAGCAGGACGATGCTCATGGACCTCGGCTCGCTCTCGTGGGATCAGGAGTTATGCGATGCGATCGGCGTCCCGATGTCGATGCTCCCAGAGATCCTGCCTTCCATAGGAGACTTCGGGCCGTGTCGAGGCGTGTTGGAGGGCACGAGGCTCACGACGATCCTCGGCGACCAGCACGCGGCTCTCGTCGGCCAAGCGGCGTTCGGTGTCGGGGACACGAAAGTGACGTATGGGACTGGAGTGTTCCTCCTATCCAATACCGGCGCCGAGATCGTGCATTCGAATTCGGGCCTCCTCACCACGGTTGGATATCAATTTGCAGGAGAGCCGGCCACATACGCCCTCGAGGGTTCGGTCGCCATTGCCGGCGCCGGAGTCCAGTGGCTGCGCGACAACATGGGAATCATCTCGAGCGCTGAGGAGATTGAGTCTCTCGCCTCGAGCGTTCCCGACAACGGCGATGTGTATTTCGTTCCCGCCTTCTCAGGACTCTTCGCCCCCCACTGGCGTGACGACGCCCGCGGCGTTCTCGTCGGTCTGACGCGGTACTCAAACAAGGGCCATCTCGCTCGCGCAGTGCTCGAGGCGACGGCGTTCCAGGCCAAGGATGTTGTCGACGCGATGGTTGCAGATACAGGTATCGATCTCGCTGAGCTCCGGGTCGATGGTGGAATGGTCGCGAACACGTTGCTCATGGGGTTTCAGGCCGACATCCTTGGCATCGATGTCGTCGTTCCCTCGATCACAGATACGACGGTCCTCGGCGCCGCCTTTGGAGCAGGCATCGAAGCGGGTGTGTGGAGCGGCGTAGAAGACGTTCCGCACCTCCGCCAGGAGGCGGTCCGCTACCGACCGACAATGGATGCCGGCGTGCGGGATCGCTATCTGAGAGGCTGGTCGAAGGCGATCGATCGCTCGCTCAATTGGATTGAACCATGACACTCGCTCCGTTCGCGCCACTCCGATAGGCTGCAGACCGATGTCGATCCCGAATCTCCTCGCCGTCATCCGACTGATCCTCACACCAGTCGCGATGATTCTGATCCTCCATTCGCCGGGAGACCACCGCTACGCGATCGCAGCCACAGTTGTGTTCGTCATTGCTGCTTTGACGGACTTCGCTGACGGCTACCTCGCACGGAGGTGGCGGATCACAACGACCCTCGGCGCCTTTCTGGACACTGTTGCAGACAAGGTTCTCGTCGCAGGAGCGATGTTGGCCCTTGTCGAGATCGGCACAATGAGCGCATGGCCCGCGTTCATCATCATCGGGCGTGAGATCTCGATTATGGGCCTGCGGTCGGTGGCAGCCCTCGACCAGTCGACGGTTCCACCCTCGATCTGGGGGAAGTCCAAGGCCGCGATTCAGTTCACGGCTATCTCATTCGCCATAATCCAGTTCGACATCGTGATCGTTGGGTGGAGGCTCGACCAGTGGCTCATCGCTCTCGCAGTGGTTGTGACTGTTATGTCTGCAGGCGACTATTTCTCACGCTTCCGAGCGGTTCTCACGCCTCGCGACCGTGAGAGCTGACGCGTTCCTCACCGGTGGGAGCGGAATCGTCGGCGGTCATCTTCTTGCCGCTCTCATCGGCGGAGGAGTCGCCGTGCGAGCGCTCGCCCGCAGCGAAGCCGCCGCCGGCGCCGTCTCGGACCATGGAGCTGCGCCGGTGTTCGGTGACCTGTTCGACGCCGATGCCCTGGCCGAAGGCATGTCGGGGGTCGACGTGATCTACCACGTTGCGGGCGTGAACGAGTCGTGCTCGCGTGATCCGCGTGCAATGGATCGGGTCAACATCGACGGCACGGTTGCCGTGATTCGTGCGGCGGCCGCAACGGGTGTCCGGCGCGTCGTGTACACCTCTTCCGCTGCTGCGATCGGGGAGCGTGAAGGCACGAT